>JADGHG010000063.1 GCA_019689585.1 Clostridia bacterium
GCCCGGCCCCCCTCTGGCTGGCCGCATGGGCGGCCTGGTTGGGCGCCGAGCTCGCCCTCACCCTCCCCCCGCTCGTCGGCGCGGAGGGAGGGCCTTGGGCGGTCACGCCCTGCGCCGTACGGGCGCTCGACGGCTTGGCGGCGGCCGCGCTCATCCTGGCCTGGGCCGTCTTCCGCGCGGCGGCCGACCCGAAGGCCGGCGGCCCGCCCACCCCCGAGCGCGACGAGCGGGCGCTCGCGCGGGGGGACGGCCGCGGCGGCGAAGGCGGGCGCGCGCGGGGGGCGAAGGCGTCGGCCCTCGCCCTCGCGCTCGTCGCAGCGGCCGGCTTCGCGCGCGGGGAGGCGGTCTGGGCCGAGACGGCCGCCTTCGCCCCGGGCGAGTTCGTGACGCTCGAGGGCTGGGTCGACGACTCGGCCCCGGCCCAGGGAGGCTGGGTCGTCGTCCTCCGCGGGCGCGACCAGCTCGGCCACCGCCTGGCCGTCTCGGCCTTCCTGCGGGAGCGCCTCCTCCCGGACGGCCGGGCGCCGGCGCGGGGCGAAGGCTGGCGGCTCACCGGGCGGCTCGCCCGGGAGCGCCCGGCCCGGAACCCCGGGGGCTTCGACGCCCGCTCGTACTACCTCGCGCGCGGCGTCGCGTGGGAGTTGGAGGTGGAGGGCGCAAGCCGCCTCGCCCACCCGGCCGCGCCTTTGGCCTTGAGGCTCTCGGCCGCTCTCGGCCAGGCGCTGGCGGCAGCCTTCGACGCCGCCCTCCCCCCGCCGTCGGCTGCGCTGGCGAAGAGCCTCGTCCTCGGCGAGCGGGGGGCGCTTCCGCCGGAGACGCGGGCCGAGTGGCGCTGGGCCGGCGCGGCGCACGTCCTCGCCGTGAGCGGCATGCACGTGAGCGTGCTCGCGGGCGCCGCGCTCGCCCTCTTCGGCGGTCTCGCCGCTTCGGCGACCTGGCTTGTGACGACGCTCGTCTGGGCGTACGTCCTCGTCGTCGGGGCGCCGCCCTCGGCGCTGCGGGCCGGGCTCATGCTCCAGGCGGCCGCCGCCGGCCGCGCCCTGGGGCGGCCGCCCCACGCCCTCTCGGCCCTCGGCTTCTCGGCGCTGGCCCTCCTCTTCTGGCGGCCGGCCCTCGCGCTCGACGTCGGCTTCCGGCTCTCCTACCTCGCGACGTGCGGCGTCGTGCTCTGGACCTCGCCCGTCGCGCGGCGGCTCGGGCAGGCCGGTCTCCCGCCCGCCCTCGCCGGGCCGCTCGCCGTGGGCGTCGCGGCGAGCGCGGCGACGGCGCCCGCCTCGTTCGCCGCGTTCGGCTGGGTCGCCTGGTGGAGCCCGCTCTCCGGGTTGGCGCTCGTCCCCCTCGCCGACCTCGCGCTGCCGCTCGCCTTGGGCGGGGCGATCCTCGTGGCCTGGGGCGCGCCGGCGCCCGTCCTCTGGCCGGCCGGCCAGGTCCTCCACGCCCTCGCCTGGCTGGCCGCGGCCTGGGCCGACGTCGGCCGCTCGCTGCCGCCCCTTCCCACCTGGCTCATCCCCGCCGTCGGCCTCGGCCTCGCCGTGGCCCTCGCCGTGGCCCGCATCGGCTGGGCGAGCGCCGTCGCGCCGCGGCGCGCGCTCCTCGGCGGCCTGGCCGCCCTCGTCGCCGCCGCCTGGCTCGGCTGGGCCTTCGGGCGCCCCGCGGCCCGCACGCTCGAGGTGACGTTCCTCGACGTCGGGGAGGGCGACGCCGCCTTCATCCGCACGCCGTCGGGCGAGGTGCTCGTCGTCGACGGGGGGAATGCCCGCCTCGCGCCCGCGCCGTCGCCCGAGGAGCGCGGGGGAGCCCTCGCCGACCTCCTCTCCTTCCGGCGCGTGGAGAGGATCGACCTCGTCGTGGCGACGCACCCGGACGCCGACCACTTCCACGGCCTCGTGCCGGTCGTCGAGGCCTGGCCGGTCGCGGCCGCCCTCTATTCCGGCCGCCCGGCCGACACCGACGCCTGGCGCCGCTTCCGCGCGGCCCTGCGCGAAGAAGGCGCCCCGCTCGCCCAAGCCCGCGCGGGGACGGTCTTCCGCCTGCCCGACGGCGTGCGCCTCGAGGTGCTGAACCCGCCCGCGGTGCCGCCCGCGACCCCGCACCCCGACAACGACCTCGGCGTCGTCCTCCGGCTCGTCTACGGCCGCGTCTCGTTCCTCTTCACGGCCGACGTCGAGGCGACCGCCGAGGCGTGGCTCCTCCGCTCGCGCGTCTGCCTCGCGAGCACGGTCCTCAAGGTGCCGCACCACGGAAGCCGCACGTCGTCGACGGCCGAGTTCCTGCGCGCCGTCGCCCCCGCCTTCGCCGTCCTCTCCGTCGGCCCGAACCGCTACGGCCTCCCGGACGAGGACGTCCTCGCCCGCTACCGCGATCTCGGCATCCCCCTCCTTCGGACGGACGAGGGCGGGGCCGTGATCGTCCGGACCGACGGCGAACGGCTCTGGCTCGCCCGCGGGGGCGGTCGTCCGGCCGCCTGGCCCGCGCCTCCGGCGGAGTCGGACGGCCGGCCGGCGAGAGGGGAGGCCGCCGCCTGCCGCGAATCTGGCGCGGGGACGGGGGGAGGCGGTTGAGCCAGAAGGCGCGGCGCGTCTGGACCGACGCGCTCGTCCGGCTCAGCGTCCTCGTCCTCGCCGTCGCCCTGGCCGGGGCGCTCGTCTGGATCGGCCGGGCCGTCCACCACACGCTGCTCGTCGGCGTCCTCTCGCTCGTGCTGTCGGTGCTCCTCAACCCGGCCGTGGCGAGGCTCGAGGAGCAGCGGGCGAGCCGCTCGCTCGCCGTGGCGCTCGTCGTCGCGGTCGCGATCCTCCTCGCCGTCGGCCTCGGGCTTCTCCTCATGCGCCCGCTCGTCGCGCAGGCGAACGCCCTCGTCCAGGCGCTGCCGGTCTACTTCGACCGGCTCGCGCAGAGCGCGCCGGCCTGGGAGAAGTGGCTTGCCGACCTCGGCGTCACGATCGACTACGGCGCCCTCTGGTCGCAGCTCGGCGCGCGGCTCGAGGCGGGGGGCGCGGCGCTCCTGAACGGCGTCCTCGGCGTCGTCTCGGGCGTCGGCGCGGCCCTCGCCGACGTCATCCTGGTCGCCGTCCTCACGATCTACCTGATGCTCGACGGGCCGAGGCTCGGGCGCGCCCTGCGCGCCTGGGTGCCGGAGCGGCACCGGCCCGACTACGACCGCGCGGCGGCGATCGTGGCGCGCCTCTTCGGGGCCTACGTGCGCGGGCAGCTGCTCCTCGCCCTCGTCCTCGGGTTGCTCGCCGGCTTCGGCACGTTCGCCCTCGGCGTGCCCTACGCCGCCGTGATCGGCGTGGTCGCGGGCCTCTTCGAGCTCGTCCCGATGGCGGGGCCGGTGCTCGGCGCCATCCCGGCCGTGTCGCTCGCGCTCCTCGTCTCGTGGCGGACTGCGCTGTACGTGGCCCTCTACTTCGTCGCCATCCAGCAGCTCGAAGGCCACGTGCTCGCCCCGCGCATCACGGGCCGGGCGGTGGGCCTGCCGCCGTCGTTCGCCGTCTTGGCGCTTCTTGCCGGCTTCGAGCTCGCGGGCGTCTGGGGCGCGCTCTTCGCCGTGCCGGTCGCCGGGATCCTGAGCGCCGTCGTCGGGGCGCTCTGGGGGCCTGGGGCGCGCGCGGCGGCCGCACCGGGCCCGGAGCCGGGCGCGCAGGCCCAAGGCGGGGCCGAAGGGGGGCGGGCCGCGGGTGACGCCGTACGAGAGGACGGTCGCGTCGATCCGGAAGGGTGACGTGAAGCCGGCCTACCTCCTCTCCGGCCCGAGCCGCCTGGCCGCGGAGGCTGTGCGCGAGGCCCTCGAGGCGGCGCAGGTCGGTCCCGCGCGCGCCGCGCTCGACTCCCCGCGCCTTCCGGGCGACGAGCTCCCCTGGGACGAGCTCGTCGCCCTCCTTCTAGCGCCGTCCTGGGGCGGCGGCGGCCGGGTCGTGACGGTCGACGAGCCGGCGGGGCTTCTCGCCCGCGGCTCCGGCCACGGGCGGCCGCGGGGCGAAGCCGCCTTCCTCGCCTGGCTCTCGCGCCCCACGCCCGGGGTGACGGTCGTCCTGCGCTCGCGCGCGCCGGTCGACGCGAGGCATCCCGTCGCGCGGGCGATAAAGGAGCTCGGCGGCTTCGTCGACTGCCGCCAGCCCGCGGAGAGGCTCGGCCGGGCGGGGGAGCGCGAGGCGGCCGAGTGGGCGGGGCGCTGGGCCTCGGCCCGCGGCCTCCGGCTGGCCCCCGGCCTCGCCGCCCGGCTCGTCGCCGCGGTCGGCGCAGACCTCGACCGCCTGGAACGGGAGCTCGAGAAGATGGCGCTCCTCGCCGAGGGGGGCGCGATCGGCGAGGACGCGTTCGACGTCGTGAGCGGCGACCAAGAAGAAGGCGTCTTCGCGCTCGTCGACGCGCTCGGCGCGCGCGACGCCCGACGGGCGGGGCGCGAGCTCGAGAGGATCCTCGCGCGGGGGGAGTCGCCTCTCGGCGTCCTCGCCCTCGTCGCGAGCCAGATCCGGATCATGCGGCTTTCGAAGGAGCTCGCCCAGGCGGGCCTCGGCCCGGAGGCGGCGGCTCGCCGCATCGGGGCGAACGCCTACCGGGTGCGGCGGGCCCAGGAGGCGGCGCGCCGGTTCCGAACGGAGGAGCTCGCGCGCGCGGTCGAGGCGCTCTGGCAGGCGGAGTGGCGCGTCAAGGCGGGGGAGTGGGACGACGAAGGAGCGCTCGCCTGGGCGCTCGGCCGGATCGTGGCTCACGCCGACCCGGAGCCCGGCGGCTAGGCGGCTACGCCTCGGCGGCCGACTTCCTCTGGGTCGAGCGGGCCCCGCGCCGCTTCGGCTTCTGGGCCTCGAGCGCGACGAGGGCCTTCATGATGCGGGACTTGCGGCGCGCGGCCGTGTTGCGGTGGAGCACGCCCTTCTTCACGGCCTTGTCGATGGCGCTCATCGCGAGCCGGAGCGCCTCGCGGGCGCCCTGGACCTCGCCTTGGGCGACGAGCTCGAAGAACCGGCGGAGGCGGGTGCGTACGCGGCTCTTCGTCGCGCGGTTCCGCAGCCGGCGCGCCTCGGCCTGGCGCGCCCGCTTGGCCGCCGAACGGATGTTGGCCACTTCCCTCACCTCCCGGGCGATCGCGCCCCATTCTAGCAGCGGCCCCGGCGCCTCACAAGCCGGCCCGGGCCGGCCGGCACATAGAACCGAAGGCCTTCGGGCACGGTAACGGCTGACGTGGCGAAGGGGAGTGGGACCGTGCTGGGAGCCGTCGTCCGCTTCGTCGTCTCCGCGATCGTCATCTGGCTCATGGGACTCGTCGTGCCCGGTTTCCGCGTGAGCGGCTTCGTGGGCGCGCTCTTCGCGGCGCTCGTGATCGCGATCCTCGGCTACATCGTCGAGGCCGTCTTCGGCCGGCGCATCTCGCCCTACGCCCGCGGCGTCGTCGGCTTCGTCGTCGGCGCCGTCGTCATCTACGCCGCGCAGTTCGTCGTCCCGGGCCAGCTCGCCGTCTCGGTCGTCGGCGCGCTCATCGCGTCGCTCGTCATCGGCATCGTCGACGCGTTCGTGCCCACGGAGCTCCGCTGACCGGGGCTCATCCCCGCGCCCGGCCGGGGGACATGCGCGCCTCCCGCGGGCCATAGGCATCGCACGGGAGGGCGAGCCGCCGTCATGCGCGCCCGCCTCGCGCGCCTTCTGCCCCGGCGCAGGCCGCCCGCCGGCGCCGTCCTCGCCTACCTGGCGGGCCTCCTCCTCGCGCTTCTGCTCATCCGTCCGGGGGCTTTCGCGCCCTCGGAGCTGCCGGCGCTCGCGCCCGAGCCGCCCCGCGCGACGGCGCCGGGGATCGCCGCCCCGCCGCCGGCCTGGCTCCTCTGGCGCCCCGGGGGCGAGATGTGGGCGGAGCTCCTGCGCCTCACCCTCCCCTGTCTTTCGGCCGACCCGGGCGGCCAGGGGGCGCTGCCGCCCGCCTTCGCGTGGCGGGGGCCGTCCTTCGCGAACCTCGTCTCGCTCCTCGCGGGCGGCTTCCGCTGGGACGACCCGTTCTCCTGGCTCGCGGCCAGCCTGCCGGCCCTCGCGCGGCCGGCCGCCCGCCCCGGCCCCTCGGAGGAGCCGTCGGAGGTGGCGTCCGAGGCGGGCCCGGAAGGCGACGTCGTCCTCCTCGGGTCCGACCCGCTCGTGCTCGTCTACCACACGCACGCGACCGAGTCGTTCCTCCCCGAGCTCCCCCGGGGCTCGCCGCCGTTTTCGTCCGACCGCGCGGCGGACGTCGTGCGCGTGGGGGACGAGCTCGCGCGGGAGCTGGCCCGGCTCGGCGTCGGCGTCGTCCACTCGCGGGCCCTCTACGACGCCGAAGGCCGGGTCGGCGCCTACGAGCGCTCGCTCGCCGGCATCCTCCCGCTCCTCTCGCGCTACCCCTCGCTTCGGCTCGTCGTCGACCTGCACCGCGACTCGGCCGAGCGCGCCGCCACGACGGCCGTCGTCGGCGGGGAGACGGTCGCGCGCGTCCTCCTCGTCGTCGGGACGGACAAGCTCCTCCCGCACCCCGGCTGGCGCGAGAACGCGGCCTTCGCCGCCGTCGTCGCCGACGCAATCGAACGGCGGGCGCCCGGGCTCGTGCGCCGGCCGGACGGCCAGCCCTACCTCGTCGAGGACGGCCGCTACAACCAGCAGGTGGCGCCGGGCGCCCTGCTCCTCGAAGTCGGCGGCGTCGGCAACACGATGGCGGAAGAGCTGCGCACGGCGCGCATCGTGGCGCCGGTCCTGGCCGAACTCCTGCGCGAGGGCCGCGTCCCCCCGCGCGCCGAAGGCGGGGCCGGCGGGCGCTAGAATGCCGGTATGCCGGACATCCGCAACTTCTGCATCGTGGCCCACGTCGACCACGGCAAGTCGACGCTCGCCGACCGTCTGATCGAGCGGACGGGCACGCTCGACCGGCGCGCCATGTCGGAGCAGGTGCTCGACCAGCTCGAGGTCGAGCGCGAGCGCGGCATCACCGTGAAGGCGCAGGCCGTGCGCATGCTCTACCGGCCGTCCCGCGGGCCCTCGGCCGGACGCGAGTTCGTCCTCAACCTCATCGACACGCCGGGCCACGTCGACTTCTCGTACGAGGTCTCGCGGGCGCTCGCGGCCTGCGAGGGGGCGCTTCTGCTCGTCGACGCCACGCAGGGCGTCGAGGCGCAGACGCTCGCGAACTTCCACCTCGCGCTCGACCACGGGCTCGCGCTCGTCCCCGTCGTCAACAAGATCGACCTCCCGAACGCCGACCCCGAGCGCGCCCGGAGGGAGCTGGGCGAGCTCGGCTTCCTGCCCGACGAGTGCCTTCTCGTCTCGGCCAAGGAAGGCGTGGGAGTGGAGGAGCTTCTCGACGCGATCGTCGAGCGCATCCCGCCGCCCGCGGGCGACCCTGGGGCGCCGCTTGCGGCGCTCATCTTCGACTCGCGCTACGACGCCTACAAGGGGGTCGTGCCGTACGTGCGCCTCTTCGACGGCCGCCTCGCCCGAGGCGACCGGGTGCGGCTCATGCAGTCGGGGGGCGAGTACGAGGTGACGGAAGTCGGCGTCTTCCGCCCGCAGCCCGTGCCGGTCGACGAGCTTGTGGCGGGCGAGGTCGGCTACTTCGCGGCCGCGATCCGCTCGGCCAAGGAGTGCCGCGTGGGCGACACGGTCACGCACGCCGACCGGCCGAGGCCGATGCCCCTGCCCGGCTACCGGCCGGCCGTGCCCATGGTCTTCGCCGGCGTCTACCCCGTCTCGGCCGAGGACTACGACGCCCTGCGCGAAGCCCTCGAGCGCTTCCAGCTGAACGACGCGGCGCTCGTCTTCGAGCCCGAGACGTCGGCGGCCCTCGGCTTCGGCTTCCGCTGCGGCTTCCTCGGCCTCCTGCACATGGAGGTCGTGAGCGAGCGGCTCGCGCGCGAGTTCGGGCTCGACCTCGTCACGACGGCGCCCAGCGTCGTCTACCGCGTACGGCTCCGTTCGGGCGAGGTGCGCGAGATCGACAACCCTGCCAAGCTCCCGGACCGCTCGCTCGTCGAGGCGATCGCCGAGCCGATGGTACTGGCCGAGGTGATCGCTCCGCACGAGTTCGTCGGGCCGGTGATGGAGCTCTGCCAGGGCCGGCGGGGCCGGTTCCTCGCCCTCGACTACCTCGGCGGCGAGCGGGCGCGCCTTTCGTACCGGCTCCCGCTCGCGGAGATCATGTTCGACTTCTTCGACCAGCTGAAGAGCCGCTCGCGCGGGTACGCGACGCTCGACTACCGGCCCGACGGCTACGAGGAAGGCGACCTCGTGAAGCTCGAGGTCCTCGTCGCCGGCGAGCCGGTCGACGCGCTCGCGACGATCGTCGCGCGAGGGGAGGCCGAGGCGCGCGGCCACAAGCTCGTGAAGCAGCTGAAGGAGCTCATCCCGCGCCAGCAGTTCGACGTGGCCCTGCAGGCCGCCGTCGGCGGGCGGGTGGTCGCGCGCGAGACGCTCCGCGCGCTGCGGAAGGACGTGCTCGCGAAGTGCTACGGCGGCGACGTGACGCGCAAGCGCAAGCTCCTCGAAAGGCAGCGCGAGGGGAAGAAGCGGATGAAGCGCGTCGGCCGCGTCGACATCCCGCAGGAGGCCTTCCTCGCCGTCCTGCGCACGGGAGAGGAGCGATGAGGACGCCGGCTGCGAGGCCCCTCTCCCTGTACGTCCACCTGCCGTTCTGCCGCGCGAAGTGCCCGTACTGCGACTTCGCGGTGGCGCTCTACCGGCCGGGCCGGCCCGAGGCGTACGTGGAGCTCCTCGTCGCCGAGGCGGAGCTCGCGCTCGCCGAAGGCGGGCCCGTGCCGGCCGTGCCGCGGGGGGCGCGCGTGGCGACCGTCTTCTTCGGGGGCGGCACGCCGACCGTGTCGCCGCCCGAGGCGCTTCGTCGGCTCGCCTCCGAGCTCGCGCGCCGCTTCGACCTCTCGGGCGTGCGCGAGTGGACGGTCGAGGCCAACCCGGAGGGGCTCGCGCCCGAGGCGCTTTCGGCGCTCCGCGCGCTCGGCGCTGACCGGCTCTCGATCGGGGCGCAGACGGCCGAGCCGGGCGAGCTCCGCGCGCTCGGCCGGCGCCACTTGTGGGAGGACGTCGAGGCTGCGGTCCGAGGGGCGCGCCGGGCCGGGTTCGGGAACGTCAACCTCGACCTCATGTTCGGGCTGCCCGGGCAGACGGTCGCGTCGTGGCGGCGGACGCTCGAGGCCGCCGTCGCGCTCGGTCCGGAGCACGTCTCGACCTACGGCCTCGAGGTGGAGCCCGGGACGCCCTTTTACGCCTTTCGCGAGCGCGGCCTCCTCGACCTCCCCGACGACGCCGCGCAAGCCGAGATGTACGAGGAGGCCCGCGCCTTCCTCCGCGCCGAGGGCTACGAGCAGTACGAGATCTCGAACTTCGCGCGGCCCGGCTTCGCCTCCCGCCACAACCTGGTCTACTGGGACAACGGCGACTACCTGGGGCTCGGCCTCGGCGCCCACTCGCACGTCGACGGCGTCCGCTGGGGCAACACGCGCAACCTGCGCCGCTACCGCGAGTCGGTGGTCCAGGGCGTCCGTCCCCTCGACCCCGAGGCGACCGAGGTGCGCGGGCCGGCGGGCGAGCTCGCCGACGCGATGCTCCTCGGCCTCCGACGGCTCCGCGGCGTCAGCCGGCGCGTCCTCCGCCGCCGCTTCGGGCTCGACCCGGGCGAGGTCTTCGCGGCCGACCTGCGCGAGCTGGCCGCGTCCGGCCTCGTCGCCCTCGGCAAGGACCGCATCCGGCTGACGCGAAAGGGACTCCTCCTCGGGAACCTCGTCTTCGAGCGCTTCGCCCTCGGCTGACGGCCGGGGCGCCGCCGCCCGTTTGGCACTCGACGGTCGCGAGTGCTAACATGCGTGGGGTAGAGTCCGATCCGGAGCGATCCAGCGATGCTCGACGATCGTAAGGAACGAATCCTGCGCGCCGTGGTCGACGACTACGTCGCGAGCGGGGAGCCGGTCGGGAGCCGCGCGCTCGTGCGGAACCACGGTTTCGCGCTGAGCCCGGCGACGATCCGGAACGAGATGGCCGACCTCGTCGACTCGGGCTACCTCGAACAGCCGCACGCCTCGGCCGGGCGCATCCCCTCGGACAAGGGCTACCGCTACTACGTCGACCACTTCGTGCGCACCGATCCCGCCGAGCGCACGGTGCGCCGGGTCGCGCAGCGCATCCTCGCCGACGCGCGCGAGACGACGGCGACGATCCGCACCACGGCCCGCTTCCTCAGCGAGGCGAGCCGCTTCCTCGCGCTCGTCACGCGCCCGCAGACGGAGAACTGCCGCATCGAGACGCTGCGCGTCGTGCCCGTGCGCGAAGACCGGGCGCTCCTCGTGCTCGTCACCGACGACGGCCAGGTCGAGCACCGGCTCGTCGAGCTCGAGGCGCCCGTGGGGCGGCGCGAGCTCGACGAGGTGAACCGCGTCCTCGCGGAGGT
>JADGHG010000064.1 GCA_019689585.1 Clostridia bacterium
GCGGACGGCGGGGAGGGCGGCCCGGCGGGGCCCGGGGCATGAAGGCCGAGAAGGCGCAGGGCGGCGCGCCGGGCGCGCCGCGGCCTGTCGCCTTCTGGCGCCAGGTGGCGCTGGTCCTCGGGCGCGAGTGGCGGCTCGAGTGGCGCCGCCCCGAGACGTCGGCAGGCGTCTTCTTCTACGCGCTCCTCCTCGTCGTCCTCTTCACGCTCGCCGTCGACCCCTTCGTGCGCGACCCGAAGCCGGTCGCCGCGAGCGTCCTCTGGCTCGCCTACTTCTTCGCCGCCCAGGGCGGCATCTCGCGCTCGTACGCCCGCGAGCGCGACGGGGGGGCGCTCCTCGGCCTGGCCGCGGCGCCGTTCGACCCGGCCGCCCTCGCGCTCGGCAAGTGGCTCTTCGGCACGCTCGTCGTCGCCGTCGCCGAGGCCGTCCTGACGCCCGTCTTCCTCAGCCTGATCGGCTTCTCCACGATCGCCTCGCCCGCTGGCGCGGCCGTGGCGCTCGCGCTCGGCACCGTCGGGCTCACCGCCGTCGCCTCGCTCGTGGCCCTCGTCGCGACCGGTCTGCGGGGCGGCGAGCTCCTCCCGACGCTTCTCGCGCTCCCGCTCCTCTCGCCTGTGGCGATGGGCGGCGTGCGCCTCCTCGACGGCGCGCTCACGGGGGGCGGGCTCGGCCCGGCCGAGCTCTGGCTGCGGCTTCTCGGCGCGTACGATATCATCTTCCTGGCGCTTCTGGCGCTCCTTGCGCCGTACGCCCTGGAGGGGTGAGAAGCGGCGTTGTCCCGCCTGCGTGCGGCGCTCGCCTGGCTCTCGTTTGCGCTCGTCGCCCTCGCCCTCGCGTTCGCCTTCGTCCTCTCGCCTGCCGAGGCCACGATGGGGCAGGTCGTGCGGCTCCTCTACGTCCACGTCGGGTCCGCCTGGAACGCGATGCTCGCCTTCGGCGTCGTCTTCCTCGCGAGCCTCGCCTACCTGCGCGCGCGCCGGCCGGTCTGGGACCGCCTGGCGGCGGCCTCGGCCGAGGTCGGGGTCGTCTTCACGACCGTCACGCTCGTGTCGGGCTCCTTCTGGGCTCGCGCCGTCTGGAACACCTGGTGGCGCTGGGAACCGCGCCTCACGACGACGCTCCTCCTCTGGTTCGTCTACGTCGCCTACCTCCTCATCCGCGAGAGCGTCGAGTCGCCCGAGCGGCGGGGCACGGTGGCCGCCGTCGTCGGGATCGTGGGCTTCGCCGACGTGCCGGTCGTCTACCTCTCGGCCCGCCTCTGGGGCGGCTTCCACCCGGCCTCGGTCGAGCTGGCCCCGCCGATGGTGACGAGCCTCCTCGTGGCCGTCGGCGCGTTCACCGCCCTCTACGCCTATCTCACCTGGCTCGCCTTGGACCTGCAGACGCTGCGGGGACTGGCGCTCGAACTCCGGGGGCGGGCCGAGGCCCGGGGCGCGCCGGCCGCGCGCGTGCGGACGGGGGATACGACGGCGTGACGTACCTGGTCGTCGGCTACGGCGTCGTGTGGCTTGCGCTCTTCCTCTACCTCCGGAGCCTCGACCGGCGCATCGCCGAGCTCCGCAAGGAGATCGCCGTCCTGGAGGCCGAGTCGCGCGGCGAGGGCTGATCGCCGGCGCGCCCGCGCGCGGTTGACGCTCCCACGGGTGGACACTATCGTACTTGCGGAATTCGACGGCGCGCGGAGGTGCGTGATTTGGAGCGTCCGGACGACGACGTGCCGCTGGGCGGCTGGCCTCCCGAGGACGAGCCGCGCGAGGTCACCCGGCGCACGTTCCTCCTCCTCGGCATGGGGACGATCGGCGGGCTTCTCGCCCTCGCGTACGCGGGCCTCGGCCTGCGCTACCTCTGGCCGCCGTCGCAGGCGAAGATCGAGCTCGAGGACGTCGGTTCCTCGGACGAGTTCAAGGTCGGCGACCCGCCCGTCCTCAAGGTGACCCACAACCAGGGCTCGGAGGGCGGGGCCTGGATCGTGCGGCTCAAGGACGAAGGCCTCGTCGCGTACGACATGCACTGCACGCACCTCCAGTGCCCGTACACGTGGGCCGGCACGAGCTTCTCGTGCCCCTGCCACGGCAGCGCCTTCGACATCCACGGCAACGTCATCCACCCGCCAGCCCCCCGCCCGCTCCGCCGCCGTCTCGTCGTCGAGGAAGGCGGCCGGGTGAAGGTGGGGGGCATCATCTCGTGAGCCGCCTCGGCGATCTGGGCCGCCGCGCCTACCGCTGGCTCGACGAGCGGCTCGGCATCCGCGACGAGGTCACCGAAGCCCTCTACCACCCGATCCCGCGCAAGGAGAGCTACGCGGACTACCTCGGCTTCGCGGCGATCTTCGTCTTCATCAACCAGTTCGTCACCGGGGTCCTGCTCGCCACCGTCTACTCGCCGAGCACCGTGCCGACGGCGGAGGGGTTGCCGACCGCCTACGCGACCGTGAAGCAGATCATGGCCGACCCGGTCGGCCACTACGTCCGCAGCCTCCACTACTGGGGCGCGAGCTTCATGGTCGTGGTCGTCTTCCTCCACATGCTGCGCGTCTTCTACGTCGGCGCGTACAAGAAGCCGCGCGAGGTCATCTGGATGATCGGGACGCTCCTCTTCGTCACCGTGCTCGCCTTCGCGTTCACGGGCTACCTCCTCCCCTGGGACCAGGAGGCCTACTGGGCCACGATGGTCGGCACGGCGATGGTCGGCTACGCGCCCTGGATCGGCGACTGGCTCACCGGCCTCCTCCGGGGCGGCCTCTTCCTCTCGGGCGCGACCGTCTCGCGCTTCTTCGCCATCCACGTGCTCGTCCTGCCGATGGTGCTCGTGGCGCTCATCGCGCTCCACGTCGGGCTCGTCTTCCGCCTCGGCGTCACCGAGGCCGAGAGGATGCTGCCGCGCGACTGGGCCACGCGCCACGTGCGCGGCAAAGTCGAGATCCCGAAGGGCATGGTCCCGTTCTTCCCGTACGGGACGTTCGGGATGACGGCCCTCATGGGCCTGACGGCCGTCGTGCTGGCCGTCGTCGCCTATTTCTTCATGCCGGGGCTCACCGACCCCGCCGACCCCCTGAACCAGGAGCACTACGAGCCGAAGCCGCCCTGGTACTTCATGTTCCTCTACCAGCTGCTCAAGTTCGTGCCGGGGTACTACTGGGCGGACGTGTTCGCGATCGTGATCCTGCCGCTCCTCGCCATCCTGGCCCTCTTCTTCCTGCCGCTCTACGACCGGAACCGGCACCGGTCGTTCCGCAGGCGGCCCTTCGCCATGGCGGCCATGGCCTCGACGGTGCTCGTGCTCGTCGGGCTCACCTACATCGGCCAGCACTCGACGGTGGCGCCGCCGCCCCCGACGGTCGCGGAGAACCCGAAGTGGAGCGACGTCTCGCGCATCTTCCAGGCGTACTGCGCCCAGTGCCACATCGCGACGGCGAGCGGCGGGTTGAGCCTCGCGAGCTACCAGGACGCGATGAAAGGCGGCCAGGACGGGGCCGTGATCGTGCCGGGCAAGCCCGACGAGAGCCTTCTCTGGCTCGCGATCAACGGCAAGCCGAACCCGGCGAACGTGCCGCCTATGCCGCTCGGGCTCCAGCCGATCCCGGACACGGCGAAGAAGACGATCGAGAAGTGGATCTCGGCCGGGGCGCCGGAGCACTGAGGACGGCCGCCTGCGCCCGGGCCGGGCGCGCCGGGGGGTGGGGACGGTGAGGCGGAGGACGCGGAACGCGGTCGTCTTGGGGGCGGTCTTCTTCGCCGTCGCCGCCCTCGCCTACACGACCTTCGCCGACGCCGCGGAGTACTACTACGACGTCGACCAGCTCGCCCGGCTCTCGCCCGCCGAGGCAAGCCGCACGATCCGCGTGCACGGGAGGATCGCGCCCGGGTCGATCGACTGGCGGCCGGCCGTGCCCGAGCTCGACTTCCGCCTCGAGTGGGGCGGGGCCTCGGTCCCCGTCGTCTACCGGGGCGTCCGCCCCGACGTCTTCCGCGAGGGCCTGGAGTCGGTCGTCACGGGGCGGCTCGAGGGCGGGCGCCTTGTGGCGACCGACGTCACGGTGAAGTGCCCGTCGAAGTACGAGGCGGCGCCGTCCGGCGGATGAGCGCCTCGACGGCCGGGAGCGCCCGCTCCGCCGCCTCGCGCCCGAGCCGCACGAGCTCGGGGATCTGGCGCACGTCGGTGAAGGGGACGCGGCCGACGGCCGGCTGGATCACGAGGTCGGCGTAGAGCCGGAGCTCGAAGTCGCTGAGCCGCCGCATGGCGACGTCGATCGCGCGGTTCAGCGTGCGCGCGATCCCGCGCACTTCCTCGGGTTCGCCGTCGTCGCGCCCGAGGTCGACGGCCACGACGACGTCGGCCCCCAGAAGCCGCGCCGCGTAGGCCGGCACGGGGCTCACGACGGCGCCGTCGACGAGCATGCGGCCGGCGAGCCGGGCCGGAGCGTAGAGCCACGGGATCGACGAGCTCGCGCGCACGGCGGCCGCCAGGTCGCGGGCGACGACCGCGGCCACCCCCGGCTCGGCGACGAGGGGGAGATGGCGGGCGCTTCCGAGGAGCACCATCTCGCCCGTGTGCAGGTCCGTGGCCACGGCGGCGAAGCTCTGGCGCAACCGGTCGGGGTCGCGCTCGGGCAGCGTCCGGCGGATCCAGTCGAGGAGCTTCCGGCCGGGGGCGAGGCCGTTCGGCGTCGGCCGGAGGAAGCGGCTCCGGACGCCGAGCACCTCGAGCATCGTGCGCGAGCCGATGTAGGCGAGCGAGAGGGCGTTCGCGCGGATGTCGAGGAGCGTGTCGGCCGTGAGCTCGGCCGCGGCCTCGGCCATCTCGCGCGGGGTCATGCCGCCCGCGGCCATGGCGGCCACGAGGCTGCCGGCGCTCGTGCCGACGAGGACGTCCGGCGCGAGCCCCGCCCGGAGGAGGCACTCCAGCACGCCGACGTGGGCCGCGCCCTTCAGGGCGCCGCCCCCGAGCGCGAGCCCCCACTTCACGCCCGGCCACCTCTACGCCCGGGGCTTGAACGGCATCGTCCAGGGAGCGATCCAGCCGCGCGCGGCGAGCGCCTCGGCCACGCGGCCGACGGCGACCATGTACGCCGCCGTCCGCATGTCGACGCGCCGCTCGAGGTGCATGCGGAAGACGTCGGCGAAGGCGTCCCGCATCTTGGCCGAGAGCCGCTCGTTGACTTCCTCCTCCGTCCAGTAGAGCCCCGTCTGGTTCTGGACCCACTCGAAGTACGAGACGGTGACGCCCCCCGCGTTGCAGAGGATGTCCGGGATGATGAATATGCCCTTCGCGTCGAGGATCTCGTCGCCCTCGGGCGTCGTGGGGCCGTTCGCCGCCTCGGCCAGGATGCGGCAGCGCGCCCCTTCCGCCACCTCGGCGTCGACCTGGTTCTCGAGCGCCGCCGGCACGACGATGTCGCACTCGAGCGTGAGGAGCTCCTGGGCCGAGATGTCGGCCGAGCCCGGGAAGCCCTTCACGGTGCCCCGTGCGCGCGCGTAGTCGACGAGGGCCGGGATGTCGAGGCCGTCCGGGCGATAGGCGCCGCCCTCGACGTCGTCGACGGCGAGGACGCGTACGCCGAGGGCGTGGAGGAGGCGGGCCGTGGCCCCGCCGACGTTGCCGAAGCCCTGGACGGCCGCCGTCGCGCCGCGCAGCCGGAGCCCGAGCCGGTCGGCCGCCTCCTTGATCGCGAGCACGACGCCGCGGCCCGTGGCCTCGCGCCGTCCGCGCGAGCCGCCGAGGACGAGCGGCTTGCCGGTCAAGGCGCCGGGCGCGTGGCGCCGCACGAGCCGCTCGTACTCGTCGCTCATCCAGCCCATGATCCGCTCGTCGGTATTGACGTCGGGCGCAGGGATGTCGACGTCGGGCCCGAGGACCTCGACCAGCTGGTCGACGTAGGCGCGCGCGAGCCGCTCGAGCTCGCCCGAGGTGAGCCGGCGGGGGTCGACGACGACGCCGCCCTTGGCCCCGCCGTAGGGGAGGCCGAGGATCGCCGTCTTGAACGTCATCCACATCGAGAGCGCCTTCACCTCGTCGGCCGTCACGCCCGGGTGGAAGCGGACGCCGCCCTTCGAGGGGCCGAGCGCGTTCGTGTGCTGCGAGCGGTAGGCTGTGAACGCGCGCACGCGCCCGTCGTCCATCCGGACGGGCACGCTGGCCTCGACGAACCGGCGCGGCTCGCGCAGGATCTCGTAGACGTCGGCGTCGAGCCCGAGGAGCTCGACGGCCTGCCGGAGGAGGAGCTGGACGATGCGCAGCGGATTCGTCCGATCCGGTTCCTTCAACGACTGGGCCGCCTTGCCCGACACCCGTCCCTCACCCTTCCGCTGGGCCTCGGCCGGGGCTGGGCTGCCCGGCGCATCGGCCCTAAGCGCGCCATGGCTTCGCGCTCGGCCCGCCCCGGGCCTGCCCCCGCGCGCGAAGAGGTGAACGGCCGACGGGCGCAGAAGGGAAGTCGCCCATGAGCCTCGCCTCGTCCCCTGAGGGGCCGGAGGAGGCGCCGCGCGAGCGCCCGTTCCTCTCGCTGGCCGGCGACACCCTCGCGCTTCTCGCCCTCGCGATCCCGTTCGCGGCCGCCCCTCTCGACTACCCGTACCACTACGTCCGAGGCGGGTGGTGCGTGTCGAGCGAGGCGACCGCCCTCCTGGCCGGCCTCCTCGCCGTCGCCTGGGCTCTCGCCGACCGCCTCTACGCGGCCCTCGCCCGCCGGCCCCTCGCGCCGGTCGCGCCCTCGGCCCGGCGGCTTCTCCTCGCCCTCGGCGCCGGCTACGCCGCGTACGTCGCCTGGGCCGCCTTCGAGAACGGGCGGGCCGTCTGGCCCGAGAAGGCCTGGAGCGAATGGTTCCTCATCCTCGCCTCCGGCCTCGCCGCCTACGCCGTCTACCGCTTCTCGGGCCGCGAAGGCCTCTTTCTGCCCGTCCTCGCCGCCGTCTTGGCCGGGCCCGTCGTCGTCTCGTTCGTCGGGCTCGAGCAGTACATGGCGCTCCACGACTGGTCGACCCGCGAGATCACGCGCATCTGGTCGACGACGGGGAACGCGAACACGCTCTCCTGCTACCTCGCCCCGGCGCTCCCCCTCGCCATCGTCGCGGCCTACGCCTGCGACCCGCGCTGGCGCATCGTGCCCTGGCTCGCCTCCGTGCTCGTGGCGACGGGCATCCTGCTTTCCTACACGCGCGGAGGCTGGTACTCCGTCGCCCTCGCCGTGCTCGTCTTGGGCCTCATCCTCGACCGGCGCATCCTGGTCGCGGCCCTCGCCTACGTCGTGGTCGCGTCCCTCGTCTTCCCGGGCGTCGTCACCCGCGCCACCTCGGCCTTCGCGCCGGAGGAGTCGCTCTCGTTCGAACAGCGCCTCCAGCTCTGGTGGACGGCGTACTACATGTGGCTCGACGAGCCGCTCCTCGGCGTCGGCACCGGCAGCTACTCGACGCTCATCCCGGTCTACGTGCGGGAGCACCCCGAGATCGACCGCGGCCTGCGCAACCGCGAACCCCACAACACCTACCTCAAGACGCTCGCCGAGCAAGGCCTCGTCGGCTTCGCGCTCGTCTTCGGCACGCTCGCCCTCGGCTGGTGGGCGTCCATCCGCGCCTTCCGCCGGAGCCGGGCCGGGCCGCGGCGGGCCCTCCTCGCGGGCGTCGTCTGCGCCGTCCTGGCCGCGGCGCTCCACAGCGGCACGAACAGCCTCCTCCACGACTTCCGGTCGGCGCTCGGCTTCTGGACGGTCGCCGGGCTCGGCCTCCGGCTCCTCGCGACGCCCGACGACGCCGGCGTCCTCTGAGCGGGTCGGGTAGGTGCCAGCGCACCCTCGGCGCGCGTTCCGCATAGACCGGGTGCGGTCGGCCGGCGCACACGTCGGCCGCGTGGGGAGGCCGCTCGTCATGCGGGAGATCCGCCGGCGGAGCGCCTGGGGCCGCACCGGCCCCGTGCCGGGCGCCTACCTCGCGGCCGCGGCGCTCGTCGGCCTCGTCCTCGCGCGCTGGGTCTGGTCGGGGGTCGTGCACCTCTACTTCTCGTCGATCGTCGTGCTGCCGGCCTACGGCGCGGCGCGCCCGCCCGACTTCGGCGCCCTCTTCTTCCGAGCCCTCGGGCTCGCGACCTCGCTCGCCGCGCTCGTCCTCTTTCTCGTCCTGCTCGCGGCCCTCGCCGCCTACGCCCTCTGGGCGGGAGACGTCCTGCGCGGGGCGAAGGCGCCCTTCCGGCCGCGCCGCCCGCCGGGTGCGTGAGGCGGTCCCGAGGGTGCCGCGTCAGCGGCTCGTCTTCTTGAAGGCGTCGAGGTGCACGACGCCCGGCCGCTCCTCGGGGGCGAGCGCCTCGACGAGGCGCGCGAACTCGGCGAGGGCGGCGCGGAACTTCCCCTGGAAGCCGGTGAGGAGCTCGGAGAGGAGCTCGGTACGGCGTCGCATCTCGGCGAGCTCCTCCTCGATGCGGGCCTGCTCCGCCGCCAGGCGTTCCGCCTCCTCGCGCCGCGCGAGCACCTGGCCCTCGGCCTCCGCCCGCGCCGACTCGACGATCGACGCCGCCTCGGCCTCGGCCCGGGCCAGGATCTCGGCCGCGCGCGCCTCGGCCGCCTGGCGGACCTGGGCCGCCTGCGTGCGCGACTCGAGGATGGCGCTCGCGAGTTCCTGCTCCATCTGGCGGTACCGCTCGAGCTCGCGCGCGAGCTCCTCGGCCCGCCGGCGGGCGTCTTCGCCGCCCTTGGCGCGCGCTTCCGCGAGCGCCTCGCGCGCCCTGGCCAGCTCGCCCTCGAGCCCGGCCGCGCGCTGTCGCTCGCCCTCGAGGAGGCGGGCGAGCTCCGCGGCCTTCGCGCGCTCTCGTTCCGCTTCGCGCCGTTCGCCTTCGAGCTGGCGCACCTTCTCGTGCAGAAGGTCGACGTCGCGCGCCACGCGCTCGAGGAAGGCGTCGACCTCCGCCGGCTCGTAGCCGCGGAAGGCCCGCGTGAACGTCTGGTTGAGGATCGTCGCGGACGTCAGGTCCAAGGCGCGGCCTCCCTTCGCGGTCGGCAAGCGGGCGCGCACGGCGCCCGGCCGCAGATCTCAGAGATGCGGGATCGGGGCCGGCCCCGCGCCCGAGGCCAGATCGGCCCCCAGCGACCGCAGCTCGCGCGCGAGCGAGACGCGCTCGGCCGTCGGCCCGGACCCCGGCCAGACGGCGTCGTGGATCGACTCGACGGCCCGCAGGAACGGGCAGGGCGAGCGGCGGCCGCCGAGCGGCTGCGCGCTCGCTACCGAACGGGCGGCCAGCTCGTCGAACGGCACCTGGATGGTCGGGAGGCCGAGGGCCTCCTGGATCGCCTTCGGGTTCAGCATCATGAGCGGGTGCACGCGGTTGCAGACGACCGTGACGCGGTCCTGGCCGAGGCCCGCTTCCTCGCGCAGGCGCCGGACGAGGCGGGCGGTACGCGCGAGGGAGGGGAGCTCCGCCGCCGCGACGAGCACCGTCCGCCGCGCCCGGCGCACGACGGCGAGCGCCCTCTCGTCCCACACGTCCGGGAGGTCGACGACGACCCGGGCGAAGGCGAACTGGAAGCGGTCGAGCCAGCCGGCCAGGTCGTCGCCGTCCGTCGCCGCCCAGGTGCCGGGTTCGCCCGGCGAGGCGAAGAGGGAGATGGGGACGCCGGGGACGCGCGCTGCCGCGCTGCGCAGCGCGTCGTCGTCGACGGCGCGCCCGAGGCGCAGGAGGTCGCCGAGGTGGGCCTGCGGCGCGACGCCGGCGTAGAGCGCCTGGCATCCGCCGTCGAGGTCCATGTCGACGAGGGCGGCCGGCTCCTCGGCGCGGCGGCCGGCAAGCGCCGCCAGGTTCAGGGCGATGAGGCTCTTGCCCACGCCGCCTGCGGCGCTCGTGACGACGACGGGCCCGGCCGCCTCGTCGTCGGCGGCGCCGAGGTCGGCGAGGGCCTCGGCGAGGGCGCTGGCCGAGAAGGGCCAGACGAGGAAGTCGCGCGCGCCGGCCGTCATGGCGCGGCGCAACGCCTCCTGGTCGGCGGCCAGCCCGACGACGACGGCCGTCGCCCCGCGCCGCGCGAGGGCGGAGACGGCGTCGGGCGCGGCGTAGACGACCGCGTCGGCGACGAGCGCCGCGTCGCAGCCTTCGCGCGGCCAGGCGGCGAGGGCCTCCTCGAGCCGGCCGGCCGCCCCGGCGAGGGCGAAGGCGGGCGACCGGCGGACGAGCTCCGCGATCGCCTGCCGCCGGTCGTCGTCGGGCTCGAGGACGAAAAGCCGCAGGGACCGCGCCATGGCCTGGACCTCCCTCCGACGGCCGGGCGGCGCCCTGGCGCGCCGACCGCGCCAGGGCGCCGGGCAGGGGGTAGGGTCGCATTAAGATGTACAGTTT
>JADGHG010000065.1 GCA_019689585.1 Clostridia bacterium
GGCCCCCCGCTCTTTTTTTTTAAACCCCCCCCCCCCGCCCCCCCCCGCGGGGGGGGGGCCCCCCCCCCCCCCCCCCGGGCCGGCCGGCCGTCAGCGCTTCAGGTTGGCGAGCTCCTGCAGCATTTCGTCCGCCGTCGTGATGATGCGGGCGTTGGCCTGGAACCCGCGCTCGGTCGTGATCATGTCGGTGAACTGCTGCGCCAGGTCGACGTTCGCCATCTCCACGCTCCCGGGGATGACGAGCCCGCGCGGGCCGGTCCCGGGCGCGCCGATGTCCGGGTCGCCCGAGTTGGCCGACGACTGGAAGAGGTTCCCGCCGACGCGCGTGAGTCCGGCCGGGTTCGTGAAGGTCGCGAGCGCCACGCGGCCGAGGACGAGCGTGTCCCCGCCCGAGAAGGTGCCGGTGATCGTACCGCTCGCGTCGACCCCGAGGCTCGCGAGACGCTCGGGCCCGTGGCCGTCCGCCTCGCCGTGCACGCCCGAGGCCTCGGCGTACTGCGTGAGCCGGGTCAGGTCGAAGTTGAGCGGCATGTTGGCCGCGCCGCCGCCCGGCGCGTACGTGTAGGCGAAGGTGCCGTTCGCCGTCACCTGGCCGCTCGTGTCGAAGGTGAGCGGGTTGGCGCCCGAGGTGACGAGCGGGATCGACGGGTTGGCGCTGTCGGCGAGGCTCCAGTCCCACTCGTTCGGCGTCGCCGTCTTCGTGAAGGTGAGGACGAGCGTGTGCTGGACGCCGAGCGAGTCGGTGACGACGACGGTCGAGCTGAAGGTGGCCCCCGTGGCCGTCTGGGCGTCGAGGTTGCCGGTGAAGACGGCCTGGGTCGACGCGATCGCGGGCAAGGTCGTCGCCTCGTCGATCTGGATCGGTCCGAGGTTGGTCGCGTCGAGGGTCGGCAGGGTGCCCGTGGCGTCGGCCTGCCAGCCGAGGACGCGCGAGCCGTCGGGCGCGACGAGGTAGCCCTGGGCGTCCCGCGAGAAGGCGCCCGCCCGCGTGAAGGCGAGGCCCTCGGCCGTCTGCAGGACGAAGTAGCCTGCGCCGTCGATCGCCATGTCGGTGTTGACGCCCGTCGTCTGCGTGCTGCCTGGGCTCAGGATCGCGTCGATGGCCGCGACTTGGACGCCGAGCCCGACCTGCATCGGGTTGGTGCCGCCGACGGACGTCTGCGGAGCGCCGGCGCCCCGCAGCATCTGGGCCATGGCCTCGGCGAAGAGCACGCGGCTCGCCTTGTAGCCGATCGTGTTGACGTTCGCGATGTTGTCCGCCACGACGTCCATCCGCACCTGGTGGTTCTGCAGGCCGGAGACGCCGGAGAAGAGAGCGCGCATCATGGCGCGACCGCCTCCTTCAAGTCGGTTCCCTCGTTCGCATCGCGGACGGGCGGCCGGGCCCCCGCCTGGCGGTCCAGCCCTGCCGCGCCGGTGAAGACGGCGCTGTCGATCCCCGTGAAGACCCCCTCCCCCATGCGGCCCGCCGTGACGACCGTCACGACGGTCCGCGTCGGCACGTGGACGAGGTAGACGGCGTCCGGCAGGACGGCGATACACTGCCGGCCGCCTCGCGCGGCGACGCGCGCGAGGGCGGCCGAGAGCTCGGCCACCTCGGCCGGGCTCGGCGCGCGGCCGGCCTGCCGCATGCGCGCCGCGGCGTGGGCGGAGAAGACGAGGGGCCGAGCGGGCGGCTCGGCGGGACGCGCGTCGCCGGCCGCGAGCTCGCGGCGGAACACGTCGGCGAACGACGCCCCTCCCCGACCCTGGACCTCCGGCCGGGCCGCCTTCGGCGCGAGGCCGTGGGCCGCCCCGGCCCCCGTCGCCTCGTGCGCGCGCCCGACGCCGGCAAGCGGCTCCGTCACGACCCCGCACCTCCTCCGTCCGAAGGCGGCGTCCCCGCCGTCCCGGCCGCGCCCGTGCCCGAGGCCGCCGACGCTCGCAAGTCGTCGAGGTCCTGGCGGATGGCCTGGAGTTGTTCGAGCATGCTGAACATCGCCAGCTGGTTGACGAAGTCCATGCTGTCCGTCGGCTCGAGCGGGTTCTGGTACTTGAGCTGCGCGACGAGGAGCGCCATGAAGGTGTCCTTGCCGAGCGAGCCGAGCTGGTCGGCCACGCGGCCGGCCTGACCCGGCGCCGCCCCGGTCGCGGACGGCGCCGCCGCTCCGCCGACGCCTGCGATCGCATCGCCCATCGAACGACCTCCTTTCACATCCGCCATTCGCAGAGGCCCGCCCCGTGGGCGGCCCCGCGTCCGGCCGCGTGCGCGGCCGGCACCACACCCGCCACGGCCTCGATCGTCCTCTTCTCCCCGCCGGCCGCGCCGCGCCGTCCGTCGCTCGTCGCCGGGAAGTCCCCGCGGCCGGCATCCGCCCGCACGGAGAACTGCGCGAGGAGGAGCCCGTCCGTCCGGAGCGCTTCGGCGAGCGCGGGCGCCGTGAGACGGAGGGTGGGCACGGCGTCGGGGAGCGCCTCGAGGTGGGCGTGCACCGCCTGCGCGTGGACGGCCACGCGCACGGTGAGGGGTCCGAGCGGCCCGGCGTCGAGCCGGCCCTGCCACACCGCCTCGCCCGTCCCGTCCGCGTGGAGGACGGCTCCGGAAGCGGCCGGGCCGGGGATCGCCCCAAGGTCGGCCCGGGACGCGTGGACGGCCGTCGCCGCCGGCCGCACGCCGCCGCCCGTGTCGACGGACACATCCCGCACGAGGCTCACCGGCGCGTCGGCCGGGCCGGGCGGCGCGAGACTCGCGGGAGGCGCGCCCGGATCGCTCTCGCCGCCTCGCCGAGCGGTCCCCTCCCAGGCGTGCCCCGGGACGCCTCCCCCGTCGGGCGCGAGGGCGGCGTCCGCGCGAGACGTGGCACCCGGGTGGTAGGGCCGCGCACCCGCGAGGCCGAGGGCCGGCGCCGTCTGCGGCGGACCGTCGGCCGACCCCGCCGCTCCCGTCGAGGCCTCCACGCCCGGGGCAGGGTCGGGAGCGGCCGCCTGGACCGTCGCCGGCGCCACCTGGACCGCGCCGGTCCCGGTCCCGGCTCCGTGGGACGAGCCGCCGAAAGGCCCGCTCGCGGAACCGCCCGGCCCCGCTTCGTCGAGGCCGGCCAGGGCCGGTTGCGGGGCCCCGCCGGTCGGCTCGAGGCCGACGCCTGCGGCGCCCACCGGGCCGAGAGGCGCCGAACGCGCGCCCGTCGCTCCAAGCATCTGCGGCATCGCGGGCGCGGGCGCCCCAGCCGGTCCGGCCGCGTCCGCCGCCCTCCCGGCCGCCCCCAGCCGCGCGACTCGGCCGGGCGCTGGTCCGGGCGCCCCGGCCGACGGCCCGGCGAGGCCGTCCGCCGTCGCCTTCACGGTCGCGCCCGGGCCTCCCGCCTTGCCGCCGGTGGGCGCGACGACGAGAGGTGCGGGCGGAAGCGCCCGTGCTCCGGCCACGGCGCGCGCCGTCCCAAAGGCTTCGCTCGCCGCGGCGGAAGCGGCCGCCTCGTCCGCGCCCGCGCCCGCGGGCCTCGCTTTCGCGCTCGCCGATCCCGCCGGGGCGGCCCCGGAAGCGGCCGCCGGCGCCGGGTCCGCCGGGGGAGACGCCTCGACCCCGGCCCCGGCCGCGCCCGCCGGAGCAGGCCCGTCCACCGCGGACACCGCCGCGAGCCCGTCCGCCGCGGTACGGCCGGCACCGTCTTCGGGCCGGCCGGCCGCCGCCTGGGCCGACGCTCCCGGCGCGGGGGCGAACGGCGCCGCCCCTGCGAGGAGCGCCCCCAGTGCGGCCGCGAGGGCGCCTTGCCAGCTGAGGCCGTCCGCCGCGTCCGAAGGAAGGCCGGTCTTGTCCGACCCCGGCCGAGGCCCGGCGAGGGCCGCGACGATCTCGGTCAGATCCACATCGACTCACCTCCCTTCCGGTGGCTCGCCTCGTCGTCGAGCGCCGCCTGGTCCTGGCGGGCGACCTCGAGCGCGTGGCGCTCCTTCTGGCGTTCGCGCAGCCGGTCGAGGACCGAGAGGCGGCGGTAGGCGCGAAGCCACTCCGCCCTTCGCTCCTCGACCTCGTCGGCCCGTTCCTCGGCTTGGCGCGCGGCCTCTTGCGCGCCTTCGGCCGCCCGTCCCTGCCAGGCGTCGGCGGCGAGGAGGAGCTCGGCCTCTTCGCCGTCCTCGGCCCTCTTCCGCCACTCGGCGCGGGCCTGGGCCAGCACGCGCCGGCGCTCCTCGGCTTCGGCCTCGGCTTCGGCCTGCGCGCGGCGGGCTTCGGCGAGCTCGCTCCCCTTCACGCGCTTCTCGGCCGCGGCCAGGTGCGAGAGCCGCTCCAGGCGGAAGCGGAAGCGCTTCATCGGGCCTCGCCCCCTCTGGGCTCGGGAGCCGCCGCCCCCGACAGCACGTCGGCCAGCGTGCGCGGACCCGACGGCTCGCGCGGCTCCTGGCGCAGGAACTCGAGGAGCCTCGGCCGCACGGCGATGGCGCGGTCGACGTCCGGATCGGTGCCCACGCGGTAGGCCCCGACCTGGATGAGGTCGGCCGCGTCGCGGTAGACGGCGAGAAGGCGCCTCGCCTCGGCCGCGAGCCGCTGCGTCTCGGGATCGGCCACCTTCGGCATCAGCCGGCTGACGCTCTCGAGCACGTCGATGGCCGGGAAGTGGTTTTCGCTCGCGAGCCGGCGCGAGAGCACGACGTGGCCGTCGAGGAGCCCGCGCACGGCGTCGCTGATCGGCTCGTTCAGGTCGTCGCCTTCGACGAGCACCGTGTAGAAGCCGGTGATCGAGCCGCGCGCCGCCGTGCCGGCCCGCTCGAGGAGGCGCGGAAGCGCGGCGAAGACGCCCGGCGTGTACCCCCGCGTCGTCGGGGGCTCGCCCGCCGCGAGGCCGACCTCCCGGAGCGCCAGCGCATACCGCGTGAGGGAGTCCATGAGGAGGACGACGTCCTGCCCCCGGTCGCGGAAGAACTCGGCGATCGCCGTCGCCGTCTCGGCCGCCTTCACGCGCAGGAGGGGCGGCTGGTCGCTCGTCGCGACGACCGCGACCGCCTTCTCGCGGCCGCGCTCGCCGAGCTCGTGGTCGAGGAACTCCCGCACCTCGCGTCCTCGTTCGCCGACGAGCGCGAGGACGGCCACGGGCGCCTCCGTGTTGCGGGCGATCATGCCGAGGAGCGTGCTCTTGCCGACCCCGCTGCCCGCGAAGATGCCGAGCCTCTGGCCGCGCCCGCAGGTGAGGAGATGGTCGAGCGCCCGCACGCCCACGGAGAGGCGCTCGCAGATGGCCGGACGCTCGAGCGCACGGGGGGGCTCGCCCGAAAGCGGCCGCTCCTCCTCGACCGGCCAGCTGGGTCCGCCGTCGATCGGCTCGCCGAGGGCGCCCACGACCCGGCCCAGCATGCCGCGCCCGAGCCGGACGGTGAGCTCGCGGTCGAGCGCCTCCACCCGCATGCCGGGCGCGATCCCCGAGATGGGTCCGAGCGGCATGAGAAGCGTCCGCCCGCCGCGGAAGCCGACGACCTCGGCGAGGATCTCGTCGTCTTGCGCGCCGACCGCCGCGTCCGGCCGGCCGCCTTCAGGTGCCGGGGCGTCCGGCTTGGCCGCAGCCGAGCCCGACGGGGTGATGCGGCAGAGCTCGCCGACGCGCGCGTCCGGCCCCCGCGCCGCGATCACGAGGCCGACGGCCTCCTCCACGCGCCCCGCGCGGCCGACCGGCGTCAACCGGGCGACGGCCCGGCCCACGCGCAGAGAGAGACCCGCGACCGGGTCGCGCACGGCCGCCCAGTCAGGCACCGCCATGGTCGGGCACCTCCTCCCGCAGCGCGCGTACGAGGCGGCGCCAGCGCCAGACGGGACCCGAGACGAGCGTCCCGCCGGCCCGCTCGACGGCGGCGTCGCCCGGGGCGATCGAGGGGTCGGCCTCGACCGTCACGTCCTCCCCCAGCTCGGCGCGCGCCTCGCGCACGACCGAGGCGGCCTCGGGGGCGACGCGCACGACGGCGGCGCCCTCGCCCCCCCGGCGGAGGAGCCGCCCCGCCTCGGCGAGCGCCGCGCGGCCGGGCTCGGCCAGCTCCCGCGCGAGGGCCGCCTCGGCGAGGCTCTGGGCGAGCTCGAGGGCCGCCTCCTCGAGGCGGGACGTGCGCTCGAGGAGCCAGGCGCGCAGCTGGGCCCTCTCCTCCTCGAGCTCCTGGCGGAGCGCCCGCGCCCGCGCGAGCGCCTCCTCCCCGGCGCGCACGCCCTCGGCGAAGCCTTCGGCCCGCGCCGCCGCCCGTGCCGCCCTAAGCCGCTCTGCGACCTCGGCCTCGACGCGCCGCGCGTGGGCCTCGCCCTCGTCGGCGCCGCCTTCGGCCGGCGCGCCGGAGGGAGCCGTGCCGCCGCGGTCGAGCTCGCTCCAGACGGGCGGGCGCACCTCGGGCGGGGCCGGCGGCTCAGACCACCAGTTCATCTTCGCCACCCCGGCTGATCACGATCTCGCCCTCTTCCTCGAGCCGGCGGACGACGCCCACGATGCGCTGCTGGGCCTGCTCGACGTCGCGCAGCCGCACCGGCCCCAGGTAGCTGATGGCCTCCTCGAGGTTGGCCTGCGCGCGCTCGGAGAGGTTGCGGCGGATGACGGCCTTGACCTCGTCGCTCGCCACCTTGAGGGCGAGCGGCAGGTCCTGCTGCAGGTCGATCTCGCGCAGGACGCGCTGGAGCGAGCGGTCGTCGAGGAGGACGAGGTCTTCGAAGACGAACATGCGCTTTTTGATCTCGTCGGCGAGCTCGGGGTCGGCCGACTCCAGGCTCTCGATGATCGTCCGCTCCGTCTGGCGGTCGACGCGGTTCAGGACGGCGACGATCGTCTCGATGCCGCCCACCCGCGCCGCGCCCTCGGTGACGAACTCGGCGAACCTTTCCTGCAGGACCTCCTCGACCTCGCGGATGACGTCGGGCGAGGTGGTGTCCATGACGGCCACGCGCCGGGCGATGTCGACCTGCCGCTCGGGCGGCAGCGCCGAGAGCACGGCGCCCGCCTGCTCCGGGTTCAGGTAGGCCATGATGAGCGCGATCGTCTGCGGGTGCTCGTTCTGGATGAAGTTCAGGATCTGGCCGGGGTCGCTCCGGCGGACGAACTCGAACGGACGCACCTGGAGCGTGGCCGTGAGCCGCTCGATCACCTCGTTGGCGCGACCGGGGCCGAGGGCCTTCTCGAGGATCTCGCGCGCGTACGCGATGCCGCCCTGGTCGATGTACATCTGCGCCTTGGTGAGCTCGCGGAACTCGTTCAAGACTTCCGTGCGCACCTCGGGGTCGACCCGGCGCACGTTGGCGATCTCGAGCGTCAGCGCCTCGATCTCGTCCTCGCTGAGCTGCTTCATCACCTGGGCCGAGACCTCGGGGCCGAGCGCGATGAGGAAGACGGCCGCCTTCTGCCGGCCCGTGAGGCGCGGGCGCCGCTGGACCTCGGTGACGGCCACGCTCATCCCTCCTCCGCCATCCAGGCCCGCAGGGTGCGGGCCACGAGGTCCGGCCGGCCGCGCGCGTGCTCGCGCAGGTCGAAGAGCAGCGCCTCCTCCTCGGACGGGGCCTTCGCACCCTCGGCCTCGGCCTCGCGGGCCCGCAGCATGGCGAGGAGCGCCTCCTCGTCGGGCACCTCGGCCGGCCGCCGGCGCCGGCGCAGGACGAGGACGAGCGCGAGCACGAGGAGGAGGAGCGCCGCCGCGGCCGCGCCGTAGGCCCAGACCGGGATCGGCGCCGCCGACGGCGCGCCGCCGGCCTCCGACGGCCCGAACCCCTCGAGGAGGCTGCGGTCGAAGGGCATGCTCGTCACCGAGATGACGTCGGCCCGGGCCGGGTCGGCGCCGACCGCGGCGGAGACGATGTCGCGCACCTGCTGCTCCTCCTGCGGGGTGAGCGGCTTGTTGACGACCACCGAGACCTGGAGCCTTTCGACCGTCCCGGGCGCCACCTGGGTCGTCGTCTTGACCTCGTTCAGCTCGTAGTTGCGCGTCGACTGCGTCTCGGTCGAGTTCGTCGTCTGCGTGCCGCCCGGCACGGCAGGGTAGGTCGGGAAGTTGCTGTCCCCCGGAACGCCGCCCGTGCCGCCCTGGCCGGAGAGCGAGGTCTGGAGCTCCTGGATGCTGCGCAGAAGCCCGGCGCCCGGCGCGCTTCCCGCGGGCGCCGTGAAAAGGTCCGACTCGGTCGTCGTCCGGTCGAAGTTGAGCTGGGCCGCGACCTGCGTCGCGACGTTGCCCGGTCCGAAGATCTGCGAGAGGAAGGACGTGAGCCGCGACTCGAGGTCGCGCTCGAACTTGGCCTCGAGCGCCAGGTTGCCGTCGGCGGCGAGCGTGGCCTCGTCGGCCTCGCTCGGGGTCGAGAGGATGCGCCCCGTCTGGTCGAGGACCGTCACGCGCTCGGGCGCAAGCCCCGGCACGCTCGCGGCGACGAGGTGCACGATGCCCTGGACCGTCCGCGCGTCGAGAGCCCGCCCGGGCTCCATCTCGACGAGCACGGCCGCCGTCGCCGGCTGAGAGGCGCGGCCGAGCGCGTCGGGCTGCGACATGACGACGTGGACGCGCGAGGCGCGGACGCCGTCGATCTGGTCGATCGTCCGCTCGAGCTCGCCCTGCGTGGCGCGCAGAAGCGCCACCTGACGGTCGAAGTCGGTCGCGGCCAGGCCGAGCTTGTCCATCACCTCGAAGCCGACCGTGCCCGAGCTCGGGATGCCCTGCGCCGCCAGATCGATCCGAAGCCGGTACACGTCCGGCCTCGGCACGAGGATCGTGCCGCCCTGGTCGTCGAGGCGGTAGGGCTCGTTCTGGGACTCGAGCTGGCTCACCACGGCGGCCGCGTCGGCCGGCGAGAGGCCGGTGAAGAGGGGCGCGTAGTCGGACGACCCCCGCAAGGAGAGGTAGAGCGCGGCCGAGACGGCCAGGGCCAAAGCCAGGCCGGCCGCGAGCACGAGCTCGGGGCGCGACCAGCCGCGGGTCGCCTGGCGCGCCCGCTCGACCGCCTTCTCGACCACCTCGCGCGTCGCGGCCATCCGCCCTCACCCCCGCTAGATCTGCATGCGCATGACTTCCTGGTAGGCCTCGATCGCGCGGTTGCGGACCTCGACCGTCAGCTCGAGGGCCAGGCTCGCCTTCTGGGCCGCGATCATCGCCTTCGCCACGTCGTCGACCGAGCCCGAGGCCAGGGCTTGTCCCGCCGCCTGTGCCTCCAGCTGGAAGGCGTTGACCTGCCAGAGCGCCTTCTGCAGCTCGGCGAGGAAGCCGGGCCCTTCGCCCGCGGCCGGCTTGGGCGAGGCGTCCCCGCCTTGGGCCGACCCGGGGCCGGCGATGCGCGAACCCGGCTCCCAGAGCGGGATGCCGCCCGACGGTGCGACGGGGCCCGTCACGGCCGCCACCTCCATGCGCAGCTCACGGCCGCCTCACGCCCGCCCGATCTCGAGCGCCGCCTGGAAGACGGAGCGGGCGCCCGAGAGCGCCTGGACGTTCGCCTCGTACGCGCGCGAGGCCGCGACGAGGTCGACCATCTCGGCCGTCGGGTCGACGTTGGGGAGGCGGACGTACCCCTCGGCGTCGGCGTCCGGGTTGGCCGGGTCGTAGCGGAGGGGGCCCGGGCGCGGGTCTTCGACGATGCCGACGACCGCGACGCCGAGGCCGGAAGCCCAGCTCGCAAGCCGCGAGGCGGCGACCGTCACGGGGACGGGCCCGGGCAGGAGCGCGTCCCCGGCGACGCCGCCCGGCACGAAGACGGGCAGCTGACGCCGGTAGGGGCCGCCGCCGGGCGTGCGCGTCGTCTGGGCGTTCGCGAGGTTGTTCGCGATGAGGTCGAGCCGGAGCCGCTCGGCCGTGAGCCCCGAGGCGCTGATGTCGATCGGCGTGAAGAGCCCCATGTCACGAAGACCTCCCTGTGATGGCGGTGTGGAGCCGGCCGAAGGCGAGCGCGAGCATGCGGCTTGCCGCCTGGTACTGGAGCCCCATCTCGGTGAGCTTCACCATCTGCTCGTCCAGGTCGACGCCGTTGCCGTTCTGCGCATAGGCGACGGGCGACGTGCGCGCGGCCGCCGCCGGGTCGCCTCCTGCGAGCGCCCGGGCGAAGGCCTCCTGGAAGTCGACCACTTGCGCGCGGTACCCCGGCGTCTCCGCATTGGCGAGATTCGTCGCGAGCGCCCGCTCGACGACGGCGAGCGCGGAGAGCCCGGCGCCGAGCGCCTTTACGTCCGGCGTGCCGACGACCCCCGAGAGATCCAGCCTCACCACCCCCTGAATGCGCATCGCCCCCGCGCCGGCGGCTGCCGACGCGAGGGCGATGGC
>JADGHG010000006.1 GCA_019689585.1 Clostridia bacterium
TGGGGGGGGCCGCGGCCCCCCCCCCCCGCCCGGGGGGCGGGGGGGGGGGGGCGGGGGGGGGGGGGGGCCCCCACGACGCGCAAGCCGGCCAACGAGCGCGCGAAGGCGAGGGCCTCGGCCGCCTCCGCCCCGGCCTCGGCCGATCTCGCCGCGCGCCCGAGGACGGCCAGGTAGACGGCGACGGCGATGGCCAGGCCGGCGAGCCAGAGAAGGTGTCGCGCACGCGCACGACCCACGAAGGCGGCCCCCGGCCTCCCCTATGCCGGGGCCGGCTCGGCCATGCAGGGCTCTGCCTTGCGCGGACGGGGAGGGACGGGCTCGGCGGGGCCTAACGCTTCGAGAACTGCGGCGCCTTGCGGGCCTTCTTCAGACCGTACTTGCGCCTCTCCTTGACGCGCGCGTCGCGAGTCAGGAAGCCCGCCTTCTTGAGGACCGCGCGCCAGTCGGGCTCGGCCTGGCAGAGCGCGCGCGCGATCCCGTGGCGGAGCGCCCCCGCCTGGCCCGTGAGGCCGCCCCCCTCGACCTTGGCGAGGACGTCGAAGCGGTCGTTCGCCTGAACGGCTGCGAGCGGGGCGAGGACCGTCTCCCGGTGACCGACCTGCGGGAAGTAGTCCTCGAGCGGGCGCCCGTTCACGGTGACGCGCCCCGTGCCCGCGACGAGGCGCACGCGCGCCACCGCCTCCTTGCGGCGGCCGGTACCCCGGTACTCGCCGCGCGAGCCGAAGGGGACGCGCCGGCTTCCGACGGCGACCGGCACCGGCTAGGCCTCCTCCGCGGCGCGCGAAGCGAGCTCGCGCGCCTTCCGAATGCGCCGGAGCGGAAGGGGCTCCGGCTTCTGCGCCGCATGCGGGTGCTCCGGCCCCGCGTAGACGCGGAGCTTCTTCAGCATGCGCCGGCCGAGCGGCGTGCGGGGAAGCATCCCCGCCACCGCCTTCCGCACGGCGCGCTCGGGCCAGCGCGCGAGGAAGGCTTCGTAGTCCATGGCCTTCAAACCGCGCGGCCAGCCCGAGTGGCGGTAGTAGATCTTCTTCTTCGGCTTCTGCCCCGTGAGGCGGACCTCCCGGGCGTTCACGACGATCACGTGGTCGCCCGTGTCGACGCCGGGCGTGAACGTGGGCTTGTGCTTCCCGCGCAGGACGCGGGCGATCTCGCTCGCGAGCCGGCCGAGCACGAGCCCCTTCGCGTCGACGACGTACCAGCGACGCGCCCCCGGCTCGCCCTTGTCGCGGTAGGTCCGACCGTCGTAGGCCATCGCGATCGCACCGCCTTGTGAAGACACGAAGACATTCTAGGGACGGGGCGGCAACAAGTCAACGAAGTCCTCCCCGCGGAACTCGGCGAAGGGGTAGCGGACCGAGACGAGCGTGAGCCCCTCGGGCGGCGCCGTCGGCCCGGCCGGCCGCGCGCCCCGGACGATCTCGCCGAGCGCCTCGAGCGTCAGCGCGCCGCGCGCCACCTCGACCAGCGTGCCGACGAGCGAGCGGACCATCTTGTAAAGGAAGCCTCGCGACTCGGCCCAGAGGGTTACCAGCGGGCCGCGCGCCGACACGGCCAGCTCGACCCGGCGCACCGCACCCCAGACCGGCCGTCCGGCCCGGCCGAAGGCGCGGAAGTCGTGCGTGCCCGAAAGCGCGGCGCAGGCTCGGGCGAGCGCCTCACGGTCGAGGGGCCCCGGCCGCAGCCAGGCGAACGGCCGCCAGAAGGGGGAGGGGTGGTCGGCCGTCCAGATGTTGTAGACGTACGTCTTGCTGATCGCGTCGCGCCGCGGGTGGAAGCCGGGCGGAGCCGTTCTAGCCAGGACGACGGCGAGGTCCTCCGGGAGGCGCGCGTTGAGCGCCGGCGGGACGCGCTCGGGGGGGAGCGCGAACGGCCCGCGCGCGAGGACGGGCAGGGCGGCCGCGTGCACGCCTCGGTCGGTGCGCCCGGCGGCGACGGTCGCGACCGGCCGGCCAGCGAGCTCCGAGAGCGCTTCCTCGAGCGTCCCGCGCACGGTGGCCTCGCCCTTCGCCTGCCGCTCGTAGCCGTGAAAGCGCGTCCCGCGGTAGGCGAGGACCAGGAGAAGGTCGCCCGGCCGCGCGGCGAGGGGCTCCGTCATCCCCAGAGCCGCCCCCAGCCGGCGGCGACGACGCAGAAAAGGGCCGTCACGGCCACGGCCAGGCCGTCCCGGGCCGTGAAGGCCGGCTCGCGGAAGTGCGTCCGCCCCTCGCCTCCCGCGTAGCCCCTCGCCTCCATGGCGAGGGCGAGCTCCTCGGCCCGCCGGAACGAGGCGACGAAGAGCGGCACCAAGACCGGCACGAGCTGCCGGGCCCGCCGAAGGAGCGACCCCGACTCGAAGTCGGCCCCGCGCGCCATCTGTGCCTTCATGATGCGGTCCGCCTCCTCGAACATCGTCGGGATGAAGCGGAGCGCGATCGACATCATGAGCGCCACCTCGTGCACGGGGAGGCCGAGGCGCTTGCCGGGCGAGAAGATCCGCTCGAGGCCGTCGGTGAACGCCATGGGCGAGGTCGTGAGCGTGAGGAGCGTCGTGGCCCAGACGAGGAGGACGAGCCGCACGCCGAGCGCGGCGGCCACGGAGAGCCCCTCGCGGCTCAGCGCGAGAGGCCCGAGGCGCGCGACCGGCTCGCCCGGGATCGAGACGGCGTTGATCGCGGCCGTGATGACGAGGAGGACCAGGATCGGCCGGAGCCCCCTCAGGATGGCCCCGACCGGCGCCTGGGCGAGCCAGGTGGCGAGGGCGACGAGCGCGAACGCGACGAGGTAGCCGGCCGGGTGGCGGACCGAGAAGAGCGCCACGATGAGAAACGCGACGGCCACGAGCTTGGCGCGCGCATCGAGCCGGTGAAGGGCGCTCCGGCCGGGCAGGAACTGGCCGAGCGTGAGGTCCCTCATCGGCGCCGACCCGCCCGGGCGCGCCCTTTCGCCTCCGCGATCGCGCGCACCGCCTCCTCCGGCCGCACCACGTCGCCCGGAAGCGGCCAGCCGCAGGCCCTGAGCCGCCGGCAGAGCTCGGCCGCGAAGGGCGGCTCGAGGCCGAATTGCGCGAGGTCGCGGCCCGAGGCGAAGAGCTCCCGGGGCGGGAGGTCGGCCACGACGCGCCCGCGCGCGAGGACGACGATGCGGTCGCAGAGCTCGGCCATCTCCTCCATGCGGTGCGAGACGTAGACGAGCGTCCGCGGCCGTCGCCCCGACGACTGCCAGCGGCGGACGATCTCGAGGAGCGCGCGTCGGCCGGCCGGGTCGAGCCCGGCCGAGGGCTCGTCGAGCACGAGCACCTCGGGGTCCATGGCGAGGACGCCCGCGATCGCCACTCGGCGCATCTGCCCGCCCGAGAGCTGAAAGGGCGAGCGGCCCGCAAGCGACTCGGGCAGCCCCACGTCCTTCATCGCCCGCGCGACGCGCGCGCGCACCTCGTCCGGGGGCAGGCCGAGGTTGCGCGGGCCGTAGGCGATGTCGTCGAAGACGGTCTCCTCGAAGAGCTGCGCCTCCGGGTACTGGAACACGACCCCCACGGTGCGGCGGAGCTCGAGCCGCAACCTCGCCCGCTCGCGCCGCGAGAGGCCGCGGCCCGTGGTGTCGCGGCCGGACACGACGACGCGGCCTGCCGTCGGCTGGAGGAGGCCGTTCAAGTGCAGGGCGAGCGTCGTCTTACCCGAGCCCGTCGCGCCGGCGAGCCCGATCCGCTCGCCGTCCCCGATCGCGAGCGTCACGTCGTCGAGGGCCAAGGGCCCTCTCCGGCCGGCCCGCTCGTACCGGAAGCTCAGGTGCTCGACGGAAATGGGCAGAGGGCGTCCACCAGCCCTTCCAGGGTGACGACCCCCTGGGGCACGGCCAGCCCCGCCTCCCGAAGCCCTTCGGCCACGGCCACGGCCGGCGGCGGCGCAAGGCCGAGCGCGGCGAGCTCGGCGGCGCGCGGGAGGACCTCCCCGGGCGCCCCTTCGAGGGCGACGCGGCCGGCGGCCAGGACGAGGACGCGGTCGGCGAGGGCGGCCTCCTCGAGGTGATGCGTGATCCACACGACGGCGAGGCCGCGCGTGCGACGGAGCTCCTTCACCGTCGCGACGACCGACTGGCGGCCGACCGGGTCGAGCATCGAGGTGGCCTCGTCGAAGACGATCGCCTGGGGCAGCATGGCGAGGGCGCCCGCGATCGCGAGCCTCTGCTTCTGCCCGCCCGAGAGGCCCGCCGAGGGCTCGTCCCGCAGCTCCCAGAGGCCGACGGCGGAGAGGGCGTCCTCGACCCGCCGGCCGATCTCCGGGCCCGGCACGCCGAGGTTCTCCGGCCCGAACGCGACGTCGTCGGCCACGACGGGCGCGACGATCTGGTTGTCCGGGTTCTGGAAGACGATCCCGACGTGGCGGCGCGCCGCCCGCTGGCCGTCCGGGTCGCGGGTCGAGCGGCCGAGGACGCGCACCTCGCCCTCGTCGGGGACGAGGAGGCCGTTCAGCGCCTTCGCGAGCGTCGACTTGCCGGAGCCGTTCGCGCCCGCGACCGCGAGCCACTCGCCGGCCGCGAGCGAGAGCGAGACGCCGTCGAGGGCCCGCACCGCGCCGCCCCGTCCGTCCGGGTAGGCGTGGCGCAGGCCCTCGGCCTCGATCACGGCCGCCATCGCGGCTAGACGAGCTCGAGCCGCACGAGCGGCGCGCCGTCGCCGCGCCGCGGGCCGAGGCGGAGGATGCGCGTGTAGCCGCCCGGCCGCTCGGCGTAGCGGGGCGCGAGGGTGTCGAAGAGCTTCTTCAGGACGTCCTCGTCGAGGAGCACGGCCGCCGCCTGGCGGCGCGCGTGCAGGTCGCCCGCCTTCGCCTTCGTGATGAGCTTCTCCGCCAGCCGGTCGACCTCGCGCGCCTTGGCCTCGGTCGTCACGATCGCCTCGTGGCGGAAGAGGGCGGTGATCAGGCTGCGAAAGAGGGCGCGGCGCGCGTCCCGCGGTCGCCCGAGCTTCGCGTAGGCCACGGCCCCGCCTCCTTCCCGGTCGTCAGTCCTCGCTCTGGCGGAGGTGAAGCCCGAGCGCGGCGAGCTTCTCCTCGACTTCCTCGAGCGACTTCTTGCCGAGGTTGCGGACCTTCATCATGTCCTCGGGCGTCTTGGCGATGAGCTCCCCGATCGTGTTGATGCCGGCCCGCTTCAGGCAGTTGAACGAGCGCACCGAGAGGTCGAGCTCCTCGATGCTCCGCTCGAGCAGGTGGTCGCGCTCGCTCGCCTCCTTGTCGGCCATGAGCTCAAGGCCCTCGACCGGGCCCGCCAGCCCGACGAAGAGCGCGAGGTGCTCCGTCAGGATGCGCGCCGCGAGGCTCGTCGCCTCGTCGGCCGCGATCGTCCCGTCCGTCCACACCTCGAGCGTGAGCCGGTCGAAGTCGGTCTGCTGGCCCACGCGCGTGTCGGTGACGGTGAAGTTGACGCGCCGGATGGGCGAGAAGATGGCGTCGATCGGGATGACGCCGATCGGCGCGTCCGGCTTCTTGTTGCGCTCGGCCGGCGAGTAGCCGCGGCCGCGCTCGACCAGCATCTCGATCGCGAGCCGGCCGTTCTTGTCGAGCGTCGCGATCTTCTGCTCGGGGTTGACGATCTCGACGTCGGCGGGGCACTGGATGTCGGCCCCCGTGACCTCCCCCTCGCCCTCGGCCTCGATGCGCACCGTGTAGGGCCCCTCGCCGTACGTGCGGATCGCGAGGCCCTTCACGTTCAGGATGATGTCGGTGACGTCCTCGAGCACGCCCGGAAGGCTCGAGAACTCGTGGAGCACGCCGTCGATCTTGACGGAGGTCACGGCCGAGCCGGGGAGCGACGAAAGGAGCACGCGCCGGAGCGCGTTCCCCAAGGTCGTCCCGAAGCCGCGCTCGAGCGGCTCGACCACCAGCCGGCCGTACCGGCCGTCGGGCGACTTCTCGACAAGCTCGATCGTCGGACGCTCCATCTCGACCGTCGCCACGCGCGTCCCTCCCCCGTCTCCGCGGGTCGCCTGTCAGCGCGAGTAGTGCTCGACGATGAGGCTCTCGTCGAGGGGCACCTGGATCTCGTCGCGCGCCGGGAGCCGCAGGACTTCGCCCGACAAGGCCGCCAGGTCGACCGTGACCCAGGCCGGCGGGTCCATCGCCGGCTCGGCGTCGCCGGCCGCCAGGTCCCGGAAGTGCTGCATCGAGCGGCTCCCCTCGCGCACGGCCACGCGGTCGCCCGGCCGCACGAGGTACGAGGGGATGTTGACGCGGCGGCCGTTCACCTCGATGTGGCCGTGCAGCACGAACTGCCGGGCCTGCGGCCGCGAGCGCGCGAACCCCATGCGGAACACGACGTTGTCGAGGCGCGACTCGAGGATCTGCATGAGCCGCTCGCCCGTCACGCCCTTCGCGCGGCTCGCCATCTCGACGTAGCGGCGGAACTGGCGCTCGAGCGGCCCGTAGATGCGCCGCGCCTTCTGCTTCGTGCGCAGCCGGATGCCGTACTCCGAGAGCTTGCGCCGTGCCAGCTGGTGCTGGCCCGGCGGCCCTTTCTTCTTCTCGATGGGGCACTTGTCGGTGTAGCAGCGGTAGCCCTTCAGGTAGAGCTTCTCGCCCTCGCGCCGGCACAGGCGGCAGACGGGCCCCGTGTACCTCGCCATCTCCCTGCCGCCTCCTTAGACCCGCCGCCTCTTGGGCGGTCGGCACCCGTTGTGGGGGATCGGCGTGACGTCCTTGATGACGCTCACCTCGAGGCCGGCCGCCTGCAGCGCCCGGATGGCGGCCTCGCGGCCCGAGCCGGGCCCCTTCACGTACACTTCGACCTCGCGCATGCCGGCCTCCATCGCCTGCCGGGCGGCCGCCTCGGCCGCCATCTGCGCGGCGAACGGCGTGCCCTTGCGCGAGCCCTTGAAGCCCTGCGTCCCGGCCGTGCCCCAGGCGATCGCGTTGCCCGCCGGGTCGGTGATCGTCACGATGGTGTTGTTGAACGTCGACCGGATGTGGGCGATCCCCCGGTCGACGTGGCGCCGTTCACGCCGTCTGCGCGCCGTCCGCGTCTTCGGCATCCGGACGCATTCCCCCTATGGCCGATTGACTATCCTATCACTTCTTGCGCCGCACGCCAACGGTGCGCCGCGGGCCCTTGCGCGTGCGCGCGTTCGTCTTCGTCCGCTGGCCGCGCACCGGCAGCCCGCGCCGGTGGCGCAGGCCGCGGTAGGTGCCGATGTCGATGAGCCGCTTGATGTTGCGCTGGACCTCGGCGCGGGCCTCGCCCTCGACCTTGTGGTGCTTCTCGATCTCCTCGCGCAGCCGCGCCACCTCGTCCTCGGTGAGGTCGCGCACGCGCGTGTCCGGGTGGACGCCCGTGCGCGCGAGGATGCGGCGGGCGAGCGAGGGCCCGATCCCGTAGAGGTACGGCAGGGCCGCCTCCACCCGCTTGTCGCGCGGAAGGTCGACGCCGGCGATGCGTGCCATCGACTGCTACCCCCTCTACCCCTGGCGCTGCTTGTGGCGCGGGTTCTCGCAGATGACCATCACCCTGCCGTGGCGCCGGATGATCTTGCACTTCTCGCACATCTTCTTCACCGACGGGCGTACTTTCACCGCGCTCCACCCCCTAGCCGCGGAACCGGTACGTGATGCGTCCACGCGTGAGATCGTAGGGCGATAGCTCTACTGTAACGCGGTCGCCGGCCAGGATGCGGATGAAGTTCATGCGCATCTTGCCCGAGACGTGCGCGAGGACGACGTGGCCGTTGTCGAGCTTCACACGGAACATCCCGTTGGGCAAGGGGTCGACGACCGTGCCCTGGACCTCGATCGTGTCCTTATTGCGCGCCATCCGACGTCGTCCCCCCTTCCCCCGCCTGGCATGCCGAGAGCATCTCCCGCAGCACCTCGTCGGCCGGCGGCCGCCCGCGGGTGAAGTGGCCGTCGTAGCGGGCGTCGTGCCACCCGACGAGCTCGACGTGGCGCCGGTTCTTCTTCTTCGGCCGCCGCGCCGGCCGCGTGCGCCCGTCGGCGACGAGGAGGTAGCGGTCCCCCTCGTGGCCGACGACGACGTACATCGTCCCGCGGTCGCGCCCGGCCGTCGAGCGCACGACGCGGCCGGGCGGAGGCAGGGGCGGAGGCGCGTCCCCCGGCATCGTCACACCGCCTCGTCGAGCGTGAGGATCTCGGGCCCGTCGGCGGTGATGGCGACCGTGTGCTCGAAGTGGGCCGACAGCGACCCGTCCTTCGTCCGCACCGTCCAACCGTCGGGGTCCGTCACCGTCTCGGGCGCCCCGGCGTTCACCATCGGCTCGATGGCGATCACCATGCCCTCTTTGAGGAGCGGCCCGCGGCCGGGCGGGCCGAAATTGGGGACGCTCGGCTCCTCGTGCATCGCGCGGCCGACGCCGTGGCCGACGTACTCGCGCACGACCGAGAACCCGGCCTCCCGCGCCACGCGCTCGACAGCGGCGCCGATGTCCCCGACGCGGCCGCCGGGAAGCGCCTTGGCGATCCCGGCCGCGAGGCTGGCCTCGGCAGCCTCGAGGAGCCGTCGCCCGAGCTCGCCCACCTCGCCGACGGGGAAGGTGTGGGCGCGGTCGCCCACGTAGCCGTCGAGCGTCACGCCGACGTCGATGCCGAGGATGTCGCCCTCGCGCAGCCGCTCCGGCCCCGGGATGCCGTGGATGACGACGTCGTTCGGCGCGACGCAGATCGGGGCCGGGAAGCCGCGGTAGCCTTTGAAGGTCGGGTAGCCCCCGTGCCGCACGATGAACTCCTCGGCGAAGCTCGCGAGCTCCGCGGTCGTCACGCCCGGCCGGACGCGGCGGCCAAGCTCCGCGAGGACGCGCGCCACAAGCCGCCCCGCCTGGCGCATCCGTTCGATCTCGCGCCGCGACTTCAGGATGATCACGCGCCCTCGACCCCCGCCGCCGAAAGGAGCGCGCGCGTCACGTCCTCCGGCCGGCCGCTAGCCGGGACGCTCCGCAGAAGGCCCCGCCGGGCGTAGAAGTCGCGGAGCGGCAGCGTGTCGCGGCGGTACACCTCGAGGCGGCGCCGGACCGTCTCCTCGCGGTCGTCGTCGCGCTGGACGAGCCGGCCCCCGCAGGCGTCGCACACGCCGGGGCGCGCCGGCGGGTCGAACTCGACGTGGTAGTTCCGGCCGCAGGCTTCGCACACCCGCCGGCCCGAGAGCCGGCGCACGACCTCGTCGTCCGGCACGGCGAGCTCGAGGACGGCCGTGAGCGGCCGGCCGAGCTCGGAAAGGAGCCGGTCGAGCGCCTCCGCCTGGGGGCGCGTGCGCGGAAAGCCGTCGAGGATGAAGCCGCCCGCCGCGTCCTCTTGCGAGAGCCGTTCCCGCACGAGCCCGACCGTGACGTCGTCGGGCACGAGCTCGCCCCGGTCCATGAAGGACTTGGCGAGGCGGCCGAGCGGCGTCGCCTCGCGCACGGCCTGGCGGAACATGTCCCCCGTCGCCACGTGCAGGGCCCCCGTCGCGCGGGCGAGCCGCTCGGCCTGCGTGCCCTTGCCCGCCCCCGGCGGCCCGAGGAGCACGACGCGGACGGTCATCAGCGCAGGAACCCCTGGTACTGGCGCATGAGGAGCTGCGACTCGATCTGCATCATCGTCTCGAGCGAGACGCCGACGACGATGAGGAGCGCCGTACCGCCGAAGTAGATGTTCGGGATGCTGGTGATGCCCGGCACGACGGCGGGCAGCACGGAGACGAGGCCGAGGAAGACGGCGCCGACGACCGTCACGCGGACGAGCACGCGCTCGAGGTACTCGGTCGTCGGCCGGCCCGGCCGGATGCCGGGGATGAAGCCGCCGTACTTGCGGATGTTCTCGCTCACGTCCTGCGGGTTGAAGACGATCGCGGTGTAGAAGAACGTGAAGGCGACGATCAGCCAGAAGTAGACGAACTCGTACCAGAAGCCGCCGAAGCGGAAGAAGTTCATGAGCGTCTGGACCCAGTGCCAGGTGAAGAACGAGCCGAACGTCTGCGGGAGCGCGAGGAGGCTAGCTGCGAAGATCACCGGGATCACGCCAGCCGTGTTGACGCGGATCGGGATGTGCGTCGCGCGGCCGCCGTACACGCGGCGGCCGACGACGCGCTTCGCGTACTGGACGGGGATGCGCCGCTGGCCCTGCTGCACGACGATGACGCCGGCGATGACGGCGAGGCCCACGATCACGAGGATGACGAGGCTCACGACGCTCACGACCCCGCCCGTCAGGTACTCGACGAGCGTCCCCGCGCCCGAGGGGAGCCGCGAGACGATGCCGGCGAAGACGAGGAGGCTGATGCCGTTCCCGATGCCGTGCTCGGTGATCTGCTCGCCGACCCACATGAGGAAGGTCGTGCCGGCCGTGAGCGCCACGACGATCACGATGTCCGAGAGAAGCCCCGGTCGCAGGACCGCGCCCGGCCGCGAGCGCTCGATGAGGAAGATCGTCCCCACGGCCTGCAGGGCCCCGAGGACGACCGTGAGGTAGCGCGTCCACTCGGTGATGCGCCGCCGGCCTTCCTCGCCCTCCTTCGCCCACTGCTCGACGCGCGGGATGGCGATCGTCATGAGCTGCATGATGATCGAGGCGTTGATGTAGGGCATGATGCTCATCGCGAAGATGCTGAAGTAGCGGAGCGCGCCCCCCGAGAAGATGTCGAGCAGCCCGAAGATCGTCCCGCTCCGGATGAGGTCGGAGATGACGTGCGGGTCGAGGCCCGGGACCGGGATGTGCACGCCGATGCGGTAGACGAGGAACATCCCGAGCGTGAAGAGGATCCGCCGGCGCAGGTCGGCGAGCTTGAAGGCGTGGCCGACAGCGGCGAGCATCGCGGTCGCCACTACAGCACCTCGACCTCGCCGCCCGCCTGCCGGATCTTCTCCTCGGCCGACTTCGAGAAGCGGTGCGCCTCGACCGTGAGGCGCCGCGCGAGCTCCCCCTCGCCCAACACCTTCACGCCGTCCCAGAGGCGCGTCACGAGGCCGGCCCGGCGCAGCGCCTCCGGGTCGACGCGCGCGCCGTCCTCGAAGCAGTTGAGGTCCTTGACGTTGACGGTCGCGAAGCGCAGCGCGAAGCGCTTGCGGTTGAAGCCGCGCATGGGCACCCGCCCGACGAGCGGCGTCTGGCCGCCCTCGAAGGCCGGGCCCTTCGCGCCGCCCGAGCGCGCCTTCTGGCCCTTCGTGCCGCGGCCCGCAGTCTTGCCGTGGCCCGAGCCGACGCCGCGGCCGACGCGCTTCCGGCGCTTTTGGCGCAGTCCTTCCGTCAGATCGGCGAGCCGCTCCGCCATCAGCCCGTCAGCTCCTCGAGGGGCCGGCCGCGCAGCCGCGCCACGTCCTCCGGCCGCTTGAGCCGGGCGAGCGCTTCGTGGGCCGCCCACACGACGTTGATCTGGTTCGAGGTGCCGAGCGACTTCGACAGCACGTCGCGGATGCCGGCCAGCTCGACGACGGCGCGCACAGCGCCCCCTGCGATCACGCCCGTGCCCGGGGCCGCCGGCTTCAGGAGGACGCGCGCCGCCCCGTAGCGCACCTCCACCTGGTGCGGGATCGTCGTGCCGTCGAGCGGCACCTCGATCAGGTTCTTCTTCGCCTCGGCGATGCCTTTGCGGATCGCGTCGGGGATCTCCTGGGCCTTGCCGAGCCCGGCCCCGACGTGACCGCGCCGGTCGCCGACGACGACAAGCGCCGTGAAGCTGAAGCGCCGGCCGCCCTGGTACACCTTGGCCACCCGGTTGATGGCGACGACCTTCTCCTCGAGCTCCCCGAGCTCGTCCGGGTTCACGCGGTCCCTGGGCACGGTCCCACTCCCCTCCTCAGAACTCGAGCCCCGCCTGGCGCGCGGCGTCGGCGAGCGCCTTCACGCGGCCGTGGTAGAGGTAGCCGCCGCGGTCGAACACGACCTTCCGGATCCCGGCCGCGAGGGCGCGCCTGGCCACGAGCTCGCCGACGGCGCGCGCCCCCTCCTGGGTCGAGCCCTTCGCGCGCCCCCGGAGCTCCGGCTCCAAAGACGACGCCGCGGCCAGCGTGTGGCCCCGCTCGTCGTCGATCACCTGCGCGTAGATGTGCCGCTCCGAGCGGAACACCGAGAGCCTCGGCCGCTCGGCCGTGCCGAACACGCGCCGCCGCACGCGGCGGTGGCGCCGCATCCGCCCCTCGGCCCGGGTCCGCGTCGTCATCGGCCTTCCACCGTCCTCACTTGCCCGTCTTGCCCACCTTGCGCCGCACGCGCTCGCCCTGGTAGCGGATGCCCTTGCCGAGGTAGGGCTCGGGCTTGCGCACGCTGCGGATGCGCGCCGCCAGCTGGCCGACGGCCTCCTTGTCGGCGCCCTTCACGACGACCGTGTTCGGGGACGGCACCTCGACCGTCACGCCGGGCGGCGGCTCGATCTCGACCGGGTGGGAGTACCCGACGACGAGCACGAGCTTCGCGCCCGAGAGCTGGGCCCGGTAGCCCGTGCCGACGATCTCGAGCGTCTTCTCGAAGCCGGCCGTGACGCCGGTCACCATGTTGGCGATGAGCGTGCGCACGAGGCCGTGCAGCGCCCGGTTGCGCCGCTCGTCGTCGGGGCGTGTCACGCGCAGGAGGCCGTCCTCGCGCACGACCTCGATCGGCTCGGGCACCTCGCGCGCGAGCTCGCCCCGCGGGCCGCGCACGCGCACGCGCCGGCCCTCGATCTCGACCGTCACGCCCTCGGGGATGGGGATCGGGCGCCTGCCTACCCGCGACACGCTACCGCCTCCTCTCCGGCGCCCGGCCGGGCCGCCCCTGCGGGCCCCGGGCGCCCTGCGCGCTCACCAGATGTAGCACAATACCTCGCCGCCGACACCCTCGCGCCGGGCCTGGCGGTCGGTCATGATGCCGCGCGAGGTCGAGAGCACGGCCACGCCCAGCCCGCCGAGGACGCGCGGGATCTCGCCCTTCTTCGCGTACACCCGGAGGCCCGGCTTCGAGATGCGCCGCAGGCCCGAGATCACCCGGTCCTTGTCGCTGTACCGAAGGCGGATGCGGATCGTGCCCTGCTTGGAGTCGGGGATCCACTGGTACGACTCGATGAACCCCTCCTCCTTCAGGATCTGCGCGATCGCCCGCTTGACCTTCGACCCCGGGATGTCGACCGTCGTCCGCCGCACCGTGTTGGCGTTGCGGATGCGGGTCAACATGTCGGCGATCGGATCCGTCATGCTCATGCGCGTCCCCCCTCCCTCGCGGACGTCCGTCCCCTCACCAGCTGGCCTTCTTCACGCCGGGCAAGAGGCCTTGGTGCGCCAGCGTCCGGAAGCAGTGCCGGCAGAGGCCGAACCGGCGCATGTACGCGCGCGGCCGGCCGCAGCGGCGGCAGCGGTTGCGCTGGCGCACCCGGAAGCGCGGGGTGCGGAGGGCCTTCTGCTTCTGGGATTCCGCCGCCATGCGATCGCCTCCTTACGCGCTGCGACGGCCCTCGCCGACCTCGGCGAAGGGCGCGCCGAGAAGGCGCAAGAGCTCGCGCGCCTCCTCGTCCGTGCGGGCCGTCGTCACGATCGTCACGTCCATGCCCCGGATCTTCTCGACCCGGTCGTAGTCGACCTCGGGGAAGATGAGCTGCTCGCGCAGCCCGAGGCTGTAGTTGCCGCGCCCGTCGAAGCTGTCGGGGTCGAGGCCGCGGAAGTCGCGCACGCGCGGAAGCGCCACGAAGAAGAGCTTCTCGAGGAAGTCCCACATCCTCTGGCGCCTAAGCGTCACCTTGACCCCGATCGCCATGCCCGTGCGCACCTTGAAGGCGGCGATCGACTTCTTGGCGCGGGTCACGACCGGCCGCTGGCCCGTGATGTCGGCGAGCTCGCGCACCGCGGCGTCGATGAGCCGCGGGTTCTGGATCGCGTCGCCCACGCCCATGTTGACGACGACCTTCACAAGGCGCGGGACCTCGAGCGGGTTCCGGTACTGGAACCTCCGCATGAGCTCCGGCACGACCCGCGTGCGGTACCTGTCCTCGAGCTCAGCCATCCCGCCGCCTCCTCACAGCGCTTCCCCGCAGCGCCGGCAGCGCCGCACCCGCGTGCCGTCCTCGAGGACGGCCGTGCCGACGCGCGTCGGCTCGTGGCAGTTGCGGCAGACGACCATGACGTTCGAGCGGTCGATCGGCGCCTCTTTCTCGACGATGCCGCCCTGCAGGACCTTGGGCGGGTTCGGCCGCGTGTGGCGCCGCACGACGTTCACGCCCTCGACCACGACCCGGCCGGTGCGCGGCTCGACGCGCAGGACGCGCCCCCGCTTGCCGCGGTCCTTACCCGAGATGACGACGACCGTGTCGCCCTTGCGGACGGAGAGCGGCTTCGCCTTCGGCCGCGGCCGGCTGGGACCGATCCGTCTGAGCGCCATCGCCCGACCCGCCTCCCCTCACAGGACCTCGGGCGCGAGGGAGACGATGCGCGCGAATTCCTTCTCGCGCAGCTCCCGCGCGATCGGCCCGAAGATGCGCGTGCCCCGCGGCTCCTTGTCGTCGCGCAGGATCACGCCCGCGTTCTCGTCGAAACGGATGCGCGAGCCGTCGGGCCGGCGCAGCCCCTGGCGCGAACGGACGATGACGGCGCGCACGACCTCGCCCTTCTTGACCATCCCGCCCGGCTGGGCCTCCTTGACCGACGCCACGACGACGTCGCCGATGTTCGCGTACCGCCGGTTCGAGCCGCCGAGCACGCGGATGACCATGAGCTCCTTGGCGCCGGTGTTGTCGGCCACGGTGAGCCGCGTCTGCATCTGGATCACCGGAGGCCCCCCTCACTCGGCCCGCGCGAGGATCTCGGCCACGCGCCAGCGCTTCTCCTTCGAGAGCGGCCGGGTCTCGACGATGCGGACGCGGTCGCCGACGCGACAGGCGTTCGCCTCGTCGTGGGCCTTGTAGCGCTTCGTCCGGCGCACGCGGCGGCCGTAGAGCGGGTGCGCGACGCGGCGCTCCACGGCCACGACGACCGTCTTCTCCATGCGGTCGCTCACGACTGTCCCCACGAGCTCCTTGCGCTTACCGCGCCCCGCGCCTTGCGCCGCCACGCCGCCCACCTCCTTCGCTGCGACCGCCCGACCCTACGCCCCTCGCCCGCCTCCGCGCCCCTCGTTCGCCCGCGGCCGTCCCAGGCCCGGGCGGGGCGGGCTCGCCGCCCTGGGCCCGCTCGAGCTCGCGCAGCCTCTGGATCGTGAGCACGCGGGCCACGTCGCGGCGCACCTCGCGAAGGCGCATCGGGTTGTCCAGCTGGCCCGTCGCCTTCTGGAACCTCAGGTTGAAGAGCTCCTGCTTCAGATCGCGCACGCGGCGCGCGAGCTCCTCGTCGGTGAGCTCCGCCACCTCACGCGCCTTCATGCGCCTCACCACCCGACTCGCGCTTGACGAAGCGGGTCTTGACGGGCAGCTTGTGGCTCGCGAGCCGCATGGCCTCGCGGGCGACGTCCTCGGGCACGCCCGAGAGCTCGAACAGCACCCGCCCCGGCTTCACGACCGCCACCCAGTGGTCGGGCGAGCCCTTGCCGCTGCCCATGCGCGTCTCGGCCGGCTTCTTCGTCACCGGCTTGTCGGGGAAGATCTTGATCCAGACCTTGCCCCCGCGGCGGATGTGGCGCGTGAGGGCGACGCGCGCCGCCTCGATCTGGCGGTCGGTGATCCACTCTGGCTCGAGGGCGACGAGCCCGTACTCGCCGTACGCGAGCTGCGAGCCGCGGTAGGCGACGCCGCGCCGCCGCCCGCGGTGGTGCTTCCGCCACTTGGTGCGCTTGGGCATCAGCATGGCCTACGCCCCCTCCTCCACCGCGGCCGGCTGCGCCTCGAGGGCGGCCGCCTCCTCGCGCTGGGCGGCCTCGACCGCCTCGGGCTCGCCGGCTTCCTCGCCGGCCCGCCGCGTCGGCACGTCGCCCCGGTAGATCCAGACCTTGACGCCGATGCGGCCGTACGTCGTCGAGGCCTCGGCGAAGCCGTAGTCGATGTCGGCCCGGAGCGTGTGGAGCGGGACCGAGCCTTCGGCCGTCCACTCGGTCCGGCTCATCTCGGCGCCCCCCAGCCGGCCCGAGACCATGATCTTGACGCCCTTCGCGCGGCTGCGCATGCACCTTTGCGCCGCCTGCTTCATCGCGCGCCGGAAGGCGACGCGCCGCTCGAGCTGCAGGGCCACTCCCTCGGCGACGAGCTGCGCGTCGAGCTCGGGGTTCTTGATCTCGGCGATGTCGACGTGGACCTGCTTGCCCGTCATCTCGGACAGCTGGCGCTGCAGGTTCTCGACTTCCGCCCCGCCGCGGCCGATGACCATGCCGGGCTTGGCCGTGTGGATCGTCACCTTGACCCGGTTCAGGTAGCGCTCGATCTCGACCTGGGACACGCCCGCGTCCTTGAAGTGGCTCTTCACGTAGGACCGGATGGCGAGGTCCTCCTGGAGGAGGTCGGCGTAGCCGCGCCGTGCGAACCAGCGGGCGTCCCAGTCCCGGATGATCCCGATGCGAAGGCCCTTCGGGTGAATCTTCTGGCCCATGCTAGCCCCCCTTCCTCCCGGCGCGACCTCGGCCGCTCCGGCCCCGGCCGTCCCCGCCGGCCGGCCCGGCCGCCTCGGGGCTCGCCCCGCCCGACTGGCCGCGGCCGCGGCCGCGGGCGGGCTTCGCCTCGCCGCCTCTCGTCTGCTCCGCCTTCGCGCCTGCCCCCGCCGGCTTCGGCTTCGGCTCGGCCCTCCTGCGGCGGCGCTCCGGCGCAGCCGGCGCCTCGGGCGCCGCCTCCGCCTTCGTGCCTGCCCCCGCCGGCTGGGCCGGCCGGGCGGGGACCGCCTCCTCCGGCGACTCGCGCAGGACGACCGTCACGTGCGCCATGCGCCGCCGGACGCGGAACGCCTGGCCGCGCATGTGGGGCTGGATGCGCTTCAGCATCGGCCCGCCGTCCGCGAACGCGCGCGCGACGAAAAGCCGCCCCTCGTCGAGCTTCAGGTTGTGGACGGCGTTCGCGCGCGCCGCCCGGACGAGCTTGGCCACGACGCGCGCCGCCCGCCGGGGCACGTACTGGAGGATGGCCTCGGCCTCGGCCACGGGCTTCCCCCGGACGAGGTCGAGCACGGCCCGCACCTTCGTCGGCGACATCCGCACGAAGCGGGCCTGGGCCCGCGCCTCGGCGACCGGCGTCTCCTCCACGTCCTCTCCCCCCGCCGTCACTTGAGCGCCGTCGACCGCTCGGTGTGGTGGCCGTGGCCCCGGAAGGTCCTCGTCGGCACGAACTCGCCCAGCCGGTGCCCGACCATGTCCTCGGTGATGAAGATCGGCACGTGCTTGCGGCCGTCGTGGACGGCGATCGTGTGGCCGACCATGTCGGGGACGATCGTCGAGGCGCGCGCCCAGGTGCGGATCACGCGCCGTTCGCCCCCCGCCCGGTTCATGGCCTGGACCTTGGCGAGCAGCTTCGCGTCGACGTACGGCCCCTTCTTCAGGCTGCGCGACACCGTTCGTCCCCTCCCGTCCCGGACGTCATCCGCGCTTGCGCGGCCGCACGATGAGCCGGTCGCTCGGCTTCTCGCGCCGCGTGCGCGCGCCGAGCGCCGGCTTGCCCCAAGGGCTCACGGGGCGCGGCCTCCCGATCGGCGCCTTGCCCTCGCCGCCGCCGTGCGGGTGGTCGACCGGGTTCATGGCCGAGCCGCGCACGGTCGGCCGGAACCCGAGCCACCTCTTGCGCCCGGCCTTGCCGACCTTCACGTTCTCGTGCTCGACGTTCCCCACCTGGCCGACCGTCGCCCGGCAGTCGAGGCGGACGAGCCGCACCTCGGAGGAAGGCAGCCGCACGTGGGCGTAGTCGCCTTCCTTGGCCACGACCACCGCTTCGCCGCCCGCGGCGCGCACGAGCTGGCCGCCCCGGCCCGGGTGGATCTCGATGTTGTGGATCGGCGTCCCCAGCGGGATCTTCGCGAGCGGCAAGGCGTTGCCGGGCCGGATGTCGGCGTCGGGCCCCGACTCGACCACGTCGCCCACGGAGAGCCCGAGAGGCGCCAGGATGTAGCGCTTCTCGCCGTCGGCGTAGTGGAGCAGGGCCAGGTTGGCCGAGCGGTTGGGATCGTACTCGATCCGCGCCACCTTCGCCGGCACCCCGTCCTTGCGGCGAAGGAAGTCGACGATGCGGTAGCGGCGCTTGTGCCCGCCGCCGCGGTGGCGGACGGTGATGCGCCCCTCGCGGCTGCGGCCGGCGCGCTGCGACTGCTTGGCGACCAGCCGCCTCTCCGGTCCCCCCGGGTGGAGGCCCTCGGGCCGCAGGACGGTCATCTGGCGGCGCCCGGGCGAGGTCGGCTTGAACGACTTGATCGGCATCAGACCAACCCCTCGAAGAACTCGATCTTCGAGCCGGGCGCGAGCTTCACGACCGCCTTCTTCTGGTCGGGCGTGCGCCCCTCGTAGCGGCCCATGCGGCGCCGCTTGCCGTGCGTGCGCAAGGTGTTGACCGACACGACCTTGACCTTGAAAGCCTCTTCGACGGCCCGCTTGATGTCGGTCTTCGTCGCGTCGGGCCGGACGATGAACGTGTATCGCCCGCGGGCGATCCCGTCCATGCTCTCTTCGGAGATGACCGGCCGGATGATCACGTCGTGCGCCGTCACCGGGCGAGCACCCCCTCGATCTCGGCGATGGCGTCCTCCGCGATCGCGAGGTCGGAGGCGCGCAGGACGGCGTACGGGTGGAGGTCCCGGGCCGGCAGCACGTCGACCTCCGGCAGGTTGCGCGCCGAGAGGTAGACGTTCGGGTCGGGGCCGGCCGTCACGAGGAGGAGCCGCCTCCCCTGGCGCGGCAGCTTGGCGACGAGCTCGGCGATCCGGCGCGTGCGCGGCCGGTCGAGCTCGAGCCCGCGCAGCACGACGACGCCGCCCTCGCCGGCCCGCAAGGACAGCGCCCCCACGAGCGCCCGCCTCCGCATGCGCCGCGGCAGCCGCAGGCGGTGGTCGCGCGGCACGGGGCCGAAGACGATCCCGCCCTTGCGCCAGTGGGGCGCGCGGATGCTCCCCTGGCGCGCGCGGCCGGTGTGCTTCTGGCGCCAGGGCTTGCGCCCGCCTCCGCGCACCTCGCCGCGCGTCCTCGTCGCGTGCGTCCCCTGACGCTGGTTGGCGAGGTAGACGACGACGGCCTGCTTGAGGAGCGGCCGCTCCGCCGGGCGGCCGAAGACGGCCTCGGGCAACTCGACCTCGCCGATGCGCTCGCCGTCCGCCGAGTAGAGCGGGGCACGCGGGCCGGGCATCAACGCTTCCCCCTCGCATGGCGCGGGCTCGCCGCGCGGATGAGGAGCGCCGCCCCGCGCGGCCCCGGCACGGCGCCGCGGATGAGGAGCAGGTTCCGCTCGGGATCGGTCGCGAAAATCTGCAAATTCTTCACCGTGACGCGCTCCGCCCCCATGTGGCCGGGCATCGGCTTGCCCTTGAAGACGCGCGAGGGGAAGGAGGAGCCGCCGAGCGACCCGACGCGCCGGTGGTACTTCGACCCGTGGCTCATCGGCCCGCGCCCCGCGCCGTGGCGCTTGACGACGCCGGCGAAGCCCTTGCCCCGGCTCCGGCCGGTCACGTCGACGAACTCGCCGGGCTGGAAGATGGCGCACGTCACGACCTCGCCCTCGGCCGGCGCCCCTTCGCCCCAGCGGATCTCGCGCAGGAGGCGGTGCGGCTCGACCCCGGCGCGCCGGAAGTGGCCGAGGAGCGGCCGCGTGAGCCGCCGCGGCCGGGCCGGGCCGAAGCCGAGCTGGACGGCGTCATAGCCGTCGCGGGCCACGGTGCGCCGGGCCACGACGGGGCACGGGCCGGCCTCGACGACGGTCACGGCCCAGGCCCGGCCGTCCGCGTCGAAGACCTGCGTCATCCCCAGCTTCCGTCCCAGGATGCCCTTGGGCACTTCGCGCGCCGCCCTCCGTCAGGTCTTGATCTCGATGTCGACGCCGGCCGGCAGGTCGAGCCGGCTCAGGGCGTCGATCGTCTTCTGCGTCGGCTCCAGGATGTCGATGAGGCGCTTGTGCGTGCGCATCTCGAACTGCTCCCGGATGTCCTTCTCCCCGTTCGGGGCCGTCAGCACCGTGAAGACGCTGCGCTCGGTCGGAAGCGGCACCGGACCCGCGACCTTGGCGCCCGTCCGCCTCGCCGTCTCGACGATCTTGAGCGACGACTGGTCGAGCACGCCGTGGTCGAAGGCGCGCAACCGGATGCGGATCCGCTGTCCCGCCACGTCCCGACCTCCTCTACTCCAGGATCTTGGTGACGACGCCGGCGCCGACGGTGCGGCCGCCCTCGCGGATGGCGAAGCGCAGCCCCTCCTCGATGGCGATGGGGGTGATGAGCTCCACCTTCATCTTCACGTTGTCCCCCGGCATCACCATCTCCACGCCCTCGGGCAGGTGGATCGTCCCCGTCACGTCCGTCGTGCGAAAGTAGAACTGCGGCCGGTACCCGTCGAAAAACGGCGTGTGCCGCCCGCCTTCCTCCTTCGTCAGCACGTACACCTCCGACTCGAACCGCACGTGCGGGTTGATCGTCCCCGGCTTCGCCAGCACCTGCCCCCGCTCCACGTCGTCCTTGTCGATCCCCCGGAGCAGCGTCCCGATGTTGTCCCCCGCCACCGCCTCGTCCAGGAGCTTGCGGAACATCTCCACGCCCGTCACCACCGTCCGGCGCGGCTTCTCCGCCAGCCCCACGATCTCGACCTCGTCCCCCACCTTCACCCGGCCCCGCTCCACGCGGCCCGTCGTCACCGTCCCGCGCCCCGTGATCGAAAACACGTCCTCCACCGGCATCAAAAACGGCTTGTCGACGTCCCGCACCGGCGTCGGCACGTACTCGTCCACCGCATCCATCAGCGCCTTCACCTGCGCCTGCGCCTCCGCGTCCCCCTCCAACGCCTTCAGCGCCGACCCCCGGATCACCGGTACCTCGTCCCCAGGAAACTCGTAGTTCGTCAACAACTCCCGGACCTCAAGCTCCACCAGCTCCAACAACTCCGGATCGTCCACCATGTCGCACTTGTTCAAAAACACCACGATCGCCGGCACCCCAACCTGCCGCGCCAACAAAATGTGCTCCCGCGTCTGCGGCATCGGCCCGTCCGCCGCCGACACCACCAATATCGCCCCGTCCATCTGCGCCGCGCCCGTGATCATGTTCTTGATGTAGTCCGCATGCCCCGGACAGTCCACGTGCGCGTAATGACGCTTCGCCGTCTCGTACTCCACGTGACTCGTGTTGATCGTGATCCCCCGCTCCTTCTCCTCCGGAGCGTTGTCGATCCGATCATAGGGCGTGAACTCCGCCCCACCTTCCTTCGACAACACCAGCGTGATCGCCGCCGTCAGCGTCGTCTTCCCATGATCCACATGCCCAATCGTCCCCACGTTCACATGCGGCTTCGTCCGATCAAACCGCTTCTTCGCCATCTCCCCGCTCCCCCATCCCGTACTACCCTCTACCGCGCCCCTCGCACCCGTCCACGGGTCGCGATCTCCTCGGCGATCGACTTCGGCACCTCGGCGTAGTGGCTCGGCTCCATCGAGTAGGTGCCGCGCCCCTGCGTCTTCGAGCGCAGGTCGGTCGCGTAGCCGAACATCTCGGCGAGCGGCACGTGCGCGCGGATCACCTGCAGGCCGCCGCGCCGCTCCATGCCCTCGATGTGGCCGCGCCGCGCGTTCAGGTCGCCGAGCACGTCGCCCATGTACTCCTCGGGCACCGTGACCTCGACCTTCATGATCGGCTCGAGGATCACCGGCTCCGCCTTCTGCATGGCGGCCTTGAAGGCCATGGCGGACGCGATCTTGAACGCCATCTCGGACGAGTCGACCTCGTGGTAGGAACCGTCGTAGACGGTCGCGCGCACGTCGATGACCGGGTAGCCGGCGACCGTGCCCGACTCCATCGCCTCGCGCACGCCGGCCTCGACGGCCGGGATGAACTCCTTCGGGATCACCCCGCCCACGATCTTGCTCTGGAACTCGAAGCCGCCGCCGGGCGCAAGCGGCTCGAGGCGGAGCCACACGTGGCCGTACTGGCCGTGGCCGCCCGTCTGCCGCACGTAGCGCCCCTCCGCCTCCGCCGGCTTGCGGATCGTCTCGCGATACGCGACCTGGGGCTTGCCGACGTTCGCCTGCACCTTGAACTCGCGCAGGAGCCGGTCGACGATGATCTCGAGGTGCAGCTCGCCCATCCCCGAGATGATCGTCTGGCCCGTCTCGGGATCGGTGTGGACGCGGAACGTCGGGTCCTCCTCGGCGAGCTTGGCGAGCGACTCGCCCATCTTGTCCATGTCGGCCTGCGTCTTCGGCTCGATGGCGACCGAGATCACCGGCTCGGGGAAGTCCATCGCCTCGAGCACGATCGGCGCCGACTCGTCGCAGAGCGTGTCGCCGGTCGTCGTCACCTTGAGCCCTACGGCGGCCGCGATGTCGCCCGTCGCGACCTCGTCGACGTCCTCGCGGTGGTTGGCGTGCATGAAGAGGAGCCGGCTCACGCGCTCGCGCCGGCGACGGTTGGCGTTATAGATGTAGGAACCCGCCCGCAGCGTGCCCGAGTAGACGCGGAAGAACGTCAGCTTGCCGACGTAGGGATCGGTCGCGATCTTGAAGGCGAGCGCCGCGAACGGCTCCCCGTCGTCGACCTGCCGCAGGCGCTCCTCGCCCGTGTCGGGGTCGCTGCCGCGGACGGCAGGGATGTCGAGGGGTGAAGGCAGGTAGTGGACGACGGCGTCGAGGAGCGGCTGCACGCCCTTGTTCCGGTACGACGAGCCGCAGAGGACGGGGACGAGCTTCAGGCCGACCGTCCCCGCCCGCAAGCCGCGGCGGATCTCCTCGGGCGTGAGCTCGCCCCCCTCGAGGTACCGCTCGAGGAGCGCGTCGTCCATCTCGGCGGCCGCCTCGATCATGCGCTCGCGCCAGGTCGCGACCGTCCCGCGCAGCTCCTCGGGGACGTCCGTCTCCTCGCTGCGCGTGCCGAGGTCGTCGACGTAGCGGATCGCCTTCTGCGTCACGAGGTCGACGACGCCGACGAACGTGTCTTCCTTGCCGATCGGCACCTGGACCGGCACGGCGCGGGCGCCGAGCCGATGGCGGATCTCCTCGACGACGGCGAAGAAGTCGGCGCCGACCGTGTCCATCTTGTTCACGTAGGCGATGCGCGGCACGCGGTAGCGGTCGGCCTGGCGCCAGACCGTCTCGGACTGCGGCTCGACGCCGTCTTTGGCGGAAAAGATGGCGATGACGCCGTCGAGCACCCGCAGCGAGCGCTCCACCTCGACCGTGAAGTCCACGTGGCCGGGAGTGTCGATGATGTTGATGCGGTGGTCCTTCCAGAAGCAGGTCGTGGCGGCCGACGTGATCGTGATGCCGCGCTCCTGCTCTTGGACCATCCAGTCCATCGTGGCGGCGCCCTCGTCGACTTCGCCGATCTTGTGGACCCGCCCCGTGTAGAAGAGGATCCGCTCGGTCGTCGTCGTCTTGCCGGCGTCGATGTGGGCGGAGATGCCGATGTTGCGGTACCGCTCAAGCGGCACGGCGCGGCGCACCTCTGTCGCCTCTCCCTGCGAAGCCGCGGGCATCGTGCGCGACCTCCCTTCGGATCCCCTCTACCAGCGGTAGTGTGCGAAGGCGCGGTTGGCCTCCGCCATGCGATGCATCTCTTCCTTGCGGCGCACGGCGCCGCCGGCGTTGTTGGCGGCGTCCATGATCTCGTTGGCCAGCCGCACGGCCATCGTGCGCTCGCTCCTCTGGCGCGCCTCCTGCACGATCCAGCGGAGCGCCAGCGAGAGCCGGCGCTCGGGGCGCACCTCGACCGGCACCTGGTAGGTCGCGCCGCCCACGCGGCGCGGCCGGACCTCGACCATCGGCGAGGCGTTGCGCACGGCCTGCTCGAGGACCTCGACCGGGTGGCGGCGCAGCCGCTCCTCGACGAGCCCGAGCGCCCGGTACAGGATGCGCTGGGCGAGCGCCTTCTTGCCGTCGCGCATCACCTTGTTCGCGAGCCGGCTCACGAGCTCGTTCCCGTAGACCGGGTCGGGCGCGATGACGCGGCGCTCCACACGCCCCTTGCGCGGCACGGCCCTCTCCGCCTCCCTAGCCCTTCGGCTGCTTGGCGCCGTACTTCGACCGGCCCTGGCGCCGCTTCTCGACGCCGGCCGCGTCGAGCGTGCCCCGGATGATGTGGTAGCGCACGCCCGGCAGGTCGGGCACGCGGCCGCCGCGCACGAGCACGACCGAGTGCTCCTGGAGGTTGTGCCCCTCGCCGGGGATGTAGGCCGTCACCTCGACGCCGTTCGTGAGCCGGACCCGCGCCACCTTGCGCAGAGCCGAGTTCGGCTTCTTCGGCGTCACCGTCTTCACGACCGTGCAGACGCCGCGCCGCTGCGGGTTGCCGCGGAGCGCCGGCGCCTTGGACTTCGCGCCCACCGGCCGGCGGGCGCGCCGGATCAGCTGGTTGACGGTCGGCATCGGTCCGGCGATCTCTCCTCCGTCGAGCGTGTCGCCCGCTCCGCGCGGGCCCGGCTCAGCCCGCCTCGCCCGTCTTGAGCACGGCCGCCGCCGAGGCTCCGACCTCGATCCCGCAGGCGCGGCCGAGCTCGGCCATCGCCTCGACCTCGACGATCGGCACCCCGCGGTCACGGCAGAGCGCAAGGAGCTCGGACACGACCGCGCGGTCGGCGTCCTTCGCCACGTACACGAGGAGCGCCGCTCCCCGCTGTACGGACTTCGTCGTCTGCTTCACGCCGACCGTGCGCCGTCGGGCGTCCTTGAGCCGGTCGTCCGATATCACGCGCAGGTCACCCGGACGCACGCACCCGTGTATTCTAGAGCCCCGTTTTCCGGCATGTCAACGCGAAGGCGCGGCCTCAGCCCTCAGCCTTCGCGCCCTCCGCCTCCTCGACCGCCTCGGCCGCCACGGCCGCCGGCTGCTCGCCCAGGACGGTCACCGGCCGGCCCTCGATCGTGGCCGGCACGTAGCCGCGCCGGGCCGCCAGGTCGGCCTCCTCCGGGTGGACGGGCAGGACCCGCAGCTGGCGGTAGCGCGCCATGCCGGTCCCCGCCGGGATGAGCTTGCCGATGATGACGTTCTCCTTCAGCCCCATGAGCGGGTCGGTGCGGCCGCGGGTCGAGGCCTCGGTGAGGACGCGCGTCGTCTCCTGGAAGGAGGCGGCCGAGAGGAAGGAGTCGGTCGCCAACGACGCCTTCGTGATGCCGAGGAGCACCGGCTTGGCCGTCGCCGGTTCGCCGCCCTCTGCGCGCACCTTCTCGTTCTCGTCCTCGAGCTCGAAGAAGTCGACGAGGCCGCCCGGCAGGAGCTGCGTGTCGCCCGGCTCCTCGACCTTCACCTTGCGCAGCATCTGCCGGATGATGATCTCGATGTGCTTGTCGTTGATGTCCACACCCTGCATCCGGTAGACCTTCTGGACCTCCTGCAGGATGTACTGCTGGACGCCCCGCACGCCCTTGATCTTGAGGATGTCGTGCGGGTTGACGGAGCCTTCCGTGAGCTCGTCGCCGGCTTCCACGCGGTCGCCCGGCCGCACGCGGATGCGCGCTCCGAACGGCACGGCGTACGCCTGGTAGGAGTTGTCGTCGGCGACGATGCGCAGCTCGCGCCGGCCGTGGCTCTCGACGATCTCGACGATGCCGTCGATCTCGGCGATCACGGCCTGGCCCTTGGGCTTGCGCGCCTCGAAGAGCTCCTCGACGCGCGGGAGGCCCTGCGTGATGTCCTCGCCGGCCACGCCGCCCGTGTGGAACGTCCGCATCGTGAGCTGGGTGCCCGGCTCGCCGATCGACTGGGCCGCGATGATGCCGACCGCCTCCCCGACCTCGACGAGCCGCCCCATGGCCATGTCGCGCCCGTAGCACTTCGCGCACACGCCGTGGCGCGTGCGGCAGGCGAGCACGGAGCGGATCTCGACCTCGCCGAGGCCCGCCTCCTCGATCCGCCGCGCCGCCTCCTCGTCGATCTCGCGGTCGGCCGGCACGAGCACCTCGCCCGTCTCGGGATGGACGACGTCGCGCACCGACCAGCGCCCGACGATGCGGGCCGAAAGCGGCTCGATGACCTCGGTGCCGTCGGTGATGGGCCGCACGAGCACGCCGGCCGTCGTGCCGCAGTCCTCCTCGCGCACGATCACGTCCTGCGCCACGTCGACGAGCCGGCGCGTGAGGTAGCCGGAGTCGGCCGTGCGCAGGGCCGTGTCGGCGAGGCCTTTGCGGGCGCCGTGGGTCGAGGTGAAGTACTCGAGGACGGTCAGCCCCTCGAGCAGGCTGGCCTTCACCGGCAGCTCGATCGTGCGGCCGCTCGGGTCGACCATGAGCCCCCGCATGCCCGAGAGCTGCGTGATCTGGGCCACGTTCCCCCGCGCGCCCGAGGTCGCCATCATGTTGACCGAGTTGAACGGGTCGAGCCGCTCCATGAGCCGTTCCTGCAGCTGGTCCTTGGCCCGGTTCCAGACGGCGACGACGCGGTCGTAGCGCTCCTGCGCGGTGAGGAGGCCGCGCCGGTACTGCGACTCGATCGTCTCGACCTCCGCCTCGGCCGCCTTCAGCACCTCGTCCTTCCCGACCTCGACCATGAGGTCGGTGAGGGCGACGCTCGTGCCGGAGACGGTCGCGTAGTGGAAGCCGGCCTCCTTGATCGCGTCGAGCATGCGCACCGTCCCGGCCGCGCCGAGCAGCCGGTAGCAGTCGGCGACGATCGCGCCGAGCTCCTTCCGGTCGACGACGCGGTTGATGAAGCGGAGCGCCTCGGGCAGCTGCTCGTTGAAGACGACACGGCCGACGGTCGTCTCGATCCGCGGCGTCCCGGGCGCAAGCCGCACCTGCACCTTCGCGTGCAGGTCGACGAGCCCCGCGTGGTAGGCGTGCAGGGCCTCGTCGGGCGAGCTGAAGGTCCGCCCCTCGCCCTTGGCGCCCTCGCGCTCGAGCGTGAGGTAGTAGCAGCCCATCACCATGTCCTGCGTGGGCGCCACGATGGGCGAGCCGTTCTTCGGGTCGAGGATGTTGTTGGTCGCCATCATGAGGACGCGCGCCTCGGCCTGGGCCTCGGCCGAGAGCGGCACGTGCACCGCCATCTGGTCGCCGTCGAAGTCGGCGTTGTAGGCGGCGCAGACGAGCGGGTGGATCTGGATCGCGCGCCCCTCGACGAGCACCGGCTCGAAGGCCTGGATGCCGAGCCGGTGGAGCGTGGGCGCCCGGTTGAGGAGCACCGGGTGCTCGCGGATGACCTCCTCGAGCACGTCCCAGACCTCGTCGCGCGCCCTCTCGACCGCCCGCTTCGCGCTCTTGATGTTGTGGGCGAGGCCGAGCTCGACGAGCCGCTTCATCACGAAGGGCTTGAAGAGCTCGAGCGCCATCTCCTTCGGCAGCCCGCACTGGTGCATCTTGAGGTGCGGGCCGACGACGATGACGGAGCGGCCGGAGTAGTCGACGCGCTTGCCGAGCAGGTTCTGGCGGAACCGCCCCTGCTTGCCCTTCAGCATGTCGGAGAGCGACTTGAGCGGCCGGTTGCCCGGGCCCGTCACCGGCCGGCCGCGGCGGCCGTTGTCGATGAGGGCGTCGACGGCCTCCTGCAGCATGCGCTTCTCGTTGCGCACGATGATGTCGGGGGCGCCGAGGTCGAGGAGCCGCTTGAGCCGGTTGTTGCGATTGATCACGCGCCGGTAGAGGTCGTTCAGGTCGCTCGTGGCGAAGCGGCCGCCGTCGAGCTGCACCATCGGGCGCAGGTCGGGCGGGATGACCGGGATCACCTCGAGGATCATCCACTCGGGCCGGTTGCCCGAGCTGCGGAAGGCCTCGACCACCTCGAGCCGCCGCACGGCGCGCATGCGCCGCTGGCCGCTCGCGTGCGCGATCTCCTCGCGCAGCTCCTTGGCGAGCTCGTCGAGGTCCATGCGCTGCAAGAGCGTGCGGATCGCCTCGGCGCCCATGCCGGCCTTGAAGGCGTGGCCGTACTTCTCGCGGTACTCGCGGTACTCGGCGTCGGAGAGCAGCTGCCGCTCCATGAGCGGCGTCTCGCCGGGGTCGAGGACGATGTAGCTCGCGAAGTAGAGGACCTTCTCGAGCGCCCGCGGCGACATGTCGAGGAGCAGCCCCATGCGGCTCGGGATGCCCTTGAAGTACCAGATGTGGGACACGGGCGCCGCCAGCTCGATGTGCCCCATGCGCTCGCGCCGCACGCTCGCGCGCGTCACCTCGACGCCGCAGCGGTCGCAGACGATCCCCTTGTAGCGGACGCGCTTGTACTTGCCGCAGTGGCACTCCCAGTCGCGCGTGGGCCCGAAGATCTTCTCGCAGAAGAGGCCCTCGCGCTCGGGCCGGAGCGTGCGGTAGTTGATCGTCTCGGGCTTCTTGACCTCGCCCCGCGACCACTCGCGGATCTTCTCGGGCGAGGCGAGGCCGATGTAGAGCGCGTCGAAGTGGTTGATGTCGGCGCGCTCCTCGCCCTCCTCGGCTTCGAGCGCGAAGTGCTCCATCGTCTTCACGCCTTCTCACCCCGCGTCCAGTCGTCGTCCTCGTCGTCGGCCTCGTCCTCGTCCTCGGGGTACCCCGAGGCGAGGTCCTCCTCGTCGTCCTCGGGCGCGGCCTCGTCCTCCCGCGCCTCGTCCTCCTCGTCCGCGAAGAGGCGCGAGGGCATGCGCGCCCTGTCCTCCTCGCGCAGCGAGAAGTCGTAGCGCATGGCCGCGTCGGGGAAGGCGGGCCGCCGGGCCCCCGCCGCCACCTTCTGGCGCTCGGCCTCGCCCTCGCCGAGGTCGAGCTCGAGCTCGCGCGCCGTCTGGTAGACGTCGTCGGCCGACTCCTTCAGGTGGATCTCGCCCGCCTCCTCGGAGAGGATCTTCACGTCGAGCGCGAGGCTCTGCATCTCCTTGATGAGCACCTTGAACGACTCGGGCACGCCGGGCTCGGGGATGTTCTCGCCCTTGATGATCGCCTCGTACGTCTTGACGCGCCCCGTGATGTCGTCCGACTTGACGGTGAGGAGCTCCTGGAGCGTGTAGGCGGCGCCGTAGGCCTCGAGCGCCCACACCTCCATCTCGCCGAAACGCTGGCCCCCGAACTGGGCCTTGCCGCCGAGCGGCTGCTGGGTGACGAGCGAGTACGGCCCCGTCGAGCGGGCGTGGATCTTGTCGTCGACGAGGTGCGCGAGCTTCAGCATGTACATGTACCCGACCGTCACCGGGTTGTCGAAGGGCTCGCCCGTGCGCCCGTCGTAGAGGACCGTCTTGCCCGACTCGGGCAGCCCCGCCTCGCGCAGCATCTGGCGGATGTCCTCGGGCGTCGCGCCGTCGAAGACGGGCGAGGCCACGTGGATGCCGAGCGCCCTGGCCGCCCAGCCGAGGTGCGTCTCGAACACCTGGCCGATGTTCATGCGCGCGGGCACGCCGAGCGGGTTGAGCACGATGTCGACCGGCGTGCCGTCGGCCAGGAACGGCATGTCCTCCTCGGGCAGGATCTTCGAGATCACGCCCTTGTTGCCGTGGCGGCCGGCCATCTTGTCGCCCTCGCTGATCTTCCGCTTCTGCGCGACGTAGACGCGGACGAGCTGGTTCACGCCCGGCGCGAGCTCGTCGCCCTGCTCGCGGCTGAAGACCTTGACGTCGACGACGATGCCCGATTCGCCGTGGGGCACGCGCAGCGAGGTGTCGCGCACCTCGCGAGCCTTCTCGCCGAAGATGGCCCGCAAAAGCCGCTCCTCGGCCGTGAGCTCCGTCTCGCCTTTCGGCGTCACCTTGCCCACGAGGAGGTCGCCCGTGCGGACCTCGGCGCCGATGCGGACGATGCCGCGCTCGTCGAGGTCCTTGAGCGCGTCCTCGCCGACGTTGGGGATGTCGCGCGTGATCTCCTCGGGGCCGAGCTTCGTGTCGCGCGCCTCGATCTCGTGCTCCTCGATGTGGATCGAGGTGAAGACGTCCTCGCGCACAAGCCGCGAGCTGATGAGGATCGCGTCCTCGTAGTTGTAGCCCTCCCACGGCATGAAGGCGACGAGCACGTTGCGCCCGAGGGCCAGCTCTCCCTGGTCGGTCGAGGGGCCGTCGGCGAGGAGCTCGCCCGCCTTCACCTTCTGGCCCTTGCGCACGACCGGCCGCTGGTTGATGCAGGTGCCCTGGTTCGAGCGCTGGAACTTGAGGAGCCGGTACTCGTCGACCTCGCCCGAGGGCGTCTTCACGACGATGTGCTGCGCGTCGACCTTCTGGACCGTGCCCGCGCGCCGCGCGACGACGACGGCGCCCGAGTCGACGGCCACGCGGCCTTCGATGCCGGTCCCGACGAGCGGCGCCTCCGTGCGCAGAAGCGGCACGGCCTGGCGCTGCATGTTCGCGCCCATGAGCGCCCGGTTGGCGTCGTCGTTCTCGAGGAAGGGGATGAGGGCCGTCGCGACCGAGACGACCTGCTTCGGCGAGACGTCCATGTAGTCGACTTCCTCGGGCGGCACCTCGGCCACCTCGTGGCGCGCGCGCACCGTCACCCGGCGGTCGGCGAAGGTGCCGTCCGGGTTCAAGGCGGCGTTGGCCTGGGCGATGATCGCGTCGTCCTCCTCGTCGGCGGTGAGGTAGACGATCTCGTCGGTCACGCGCCCCTTCTCGACGCGCCGGTAGGGCGTCTCGATGAAGCCGTACTCGTTGATGCGGGCGTAGGTCGAGATGGCGCCGATGAGGCCGATGTTCGGACCTTCCGGCGTCTCGATCGGGCACATGCGGCCGTAGTGGGAGTGGTGGACGTCGCGCACGTCGAAGCCGGCCCGCTCGCGCGAGAGACCGCCCGGCCCGAGGGCCGAGGTGCGCCGCTTGTGCGTGAGCTCGGCCAGGGGGTTCGTCTGGTCCATGAACTGCGAGAGCTGGCTCGAGCCGAAGAACTCGCGCACGGCCGCGACGACGGGGCGGATGTTGATGAGCGCCTGCGGCGTCACCATCTCGACGTCTTGGATCGTCATGCGCTCGCGCACGACCCGCTCCATGCGCGCGAGGCCGACGCGGAACTGGTTCTGCAGGAGCTCCCCCACCGACCGCAGCCGCCGGTTGCCGAGGTGGTCGATGTCGTCGACGTGGCCGATCCCGCCGAAGAGCGTGACCATGTAGTTGACGATCGAGGCGATGTCGGCGACCGTGAGCGTCTTCTCGTCGACGTCGGGCTGGCCGTTGCCGAGCACGACGAACTCGCGCCCGTCGGCGTCGCGCACGCGGACGCGCTTCACGCCCGCCCGCACGACCCGTTCGGCGAGCGGCCGGTCGAAGCGCTGGCCCGGTTCGGCCAGGACCTCGCCGCCGGGGGCCACGACCCGTTCCGCCGCGATCGTGCCGACGAGCCGGTGCCGGATGTTGAGCTTCTTGTTGACCTTGTACCGGCCGACGGCCGCGAGGTCGTAGCGCTTGGGCTCGAAGTAGAGGTTCGTGAGCAGCTGGCGCGCCGTCTCCTCGGTCGGCGGCTCGCCGGGGCGCATGCGACGGTAGATCTCGAGGAGCGCCTCGCGCGCGTTCGAGGTGTTGTCGCGGTCGAGCGTCGCCTGCACGTTCTCCGTCTCGCCGAGCGCCTCGAGGATCTGCGCGTCGGTCTCGAGGCCGACCGCCCGCAGGATGACCGTCGCGGGCAGCTTGCGCGTCCGGTCGACCCGCACGTAGATCGCCCCCGCCGCGTCCGACTCGAACTCGAGCCAGGCGCCGCGGTTCGGGATGACGGTGCAGGAGAGGATGCGCTGACCCGACGGGTCGAGGGTCTCGGAGTAGTAGACCCCGGGGGAGCGGACGAGCTGGCTCACGACGACCCGCTCGGCCCCGTTGATGACGAAGGTCCCCTGCTCCGTCATGAGCGGGAAGTCCCCCATGAAGACCTCCTGCTCCTTGACCTCGCCCGTCTCCTTGTTGATGAGGCGGACGCGCACGCGCAGAGGGGCGGCGTACGTCCAGTCGCGCTCCTTGCACTGGAGCACGTCGAACTTCGGCTCGCCGAGCGAGTGGTCGATGAACTCGAGGACCAGGTTGCCCGTGAAGTCCTGGATCGGGGAGATGTCCCGGAAGAGGTTCGCGAGCCCTTCGGTCAGGAACCACTCGTAGGACTTGCGCTGGACCTCGATGAGGTTCGGGAGCTCGAGGACCTCCTTGATGCGGCCGAAGCTGCGGCGTACCCGTCGCTGCCCCTCGACGGTGACGGCCATTCGCTCACGCTCCTTGACGGGAGATTGGGACGGCCCTCCACGCAATACGGCAAGACGGCATCATAGCACAGGCGAGGCTCATCTGCAAAGCAACGCAGGACCCAACCGGGCGCTCTCCGCGCCTGGTCGGGTCCCACCGTCGCGTAGCCGGGCCGGCCGCCGGGCCGCCCTCGTTTTGGGCGCCTACTTGATCTCGACGGTCGCGCCCACCTCGGCGAGCTTCGCCTTGATCTGCTCGGCCTCCTGCTTCGAGACCTTCTCCTTGACCGGCTTCGGCGCCGCGTCGACGAGGTCCTTGGCCTCCTTCAGCCCGAGGCCCGTGATCTCCCGCACGACCTTGATCACCTGGATCTTCTTGTCCCCGGCCGAAGCGAGGATGACGTCGAACTCCGTCTGCTCCTCGGCCTCGGCCTGGGCCGGCGCCGCCGCCGGCCCCGCGACGGCCGGCACGGCCACGGCCGCCTGGGCCGAGACGCCGAACTTCTCCTCGAACTGCTTGACGAGCTCCGAGAGCTCGAGGACCGACATGCCCTCGACGATCTCGAGCACCTGCTCGACCTTGCTCGCCATCTGCCTTCCCCCTTCCGAAGCTCCTCCGGACCGCGCGCCCTGGGGCCCCCGCCTAGGCGCCCTGGGCGCCCTCCGCCTGGGCCCGCGCCCTCGCGAGGGCGTCGAGCGCCGTGGCCAAGCCTTGCATCGGCGCGCGCAGGACCGTGGCGAGCCGCGCCAGCGGCGCCGCCAGGCCCGCCGCCACGCGTGCGAAGAGCACCTCGCGCGGCGGCAGCTCCGCCACCTCGCGCACGAGCTCCGCCCCGATCGGCCGCCCCTCGAGGACCCCCGCCTTCAGCGTCAGCTGGGGGTGCTCCCGGGCGAACTGGGCCAGGACCCTGGCCGGCGCCACCGGGTCCTCGGCCGAGAGCGCGAGCGAGGTCGGCCCGGCGAGGTAGGCCTCGAGGTCCGAAAGACCGGCCTTGGCGGCGGCGAGCCGGAGGAGCGTGTTCTTCACGACCCGGTACTCGACGCCCGCCTGGCGGAGCCTCTTGCGGAGCTCCGTATCCTCGGCGACTGTGAGCCCGCGGAAGTCGGCCAGCACGGCCGCGCGCGCCCGGCCGAGCCGGCCCGCGAGCTCCTCGACCTCGCGCTCCTTGCGCTCGCGGTTCTTCGAGATGCGCGCCAACCCATCACCCCCCGGGCAAACGAAAACCTCCCCGCAGACCCGGGGAGGCAGCCCGACCGCGCGCCGCCATGGGCGCGCGGACCGGTCGGTCGCCTCGGCAGGCGCCCCGCCCGCGGGGACTTACGCGGCGGTCTCCCCCGCCGCACCTGCGGTCTGCGGCGTATGCAGTTCGCGAAGGATGGTACCGCGGGCGAAGCCGCCCGTAAAGCGCCCTGCCGGTCCGGCTACGCGACGAGCCGCGCCGGGTTCAGCCGGATGCCGGGTCCCATCGTCGAGGAGACGGTGACCGAGCGCAGGTACTGGCCCTTCGCGGCCGCCGGCCGCGCCCGCACGAGCGCCTCGATGAGGGCCGCCAGGTTCTCGGCCAGCTGGGCCGGCTCGAACGAGGCCTTGCCGATCGGCACGTGCACGATGCCGAAGCGGTCGGTGCGGAACTCGACCTTGCCGGCCTTGATCTCGCGGACGGCCTGGGCGACCTCGAACGTCACCGTGCCCGCCTTCGGGTTCGGCATCAGGCCGCGCGGGCCCAGGATGCGCCCGAGGCGACCGACGGCGCCCATCATGTCGGGCGTCGCCACCGAGACATCGAAGTCGAGCCAGCCGCCCTGGATGCGGGCGACGAGCTCCTCGGCGCCGACGACGTCGGCGCCGGCCGCCTCGGCCTCCTTGGCCTTGTCGCCCTTCGCGAAGACGACGACCCGCACCGGCTTCCCCAGCCCGTGGGGCAAGGTCACCGCGCCCCGCACCATCTGGTCGGCGTGGCGCGGGTCGACGCCGAGCCGCACGGCCGCCTCGACCGTCTCGTCGAAGCGGGCCGAGGCGAGCTGCTTCAGGACCGTCATCGCGTCGACCACGTTGTCGTAGGGTTCGCGCGCCACCGATTTGAGCGCGTCGGTATACCGCTTTCCGTGCTTCGCCACGTCCCCACCCCCCGCCGGCTGGGCCCGGCCTAGACGACCTCGATGCCCATGCTGCGCGCCGTGCCCATGACCATGCGCTCGGCCGCCTCGAGGTCGGCCGCGTTCAAGTCCGGCATCTTGAGCCGCGCGATCTCCCGCACCTTGTCGCGCGTCACCCGGCCGACCTTCTGGCGGTTCGGCACGCCGGACCCCTTCTCGAGCCCGGCCGCCTTCATGAGCAGCACGGCCGCGGGCGGCGTCTTCAGCACGAACTCGTACGAGCGGTCGTGGTAGATCGTCATCTGGATCGGGATGATCATCCCGACCTGGTCCTGGGTGCGCTCGTTGAACTCCTTCGTGAACTGGGCCAGGTTGATGCCGTGCGGACCGAGCACGGTGGCGACCGGCGGCGCCGGCGTCGCCCTCCCGGCCGGCAGCTGCAACTTGACCTGCGCGACGATCCGCTTGGCCACGCCGCCGTCCCCCCTAGAGCTTCTCGACCTGCGTGAAGTCGAGCTCGAGCGGCGTCTCCCGCCCGAACATCGACACGAACACGCGCAGCTTGCCGCGCTCGACGTCGATCTGGTCGATGACGCCGATGAACCCGTCGAACGGGCCCGAGCGGACGCGGATGTTCTGGCCGACCTCGAGGTCGATGCGCGGCTTGGGCTTGGGCCGCGGCGCCTCCTCCTCGAGGAGGCCCATCTGGCGGAGGATCTGGCGGACCTCCTCCTCGGCGAGCGGCGTCGGCTTCGAGCCCGAGCCGACGAAGCCCGTGACGCCCGGGGTGTTGCGCACGACGTACCACGAGTCGTCCGTCATCACCATCTCGACGAGCACGTACCCGGGGAAGATCTTGCGCTGCACCGTGCGGCGGCGGCCGTCGCGGATCTCGATGGCCTCCTCCATCGGCACGAGCACGTTGAAGATCTTGTCGCCCATGTTCATCGAGTGGACGCGCTTCTCGAGGTTGGCCTTGACCTTGTTCTCGTACCCCGAGTACGTGTGGATGACGAACCAGTCGGCGCCGGCCTTCTTGCGGAGGAGCTCCTTGGCCTCGCCGGCCGCCTCGCCCTCCTCGGCGCCCGCGCCCTCGGCCCGAGCCTCCGCAGCGGCGGTCGCCGTGCCCCCCGCGGCCGCGTCGGCGGCTTCGTCCACAGGGCTCGCCGCGGCGCGCGCCTCGAACGCCGCCTCGACCGTCGCCTGCGCGACCTTGGCCGTCGTGTCGCTCTTTCGGGCCATCGGCCTCTCTTCCCCGCCGGGCGGGCGCCTGGGCGCTCCGCCGGTCAGTACTGGACGAGGAGCCCGAGGAGGTACCCCAGGATCTCGTCGAAGATCCAGATGGCGATCGCGACGGCCGCGACCGTCGCCACCACCACGCCGGTGTAGACGGCCGTCTCGCGTCGCGTGGGCCAGACGACCTTGCGCATCTCCGTCGCGACCTCGCGGAAGAACTTCGTCAGGCGGCCCACGAAGCCCAGGGCGACGACCTCTTTCCGGCGGCGAAACGCTTCAGAGATCTGGCAGGCCCGGAGGGATTCGAACCCCCAACCCGCGGTTTTGGAGACCGCTGCTCTACCAGTTGGAGCTACGGGCCTTCGCTGCGACTATTGTACGCCGTCGGCCCTAGCGCGTCTCGCGGTGGACGGTCGCCTGGCGGCAGTACTTGCAGTACTTGCGGAGCTCGAGACGCGAGTTGTCGCCCGTCTTGCGGCTCCGACTCGTCGTGTAGTTCCTGCGCTTGCACTCGCTGCAGGCGAGGGTCACGATGACCCGCACGTCGTCCCACCTCTCGGCGCCTTGGGCCGTGACAACCTACCACGCGGCCCGGCGCCTGTCAACGCGCCGAGGCCCCGCGCCCTCGCTACTCCAGGATCTTGGTGACGACGCCGGCGCCGACGGTGCGGCCGCCCTCGCGGATGGCGAAGCGCAGCCCCTCCTCGATGGCGATGGGGGTGATGAG
>JADGHG010000066.1 GCA_019689585.1 Clostridia bacterium
GCGACGGCCACGACCCGGCCGCCCCGGAAGGGGCCGATGTTGCGCCACTCGAGCGAGCCGTAGCGGCGCTCCCACGCGCCGCGCGCCTCGGACATCGCCATCCCCCCGCAGTCGTTCGAGTGCCGAACCATTCGCCCCCCACCTACCCGGATCCTTCGGCGCTCCGCCGCGTCCGCAGCGCTGCGCGGTGAGGTCGCGGGAGACGCCCAGCATCTTGCGGCGGCGCAGCAGATCATTGGTCCTACCAGATATCGCCTGTTTCCCGTCGCTCGCCGCTTTCCCCTCAAACTGGTCGAACCAGAGCTCGATACACCGGTTGCGGTGCGGAGCGCGGCGCACGGAAGAGGCCGCGCCCGGGAGAGGAGCCGCCCCCGTGCGGGTCGTGCCGCTCGACGCGCGGGCCGCGGGCCGCCGGCTCGCCAAGGCCGTCACGCTGCCCGACGGCCGCGTGCTCCTTCGCAGCGGGACGGAGCTCGCGCCGGAGTACGTGGCGCTCCTTCGGCGCCGCGGCTTCACGCACGTATACGTGCGGAACGAGTGGCTGCCCGACCTCCCCTTCGACGCCGACCTGCGCGAGGAGGTGCGCGCGCAGGCGACCGCCGAGGTCCACCACGCCGTCGAAGCGGTGCGCCGCGGCCGCCTGCCGGACGTCGGCCGCGTGGAGCGGGCGGTGGAAAGGCTGCTCGAGGAGGTGCGGGCCAACCACGACCTCCTCTTCGGCCTCGCCGTCATCCGCTCGACCGACGACTACACGTTCACGCACTCGGTGAACGTGGCCGTGCTCTCGCTCGCCGTGGGCGTGCAGTCGGGGCTCGTGCCGCGTCGCCTCATCCAGCTCGGCGCAGGAGCGCTTCTGCACGACGTGGGGAAGGCGCTCGTCCCGCGCGAGATCCTTCTCAAGCCGGGCCCGCTCAGCGAGGAAGAGATGCGCGTCATGCGCGAGCACACCACCCTCGGCTTCCGCGCGCTCGGGACGGACGCCCCCCACCTCTCCCCGCTCGTCCGCAACGTGGCGCTCTCGCACCACGAGCGGCTCGACGGCTCGGGGTACCCGCGAGGGCTGCGCGAGCCCGAGATCCACCTCTTCTCGAAGATCGTGGCCGTGGCCGACGTCTGGGACGCGATGGTCGCGCGCCGCGCGTACCAGGAGGGGCTACCCCAGGTCGAGGCGGCCCGGGAGCTGCGCGAGGGAGCCGGCCGGCTCTACGACCCGGCCGCCGTGCGCCGCCTGCTCCTCCGCGTCGCCGTCTTCCCGACGGGGGCGATCCTCCGGCTCGACGACGGCCGCATCGCCGTCGTCTCGCGCCAGGACCCCCGAGACCCCGGACGGCCGTGGGCGACCGTCGTCGCCGACGCCCGCGGAGCGCCCCTTCCACAGCTCGAAGTGCGCCTCGGGGACGACGGACCGCGGCCCCGCAGCATGCTCTACGAACTCCCGGAGGAGCTCAGATCAGCCCTCGCAGCTCCCGCCCCCCAGGGAAGCGCTCGCCCGACTTGATGAGCGCCTCCGCCTTCGGGACGGAGTCCCACACGTTCCAGAGGAGCACGCCCCGCACCTGCTCGTCGCCGAGGTAGTAGACGACGCCCTTCTTGAACCCGTCCTTCCAGTCGGCCACCACCTCGAGCCGCGGGTCGAGGTCGCCGACGGCCTCGTAACCGAGCTCGAAGAGGTCCGAGTAGAAGAACGGCAGATGCGTGTAGCGCCGGTTCGCCCCGGCGAGGTTCTCCCCGGCGAGACGGCCCTGGCTCTTCGCATTGTCCTCGTGCTCGACGCGGAGCGAGCGCTGGAGCCCGGCCGCCGGGAAACGGGCGACGTCGCCGGCGGCGAAGACGTCCGGGGCCGACGTGCGCGCGTACTCGTCGACGAGGATCCCGTCGTCGTGGGCGATGCCCGCCGCGTCGGCGAGCTTGACGTTGGGCCGCACGCCGAGCCCCGCGAGGACGACGTCGGCCTCGACCGTCTCGCCCCCCCGCGTGCGGACCCGGTACGGCGCGCGCGCCTCGCCGGGCCGCCCCTCGGGATCCTTCTCGACGGCCGTCGGCACGTCGCCCGTGAGCACGCGCACGCCCTTCTCCTCGCGGTAGTAGCGCGTCAGAAACGCGGCCAGGTCCTCCGGGAAGAGGCGGGCGAGGAGCTCCGACTCGGGGAAGATCATCGTCACCTGGCAACCGTTCATCGCGAGGGCCGCCGCCATCTCGGCCCCGATGAAGCCGCCGCCGAGGACGACGGCCCGCTTCGCCCCCTCGTTGAGGCGGGCCCGCAGGCGGAGGTAGTCGCTCATCGTGCGGTAGTAGATGACGTCCTCGCCGAAGGGGAGCCGGTTGGGCGTGCCGCCCGTCGCGAGGAGCAGCGTGCCGTAGCCGTACTCGGCCCCGCCCGCGGTCGCGATCGTGTGGGCAGCCGGGTCGAGGGCCACGACCGTCTCCCCGAGGTGCTCCTCCACCCCCTCGGGCGGCTCGGCGCGCAGGAAGGCGCGCTCCAAGGGCTTGCCCTTCCAGAGGTCTTTCGAGAGCGGCGGGCGCTTGTAGGGCGGGAAGCGGTCGTCCGAGAAGATCGCGATCGTGCCGTCTCTGTCCTGCGTGCGGACGCCCGTGATCGCGGCGTCGGCCGTCATGCCGCCGCCCACGATCACGTAGTCGAACCGTTTCAACCCGGCATCCCTCCATCCCGTATGGTATCCGTTTCCGTTACGAGCGCCGGTGCGGCGCGGCCCGGGGGACGCGGCGCGGGGAGGATCAGCGGAACCGGGTCAGAGGCCCCGGACCATGCCCCCGTCGACGAGGACGGTCTGGCCGGTCACGTAGGTGTTCTCGGGCGAGAGAAGGAAGGCGGCCACGCGCGCGAGCTCCTCGGGCCGGCCGAGGCGGCCGAGCGGGATGCGGGCGATGGCGGCGTTTCGCGCCTCCTCGAAGCTCACGCCTGCGCGCCGGGCGGCGGCGAGGTCGAGCTCCCGGACGCGTTCCGTGTCGAAACGGCCCGGCGCGATCGCGTTCACGAGCACGTGTCGCGGGGCCACCTCGCGCGCGAGGCTCCGGACGAGCGCGGCGATCGCCGGGCGGTAGGCGTTCGAGAGCGTGAGGTTGTCGATGCCTTCCTTCACCGAGGACGAGACGATCGCGAGGAGGTGCGCGGGGGCGTCCTCGCGGGCCGTGAACGCGGGGATCACGGCGCGCGCAAGCCGCACGAAGCCGAGAAGCGTCACCTCAAGGCCGGAGAGCCAGTCCTCGTCCGCGAGCTCGAAGAACGAGCCGAGCCTCGGCCCGCCGGAATTGAACAAGGCTCCGTGCAAGGCGCCGCGCCGGGCGAGCGTCTCCTCCAAGGCCCGGCGAGGGGCCGAGGGATCGCGGACGTCGAGGGCCATGCTGTCGGCCTGGCCGCCGGCCTCGCGGATCGCCTGCGCGACGGCCGCCGCCCGGCCGGCGTCGCGGCTTGTCACCATCACCGTCGCCCCGCGGCGCGCGAGCTCCTCCGCCACCGCGCGACCGAGCCCGGAGCTTCCACCCGTCACGAGGTACACGCGTCCCTGCATCGGCCTCGCCTCCTCGCTGGACCGGCGGGCAGACGGAAACCCGCCGGGGCCCAGGCCCTTGGCCCCGAGCCCGCCGTGGAAGAGCATACCGCGGCCGGCCGAACCCCTTGGTATGCTGGTGCCGCCGGACGGCCGAGCCGATCGAGGGGGTAGACGCGGTGGAGCCAGCGGAACTCGCGCAGACGATCGAGCGCTACGTGCGGCCCGACACCTTCCCCGTGGCGGCGCGCATCTGGCCGCGCGAGGAGCCGCTCCCCGAGAGGACGCGGCGACCCGCCGAGGACCTCGGCGCGCGCATCACGATCTGCCAAGCCGTGAGCATGGCCCGCCGCTACGGCTGGAGCCTCGCCGTCGACACGCAGGACCTCTCCTGCCCCATCGCCCAGGTCGCCTTCGGCTTCAAGCCGGCCCTCGACTTCTACCGGCAGGGCGGGCTGACGCACGGGATGTACACAGAGACGGCCGAGGCGGGCGCCCGCACCGAGGAGGCCGTCCCGAAGCTGGCGCCCGAGGAGAGCGGGCTCGTCGTCGTGGCGCCGCTCGCCCGCGCGCGCTTCTCTCCGCAGGCGGTCGTGGTGTACGGGAACTCGGCCCAGGTGATGGTGCTCGTCGCGGCCGCCCTCTACAAGCGCGGCGGGGACCTCGTGAGCCGCTTCTCGGCGCGCGCCGACTGCGCGGACATCGTCATCCGCGCCATCCGCGAGCGCGAGCCGCAGGTGGTGCTCCCCTGCTACGGCGACCGCGTCTTCGGCCAGACGCAGGACCATGAGATGGCCTTCACGTTCCCGATGGAGCGCGCCGACGAGATCGCGGCCGGGCTCGAAGGCACGTACCGGGGCGGCGTGCGCTACCCGATTCCCCACTACCTCCGCTACGAGGCCGACTTCCCCGAGTCGTACAAGAAGCTCGCGCGGATGTGGGAGGAGTAAGCCACGCGCGCGGGTCCGGGTCGCGGCCCGGACGTTGGCGGCGGTCGCCTACCCGCCGCCGGCCTCCTCGGCTGCGCGGATCGGGAAAACCCGCCCGTCCTCGCTCGAGGCGCGGGGTCGGTTAGGGGTTTCTCCGCATGTGGGATGATGGTATCATGTGGTTAGGAAGTGTGCGTTATGCGCCCTCGTGCGGTAGCCGTGGCGGCAACAGTGCTCGCCTTGGTCGTTGCTTTGAGCGTGAGAGCTCTGGCGTACACCTTGCTCGGCGGAAGTTGGGCGAGCGTCGATCCGCTTGATTACCGCTTCGGTTCCATCACAGAGGCCAGCAAGACTGCTTTCACGTATAGTCTGGCCGCTTGGAACAACGCCCAACAGTCTGCACGATTCGCGGCCGGGGACTCGTCCGCGCCCGTCACCCTATCCGATGTCGATGACCCGGGCGCGGCATGGGACGGGATCACCTATCTCGAACCGTGTGGAGGCTGTCAATATACGAGCGCTGTGGCCGAACTTAACACCCACTGGACATCAAGCTATACAGGGGCAGAACGTCAGTCGGTGGCCGCCCATGAGCTAGGGCATGTGCTCGGGTTGGGCCACGAGTCCGGCGCAGTTCTCATGAACCCTTACACGTGCGGGGAAACAAGCCGTTGGTGTACGTACGGGATCAACACCCCCCAGTCTGACGACGTGCAGGGAGTGGAGGACCTCTATGCGGGATCGCCTCATGGCGCACCCACTCCGTGATGTGTGGCGTCGCCTGCCGCCCAAGCGACCGCTGGGCGTCGCGGCCTTGCTAGGCGCCGTCGCTTGGGCGCTGGTTGTGATCATCCTCGCCGCTCCTGGTCATGCAGGCTACCCATCATCCCCCGCCGGTTGGCTCGCCGCCAGTTGGCCGAAGTCCTACGAGAGCGTCGCGGAAATGGCTACCGACGCCTCCGCCGTCGTGGTCGGCACGGTCACCGCAATTGACGCGCAAACCGTCGCCGACGGTGGCATCCCGTTCACCGACTTCGCCTTCTCCGTCACGCAGGTGCTTGTCGGTCCGCCGCTCCCCCGGACGATCACCCTGCACCAGACGGGTGGGGTTCGCAACGGTGGCGCGGTGGAATTGCCCGACGACCCGCTGATGCGTGTGGGGACGAGGTACGTCCTCTTCTTGTACGAGTTCGCACCCGGGCGATTCTACGTCCTAGGGGGGCCACAAGGTCGCTTCGTGCTCGACGACGAGGACCGGGTGTGGTCGCTGAACCTGGAGGTTGCGGCTGCACGTGGCGAGGGGCCCGAGATCGCCGGCATGCCCCTTGACGCGTTCAGGCGCCTCGTCGTCGAGCACTAGTATCACGCGTCACCCGTCGCAAAGCTTGCCCCCGAGCTGGTCGCGGGGCTCGCCGCGGAGCTCACCGCGGACCCGTAGAGAGGCGATACATCACTATTCACAGTTTGGCGTCACCTAACTGGAACTATAAGGAGGTCGCGCATTCTTACTGGGCGTACCCGGCTCGCCTCGGGTCGCCGGAAGGCGGGAATAAGGGTGTCGGACTTCCCTAGGCCGGCGGCCTCGACCCCGGTTTTCCCCAATAGTGATGCGCCGCTTCGTTATGCTCTGCAAGCTGGGGTAAGGCAGCCGCGTAGCCCTGCGGGCGACCCTCGGACGCGCAGGAGCCGGACGGGGAGGGACCGCCTGCGCCGACCCACGCCTGGGTGCGATGGCCGAGTACGATGCCTCGGGCCGCTGCGATTGACGCGTCGGCGCCTTGCCGCCTTCAGGACGTTCCACACCCGGCGAGCTCGGCTCGGGCCGCTCGAGGCGCGCGGCGGCCCTGTCTTGCAGGCCCTCCTCCGGATGCTAGGGCATCTCCTCCTTGCGCCCGAACGGCGCGGGGCCAGTTGGGGGGCGAGGTCTTCCTCCGTTTCGAGCGCTGGACGGCCAGCAAGGCAGCGAAGACGGTCCGCACCGGCGTGGCGTCTGTCAACCAAAGGGCACTGGCCTTCTGGCGCCGGCTCAGCTTCCGCGTCGCGGAGGAGAAGTCGCTGAGGCTGGGGCCCAGGGAGGCCACCGTGTTCGTTATGGTCAAGTCGGTCGTCGACGACTCGGCGCCGAGCGACCGCACGCCCTGACACCTCGGGGCCACATCGAGTCCACGGACCGGCGGCACGCCGGCCGACGCGCGGCTCCGCCTCTACCCGCGAACGCCCGGGACGCGCTCGTCAGAAGGGAAGGGGCTCGAGCCCCGCGAGGCGCAGGAGGAGCGAGATCTGCCCGACGTGATACATCTCGTGCTCGAACACGTGGTGGAACACCCAGAAGACGGTGGGCGGGAAGGGCGGTCGCCAGCCGTCGGAGAATTCGGGCACCTCGACGAGCCGCCTCATGTCCTCCTCCGTCCAAGCGTCGAGCCGGCCGTCGGTGAGGGCCCGCACGCGCCGGTACTCCCGCAGCGTGGCCGCCACGTCCGCAGGATCCGCCCGGGTGCCCGCCGGTTCGCGAAACGCCAGCCGGTGGATCCAGAAGTCCTCGGTCGTGACGAGGCGGGCGGCCCGGGCCTCTTCCCAGCTCACGTTGCCTCCGATGCCGGCGTCCGGGAGCCGATCCATGGCGAGGCGCAAGATCGCGGGCCAAGTCACCGTCGGCTGCCGCGCTCCTCGCCGGCCGGCACGTCGTCAACGCCCCTGTGCGGCAGGCGGCCCGCCTTCCGGAGCGCCTCCCGCAAGAGGTACTCGATCTGCCCGTTGACGCTTCGCAGGTCATCGGCCGCCCAGCGCGCGATCGCCTCGTGGAGCTCGGGGTCGAGCCGCAGCAGGAAGCTCTTCTTTTGCGCCACGACGCGCCCCCCTCGTTTGCGCCAGGGCGGCCCCCCGAACGCGGCCGCTTAGTAGAGGGAGCCGGTGTTGATGACCGGCTGCGCCGCCCGCTCGCTCACCACCGCGACCATCAGGTTGTTGATCATGGCTGCGGTGCGTTCTGCGTCGAGGTCGGCCACGCCGGAATCCTTCAGCGCGCGGATCGCCATCTGGACCATGCCGACGGCGCCCTCCACGATCTTGGCGCGCGCGGCCACGACCGCCTCCGCCTGCTGGCGCTGCAGCATGGCGCCCGCGATCTCCGACGAGTACGCGAGGTGCGTGAGGCGGGCCTCGAGCATCTCCACGCCCGCCACCGCCACCCGGGCCTGGAGCTCCCTTTGTAGGTCGCGCGAGACCTCGTCTGTGTTCCCGCGCAGGGAGCGCCGCTCCTCGCCGAAGACGTCGTACGGGTAGAGGGACGCGATGTGCCGCAGCGCCGTCTCGCTCTGCGTCGTGACGAACGCCTCGTAGGCGTCAACCTCGAAGAGCGCCTTCGCCACGTCCACCACCCGCCAGACGACGACCGCGGCGATCTCGATCGGGTTGCCGCGCACGTCGTTCACTTTGAGGCGGGCCGTCTCGAAGTTGCGCACGCGGAGCGACACCCGCGGCTTGGAGCTGAGCGGCAGCGCGTACCAGAACCCGGCTCGGCGGATGACGCCCGCGAAGCGGCCGAAGAAGACGATCGCGCGCGCCTGGTTCGGCTGGACGACGACGAGACCCGACGCCGCGAGGGGCACAACGACCAAGACGGCGAAGAGGCCGACCACGAAGAGGACGATCGAGGACGTCCGCGCGGCTTCCAGCCCCGGAATGCCGAGGACGACGAGCGCCACGCCCACGGCTGCGAGGACGATGACCGCGACGAGGCCGACGAAGCCGCTCGCCGCCCACGCGCGCCGCTCTTCCACGGAGGGGCACCTCCCGGAGGCCCGGGGCGGACCCCGGGCGACTTGATGTACCGATGATATCAACTCAATATCGACGCCGGGAAGGGGTTGAGTCGGAATCCTTACCGGAGCGCGGCGGACAGCGCGCGGATCGCCGCCTCGACGTCGGACTCGTCGTTGTAGAAATGGAGGCTCAGGCGCAGCGCCGACCCACGCGGGCTCGCGAGGACGGGCCGTCCGGCCTGGCGCGCGGGAGGCCCCGCGGGGTCGGCGAGCGTCGCGGCAACCCGCCCGGGATCGGGTACGCGCACGGCCACCTGCGGCCCGCGCCGCTCGCGATCCTCGGGCGAAAAGAGCTCGAAGCCCGCTGCGGCGAGCCCCTCCGCGAGCCTGTCGGCCAGCTGCTGCACGTGCGCGAAGACGTTCCCGCGGTCCGTACGCAGCAGGAGCCCTATGCCCGCGGCGGCGGCGTAGGCCGCGGGGATCGCGGCCGTCCCCGTCTCGAACCGACGCGCCGTCGGCGACCAGTCGAGCGTGCGCGGATCGAACGCGAAGGGCTCGCGCCGACCGAACCAGCCCGTCAGGGTTGGCCGATGCAGCTCGACGAGTTCCCGCCGCACGTAGAGGAACGCAATGCCCGGCACGCCGAGGAGGTATTTGAGGGCGCCGGCGACGAGGTAGTCGCACCCGAGCTCGCGCACGTCGCAGGGCAGGACGCCGAGCCCTTGGTAGGCGTCGACGAAGACGCGCGCGCCCTTGGCGTGCGCGTCAGCTACGATCGCCCGCAGGTCGGCTCGGAACCCGTTCGCGTACGCGGCGAGGGGGACGGAGACGAGCGCGGTGCGCTCGTCGACGAGCCGTGTGACGTCTTCGGCGGCAAGCTCCGGCGCCAGGCCCGCCCGGGACGCCGGGGAGAACGCGACCTCGAAGCCGCGCGCCGCTTGTGCCATCCAAACGTGCGCGATCGAGGGGAACTCGAGGTCGCTCGTGACGATGCGGCCACGGCCCGCCGGCGGGGCCGGGAGGCTCGCGACCACCTGGTACGCGCCCTCCGACGCGCACGAGACGACCGCGACCTCGTCGTCCCGCGCGCCGACGAGCCGCGCGAACGCCCGCCGGGCCGCATCGACCGCCGCCAGCCACTCGTCCCAAGCGGCCCCGCGCGCGATCCAGCTCTCGCGGTACGCGTCGAGGGCTGCGAGGACGTCGAGGGCCGGCGCGCCCTGGCTGCAGGTGGCGAGGTAGACCTGACGGTCGAGCGTCGGGAAGCGGGAGCGGAAGGCGGGCTGGTCGAGGAGGCTGCAGGAGGTTCCCGCCGTCGCCATGATTTTGCGGCTTCTCCGCGCGCCCCGACCGGACCTCCCGGCCTCCCTAGGCCGCCTTGCGGAGCGCGTCCGCCGTGTTGCGCACGCCGCTGTTGAAGCCGATGGCCGAGGCCGCCGCGATGACGCCGTCCAGGATCCCCTGCGAGTAGTTTTCGGGCGTCACGGCGAGCCCGCCCGCCACCCCCAGGACCAGGGCCAGGAGCGGCGCCCATCTGCGCGGGAGCCCCACCTTGGTGAAGACCCAGACGACGAACATGATGGCAGGCACGAGGGCGACGTCCCGGGCTTCCATGCGCTCGCCTCCCTGCGCCGATGCTATGACGCGCCCGCCGGGGGTATCCCGGCCGGCGGGGCGTCGCGCGGCAGAGGCGGTCCGCAGGGGAGCCGGCGCCCGCGCGTGGGGCCGCGCGCGCAGTCCGGCTTGTTCCCCGACAAGGAAGCCGGCTGGCCGCTGACGAAGCGGCGGCCGGCGTGGCCTGGACGAAGCGGTTGAGCGCGCGCCCCGTTCGGGTCGAGACGCGGGGGGGGGCGCGGGGCCCCCCCCCCGCCGCCCCCCCCCCCCCCCCCCCCCCCGCCCCCCCCCAC
>JADGHG010000067.1 GCA_019689585.1 Clostridia bacterium
CCGGGGGGAACCCGAGGCCTCCGCGAGGAGGAGGGCGAGGGCGGCGCACTCGACGAGGAGCGATACGAGCGGCGGCAGGGCGAAGGCGGCGAGCGAGGCGAGCGCCACGGCCAGAAGGACCAGCGCCGGTCCGAAGTAGAGCGTGTCGCGCGGGGCGCGGAAGGGCTCGAGCGACACCTCCGCGCCGAGCTCGGCGAGCGCGTCCCGAAGGTACGCCGCCGCCCGGGCCTCCTCCCGCGAGCCGGCGCGTCGGTGGGGCAAGCGGCAGAGGGCTTCGAGATGGCGCCAGGCTACGTCGTCCGCCAGAGGCCGCCCTCCTCCCGAGCGCGCCCTTCGCCCGCGAGCTTCGCGAGGTGGGCCGCGACGGTCGCGCGCGCAAAGGGCAGGACGCGCGCCGAGAGCGTATCGCCGTAAATCCGCCGCACCATCTCGTCCGGGTCGCCGACGCCCTCGCGGAGGAGGGCGAGGATCTCGCGCTCCCGCATCATGCGGTGCTCGTACGTCTCGCGGGCCGCGCGCACCGGGTCGCGCAACGTCGGTCCGTGGCCGGGCCCAGCGACCTTAGGCGCGAGCGCCTCCACCCGGCCGAGGCTCGCGAGGTAGAGGCCGAGGTCGCCTTCCGGCGGGGCGATCGCGACCGTCCCCTCGCCGGCGAGGAGGTCGCCGGCAAGGAGCGCCCGGTCCTCCGGCACCCAGCCCACGAGGTGGTCGGGCGCGTGGCCCGGCGTGAAGAGGATGACGAGTGAGACGCCGCCCAGGTCGATGCGGTCGCCCTCGCCGAGCGGCTCCCCCCACGGGATGCCGTCGCGCGCGCGGCCGAGGCGGCTTGGGAGGCTGGGGTGGGCTCGGGCCGGGGCGCCCGTGCGCCGGCACACCTCGGCGGCGCGCTCGACGTGGTCGGGATGGGCGTGGCTCAGGACCACGGCGCGGACGGGCGGCTCGCCGAGGGCGCGGAGCGCCTCCCAAAGCGGCGCGAGCGCACGCTCGTCGCGGCCGGGCGCGTCCCAGACGACGGCGCCCTCCTCGCCCCGGACGACGTACGCGTTCGTGTGGTCGGCCGGCGGGAGCGTCGTCGAGGCTAGGGGGACGCGGACGACGTGGCGGGAGACGACCTCCGCGCTCCGACCCTCCCCCGCGCCCGAGCCGGCGCGCCCTGGCGCCCACGGGCGCCAGGAACGCGCTGGGCCATTCCCCGCGGGGAATGGCCCGTGGAGACCTCGCTCGGGATTCGAACCCGGACCGCGGGTGCCGGTCACCCGCAGCCACCAGTACGAGGTCGCGGCGCGACGACGTCTTCGACCTGTCCGCGCGCCGCCCCTTCTCGGGCCGGGCGCGTCAGACCTCCCTCCGGTTGCGGATCTCGCCTTCGATCTGCGCCTCGCAGGGATCGCAGTACCCGCTCGACTGCGAGGTGTTCTCCTTCGTGAGCGGCGCGCCGCAGCGCTGGCAGCGGTCGCGGCGCGGGGCGGCCTCACCCGTCGGGCGCGCCTTCGACTCGGAGCCCGCCATCGCCATCACCTCCCGACGCCTAACCTGCCCCGTCCGTCCGGGCGGCCCTAGCGGCTTGCCGTCGGCAGCGCCTCGACCCGCCCGGCGTCGGGCACGACCTCGATCCAGAGGTTTCCGGCCGTGAACCCGACGGCGCGCCCGGCCTCGTCCGAGAGCACGATCGCCGAGTCGGTGAAGGCCCACCTGACCGGCACCACCTGGCCGTTCCGAAAGAGCCAGCCCGGGCCCGGGTGCGACCAGTCGACGTCGATCGAGCCGGGCGTGAACGGGTCGTCGTCCGGCCTGTGGGGCGCGACGACCACGAGCACGTTGGCCGCTTCCAGCTGGCCGCCTCCCGCGTCCTCGTCGGGCCGGCCGTCGGCGAAGCGGGCCCAGCGCCCGTCCAAGGCCGGCCGCCACTCGACGACGAACTCGGTCGCGCCCGCGCCGTACGTGATGCGCACGCCGCCCGAGTCCTCGGCGTCCGGCGCGGCGGCGACGCGGTATTCGGGCAGGCGCGGGGCGACGTCGCGCCCGGAGAGAGCCCGCTCGATGTGCGCCGCGTCGGTGTACAGGTTGTGCGGCGCCTTGCGGCCCGAGACGCGGAAGAAGGCGGCGCCGTCGGTGAAGATGCCGTCGACGTCGTACGCCCGGTAGCCTTTGAAGTCGGCGAGCGCGTCCTGGTTGCCGCCCGCGTGCGCGAGGGGCAGCCGCCAGAGGTGCGAGAGCCGGTTGAAGTAGATGCGGGTCGAGCGGATGGGGCCGAGCGCCTCCCCGGGGTCGCGGTCGAAGACGGCGAAGTACCGCGTGATGCCCCCCTCGGCGAGCGCCTCGACCACGATCCGCGCGCCGAGAAGCCCCGACTGCGGCCGCGCCGCCGACTGGTTGTCGACGATGGCGGCGAACGGCACGGGAAGGACGTCCCCGGACGCCTCCGCCTCGGACGGCGCCGCCTCGCTAGGGGGCGCCTCGCTCCCCGCCTCGCTCGGCCAGGCCGCCTCGGATTCGCTCGCCACGGCTTCCGACGGGGTGGCCGGCTGCGCGCCCGGTCCGCCGCAACCCGCGAGGGTCGAGGTCGCGACGGTGAGGACGAGGGCGAGGCCGAGGCCGAGGGAGGCCGGGCCGCCCGCCCGCGGCCGCCCGGCCGGGCGATGGGCGAAGGCAGCGCGGATCGACGCCCCCAGGGCTACGGCGCACGCAGCCGCCCCGGCGGCGAGGAGGGCCGGAAGCGCGAAGAAGGCGACGGCCGCCCCAGCCGGAAGCCCGGCGAGCGCGACCGCGAACTCGGCCACCTCGGCCCCCCGCCCGAGCGCGATCCGCCAGGCGTCGGCCAGCGCCCAGGCCGCGAGCGTGCCGAGCGCCGCGTCGAGGGACGGACGGCCGCCCGGCCGGCCCGCCACCCCCGCCGCGAAGGCGGCGAGGGGCGCAAGCCACCAGGCCCCCGCGAGAAGGCCGGCGAGTGCCAGGACGAGCACGGCGGGCCCGATCCAGCGCGGGCTCACGGGCTTCCCCCTCCCGGCCTTTCGCCCTCGCCCGCGGGCACGAGGCGGATCTCGACGGCCGCCCACCCGCCTCCCGCCGGGGGCGCGTCGGCCCACGGGCTCGTGCGGTAGCGGTAGGCGAGCCAGTCGTCGAGGAAGTCGTCGTAGTGCGGCCCGAGCGGGTCGCCCGACTGCCCTCCGGGGTAGACGCCGGCCGTGCGCCCGAGGTTCGAGAGGTCGGCGACCATGCGCCAGCTCGGCCCGCTCGTCGAAGGCTCGCCGCCGGCCGCGTTCGGCGTGAAGCGGTCGCCGTCGGCCGGGTACGGCCCGCGGCCGAGCGCCGGCGCCCCGAAGAGCGACGGGATCGAGCGGTGGTGCAGGTCGCCCCAGCGCCAGCGCGAGGTGTCGCCGCCGAGCCGGTCGGCGAGCTCGCCCATGGCGGCGTCGAGGGCGGCGACGATCACGTCGTCGCGGCTCCGCTCCACCCCCGAGGCGGGGTCGTAGAACCAGGACTGCGAGAGGCCGTCCGGCCGCGCCACGGCTTCGTACTCGGGCGAGCCCGGCTCCGCGACCGTGAGCCGCTCGAGGAGCTCGACGAACGCGCCGCCCGGCTCGGGTGCGAGGCCGGGAGCGCCCTCGAGGCCGGCCGCCTTCCACCAGGGCCCGAAGACGGCGTCGACGTAGTGCGTGAGGAACGTCCACCAGACGGCCGGGGCCGCCTCGTCGGCCCTCATGGTGAAGTCCCACGAGGCGAGGAGAGCCGCGCCGCGCCGGGCCGCGTCCGAGGCAAGGGGGTCGCGCAGCACGGCGCGCACGACGGCCGGCACCATCGCCTGCGCGAGGGCGTCGCGGTTCTGGGCCTGCAAGGCCTCCATGTCCCGGAGCGTGAAGGGCCGGTGGGCCGGGTCGGCGAGGTAGTCGTGGATCGTGCGCGCGCGGTAGCCGGGGTCGAAATGGTCGGCCTGGCCGAGGTAGTACGGGTAGTCGGGGCCGACCGGCCTCTGGTTGGCGCTCCACACGAAGTGCTGGGGCGGGTTCAGCACCTGGGGCACGCGGTCGTACGGGACGAGCCCCGTCCAGTCCCACTCGCCCGTCCCCGCCATGGGGAGCCAGGGGGCGGCGCCCTCGGGCAGGGTCGGGTAGAGGCCGGCGGCGATGATGCCGATGTCGCCGTCCGTCGTCGCGTAGGCGAAGTTCTGGGCCGGGCTCCCGAAGAGCCGGAGCGCCTGCCGCACGTCGTCGGCCCCGCGTGCGCGCAGGAGGCGCAGCACGGCGCCCACGTCGTCGGAGAAGAGGTTGCCCGTCCAGGCGAGGGAGATCGTCTCCCCGGAGGGCGGGCGCATGCCGTCGGGGAGGCTCGCAAGCCCCGAGACGACCGGCCCGTGCACCGTCCAAGGCACCTCGACGGTCAGGCTCGGGCGCCCCTTGACGTCGATCCGGGCGCGGTAGTCGTCGAACGGGATCCAGGTCCCGTCGTGGAGGTACTTCCCCGGCTGGTCGGGGCTCGTCGTCTCGACGTAGTAGAAGGCCTGCTGGGAGCCGACGTTCGTGAGGCTCCAGGCCACGTGCGCGTTGTGGCCGATGAGCACCCCGGGGAGCCCCGGGATGATGACGCCGGCGGCCTCAAGGTCGGGCGCCGAAAGCTGCACCTCGTACCAGATCGAGGGGAGCGTCAAGGCGAGGTGCGGGTCGCCGGCGAGGTACGGCTTGCCCGTGTCGGTGATCGTGCCGTCGACGGCCCAGTTGTTGCTGTTCCCAAGCCGCGTGAGCCCCTCCCCGAGCTCGGCGAGAAGCGGCGAGCTCCCGGCCAGGGCGGCGAGGGCGGCGAGCACCCCGCGCGCGGCGGCCGAGCCGTTCGTCGACCTGAGGACCGGGTCGGGCCGGGCCTCGCGCGCCGCGCTGGCGCCAAGGCCTGCGCCCAGAGGGCCCTCCGCCGTGACGCCGCCCACCCCGGCCCCGGCCCCGAAGGGCAGGGCTGCGCGCCGGAGCGCCTCCACGTCGGGCGGGTCGGGCGGCGCGTACGGGCCCGGGTCGTAAGGGAGTTGCGGGTTGACGGCTGCGGGCGGGAAGAGGGCGAGGGTCCTCGCGCTGCCGAGGCCGCGCACGAGCTCCGCCCGCGCAAGCGGCGCCGCGTCGAACGAGAGGATCTCGGCCATGAGGGCTTGGATCGCGAGCGCGTCGGCCGGGCGGTACGGCGCCGGCTCGTAGCCGAGGAGGCGGAACGGGACGGGCCAGGCCCCCCGTTCGCGAAGCTCCGCGATCCAGGCGTTCACGCCGGCCACGTAGGCCGACAGGAGCTCGTAGGCCTCCGGGTCGCGCTCGGCAAGCGCCTGCGCCGCCGCCTCGGCCGTCCGGCGCAGGCCGAGCGTCACCTGGACGAGGTCGCTCTCGACCTGGCCCGGCCCAAGGATTTCGGCGAGCCGCCCCTCGGCCTGGCGCCGCATGAGGTCGATCTGGACGAGCCGGTCGCGGGCCACGACGTACCCCTCGGCGAGGAAGAGGTCGTGGTCGTCCGCGGCGAAGATGTGCGGGACGCCGGCCTCGTCGTAGACGACCCGCACCTCGTGGTGGAGCCCGGAAAGGCGCAGATCCGCGGGCAGGGGGCGCGGCGCGCCCCGGAAGATCCCGGTCACCGGGTTGAAGGTCGGCCCGAGCGCCGGCAACGGCCCGAGGGGAAGCGCGAGACCGGCCGTGAGAAGGCCGGCCAGGGCGGCGAGGCCGGCCGGCCGGAGAAGGCGCCCGAGCGCGCCCCGGAGCCCCCGGCCGGCCGTCTCGCCCATCGATGCGCACGCTCTCCCTTCAGGCCGGCCGCCAGGCCCGGCCGTTCGCCGCCCGCGCCCGCCGGCCGCGCGCGCCGCCCGCCCTCGGCCTCACGGCGTCGCGCCGAGCGCCGCCTGCGCGTCGAGAAGGCCTGCGCCCGTCGCATCCGCACCCCAGCAGACAGGCGCCGGCGAAAGGCCCGGCGCCGGGATCACGTTCCGGCACCCCGGGCCGAGCGGGACGGCCGTCGCCTCGAGGATGGCCTCCGCCTGGGCCGCCGTGAGGCCCGGGTCCTTCTGGGCCATGAGCGCCACGGTGCCCGCGACGTGCGGCGTCGCCATGCTCGTGCCACCGAGGAAGTAGTACGAGTGCTGGCCGTTCACCTGGTACGGCCCCACGACCCAGCTCCCCGGGGCCGCGACGTCGAGGTCCTGGCCGGGTAGGGCGCGGCTTGAGAAGCCCGCGATGTAGAAGTCGCCCGGGTCGGTCGGGTCGGGCACGTCCCCGAGGATCCACCAGTTGGCGCCGCCGACCCACTCGCCGGTCCAGCCGGCCGCAGCCGCCGAGATGACGGGCGGGTAGGCGCCGGGGAAGTCCATGCCCGCCTCGCCGGCGTTGCCGGCCGCCGCCACGACGATCACGCCCTGCGAGATCGCGTAGTCGATCGCCGCCTCTTCGAGCGGGTCGGGCCCGGGGCCGCCGAGGCTCATGTTGATGACGACGGGCGAGTCCTTGAGCGGCCCGGCCTTGAGATCGGCCACGTAGAGGATGCCGGCCGCCACGACCGACGACCAGCCCGAGCCGTTCTGGTTCAGGACCTTGACCGGGATCACCGTCGCCTCCGGGGCGACGCCGCCGATCGGGACGCCGCCGAGGTCATAACCGAGGATCGTGCTCGTCACGTGGATGCCGTGCGAGTTCTGGTCGCGCTCCCACTTGTGCGGCTGCTCGGAGACGTTCAAGCCGGCCGCCCCGCCGCCGCCGAACGAGCGCGCGTACTCGACGGCCACGTGCGACTCGGGCAGGTAGTCGCGCCAGTCCTTGAGGAGGCCCGTGTCGACGACGGCGACGTAGACGCCCCGGCCGTCCTCGGCGACGAGGCGGCCAGGCCGGCCTTCCTCCCCGACGCCGATCGCGTCGAGGTCCCAGGCGGCGAGGCCGCCCGAAAACGACGCGAAACCGGTGGCTTCCGTCGCGACGGGCCCGGCCACGCGCACCCGGTCGGGCCCGGCCGCGGCGACGAAGGGCAGCTCCCGGATGCGGCCGATGGCCGACGCCTTCGCCACGAGGTGCACGCCCTGGATCTCGGGGAGCACGCCCGCCACCCGGCCGTATTGCCCGAGCTCGGCCAGGATCGCCTCGTCGGGCGCCCCCCGGAGGAGGACGTCCACGCCGACCGTGCCGTCGGCCGAACCCTGCGCCGCCCGGGTCTCGGGTGCCCCGGCGGCCGCCCACGCGAGGGCGAGCGTCGCAGCCAGCGCCAAGACGGCGAATCCCTTCGACCTCCGCTGCACGCCTTCCACCCCTCCCGAGACGTCTCCAGGAAAACTTCGTCAGGCGGCCTCGCTCACCTGCGGCTCGCCCGAGAGCGTCCAGACCGGCGAGAAGCGCACCCAGACGAAGGCGAGGAGCACCCCGAAGGCGAGGACGGCCACGGCCGGCCGCAGCCCGAGCGCCGTCCCGAGAAAGCCGCCGGCGAGCGCCCCGAGCGGCATCGTCCCCCAGACGATGAACCGCATGCTCGCCGTCATGCGCCCGAGGAGCCGGTCGGGCGTGATCGCCTGGCGGAGGCTCACCTGGTTGACGTTGTAGACGGGGATGGCGAAGCCGGTCATGGCGTTGCCGAGGGCGAGGACGGCGAGCACCGTCCAGGTCGGCCCGCCCGCCAGCGGAAGCGCGAGCGCCCCGATGCCGATGAGAAGGGCCGAGCCGGCGATCGTCCGGCCGAGCCCGAAGCGGCGCGAGGCCGGGCCCGAGGCGAAGGCGCCGGCCACGGCGCCGACGGCGAAGGCCGACTGGACGGCGCCCACCGCCTCCGGCCCGAGGCCGAGCGTCGACGTGGCGTAGAGCACGTACAGCGCATCGATGCCGCTGGCGAAGAAGTTGGAGGTGGCGGTGCAACCCGCGATGGCTCGCAGGACCGGGTTGCCCGTCACCGTCCGAAGCCCCTCGCCGATCTCGCGGAGGACGCTCCCCTCGCCGGCCGCCCGCTCCGGCTGCGGCTCCGCCCGGCGGATGGCGGCGAGGGAGAGGAACGAGACGGCGTAGCTCAAGGCGTCCGCTCCGAGGGCGAGAGCCGCGCCGAGCCGGGCGACGAGGAAGCCGCCCAACGACGGGCCGACGAGGCCGGCGAGGGAGCGCGTCACCTCGAGGCGGGCGTTCGCAGCCACCAGCTCCGCCCGCGCGACGAGCGACGGCAGATACGACTGGTACGCGACGTCGAAGACGACCGTCGCCACGCCCGCGGCGAGCGCGATGACGTAGAGGTGCCCCATGGCGAGGAGGCCGAGCGCCCAGCCGGCCGGCACGGCGGCGAGCAGGAGGAAGCGCACGACATCGGCCGCGATGAGGAGCGGCCGCTTGCGCACGCGGTCGACCCAGACGCCGGCGAAGAGGGCGAGGAGGAGGAACGGCGCCATCTGCAGCGCCCGCAGGTAGCCCATCTCGGCCGCGCCCGCCCCGAGGGCGATCGCGACGAAGGGGAACGCGAGGCCGGTCACGGCCGACCCGAGCTCCGAGACGGACTGGCCGACCCAGAGACGCAGGAAGTCGGGGTCGCGCTCGGGCCCGCGCCTCGGCCGGGGGCGGGGTGTGTCCGCGCTCACGGGGCCCTACCGGCTCGCCGCTTGGGCGAGGCGGTTCACGATCGTCGCCTTCGCGCGGAGGTCGGTGAGCCAGTCGGGCGCCTTCTGCGCCACCTGGTCGTCGATGTAGTCCTGGCGCACGCGGTCCCGCACCTCCTCGTACGTCGCCGGCTGGGCCGCCTTGCGGTCCTCGACGCGGATCACGTGCCAGCCGTAGCTCGTCTCGACCGGGTCGCTCACCTCGCCGGGCTCGAGGGCGAACGCGGCCTCCTCGAAGGCCGGGTCGAGCTGGCCCTTCTGGATCCAGCCGAGCTCGCCGCCCTGGTCCTTCGTCTGGGCGTCGAGCGAGCGCTCTTTCGCGAGCTCGGCGAAGTCGGCGCCCGCCTCGAGCTCCTTCTTCACGTCGAGCGCCTCCGACTCGGTCGCGACGAGGATGTGCTGGACGCGCACCTCCTCGGGCTGGCCGTAGCGGTCCTGATTGTCGGTGAAGTAGGCGCGCAGCTCGGCCTCGGTCGGGTGGATCGTCGGGGCGAGGATGGCGCGGATCTCGAGCTCCGTCCGCTCGGAGCGGCGGAGGTCCGAGATCGTCATGCCGTATTGGGCGAGCGCCTCCTCGAGGGCGGCCTGGCCGCCGACCTGCGTCCGGATCCCCTCGATCGCCCGGTCGACGTCGTCGTCGGTCACGGAGACGCCGGTCCGCGCCGCCTCCTGGTCGACGAGGACCTGGTCGATGAGGGAGGAGAGCGTGGCGCCGCCGTCGCGCGAAAGGAGCTCGCGGTAGAGCTCGTCCTGGGTGATGACCTCGCCGTTCACGACGGCGACGGCCGGCGAGAGGCGGCCGAAGGCGTAGCCACCTGCGAGGCCCGCGACGAGCCCGGCGACGAAGACGGCGACGAGCGGAAGCCAGCGCCTCATCGCGTCACCCGCCCCTCCGGCGACGCTTCATCGTACCAGACGCACCCGGGGCGCGGCGGGCGGGCCCCAGGCGCCCGCACCCCCGCTCGGCCGGCGCAGGGTTGCCGGCGCCCGTGTCGAACGAGGGTGCCGACCGCCGGCCGCCCCGGCCGCCGGCCACGCCCCGGAGGAGGGATCGCGTGCAGAAGACGGCCGTCGTCAGCGACAGCACCTGCGACATCCCCGACGAGATCCTCGCGGACCTCCGCATCCACCTCGCGCCCGTCCACGTCATCC
>JADGHG010000068.1 GCA_019689585.1 Clostridia bacterium
GGGCTCGGGGGGCGGGGAGCCGAGCCGGGCGGGGGGAGGCGCCCCGGGTCGAGCCGCCACACGACCGCGTCGCCCTTCGCGAAGACGCGCGTGGCCACGCGGTCGAGGCGCGCGGGGAGATCGGGACGCGCGGGGGCCGGCGGCCGGTACCAGCCGACGTCGGCGCCCTGGGCGAGGATGCGCCCGTCGATGAGGACGTAGCGGAGCGGCGCGCCGGCGTACGCGGGTGAACGCGCGAGGGCGGAGAGCGCCGCCTCGGGGTCGGTCGCGAGGAAGAAGCCGGCTGCGCCCTCGAAGGTCGCGTCGTGGCCGCCGACGCCCGTCACGAGGGCCGAGAGGCGCGCATCCGCGAGGACGGTCGTGCCTGGCTCGCCGTGTGCCGCGAGCCAGCGCGCCGCCTGCCAGTCGGCCGCGGTGTAGTCGAAGAGGCGGTCCCAGGAGGCGCCGATGCGAGCGGCGCCCAGCGCCACGACGGCGAGGGCGAGGGCGGCCGCCCGGAGGCGCGGGCCGAGTCCCGTCCGCCGCCGGCGCTCCCCGGAGAGCGGTGTCGCCGCGGGCGGCCCGAAGGCCGCGAGGAGCCCGGCTGCGAGGGCCAGGTCGCCCAGGCGGATCGGGTCGAAGAACGGCTCTAGGCCGAGCACGAGGACGATCGACGCCAGCGCACCCGCCGCGAAGGCGAGCGCCGCCGGGCGCGGGTCGTCGGCCAGCACGAGGGCCGGGGCGAGCCTCCCGGCGAGCCCGGCGTAGGCGAGCGCGAGAAGCGGGCCGAGCGCCCCGCCGGAGAGGCCGGGCGGGGTCGCCCAGGCGGAGGCGAGAAGGGCCGCGAGCGAGGCCGCTGCGGCGAGGATCGAGGCGCCGTGGCGGCGGGCGAGGAGGCGGGCGCGCAGGGAACCCCGCAGCCGTTCGAGGTGCGGGGCGGCCCACGTGGCCGCGAGCGCGAACGGGAGCCCGCCCAGGGCCACGGCCAGCGTGAGGAGCGCGGCCAGGTCGGCGCGGCCCGCGGCGCAGAAGGAGCCGAGCCAGACGGCCGGCCAGAGCGCGAAGAGGAGCACGCCCGGCCACTCGGCCCGCCAGGCGGCCCGCGCCCCGGAGCGGGCGGCCTTCGGCGCGACGAACGCGGCCCAATAGACGACCAGGACCTCGAGGCTCGAGAGGTGGTGCGTGGCGAGCGTCGCGAGCGCGACGGCGAGGAAGGCGGGGCGGCGGCCGGCCGAGCCGAGCCCGAGGGCGAGGACGAGAAGCGGCTCGGCCACGGCTTGGGGCGTCCCGGTGAGGGCCTTCAGCGAGGCGTCGGGCAGCGAGACGAGCGCGAGCGCGGCAAGGAGCGGCGCGGGCCCCCCGGAGAAGAGGCGGACGGCCGGGAGGACAGCCACGGACGCCCAGACGGGCACCGCGTAGCGCACAGCCGCCGCCCCGCCCCATGCGGCCGCGGCCGGCAGGAACGGCAGGTAGGCGAGGGGATAGAAGAGGGTCAGCCGACCGCGCGCGAGGACCGGCCCGCCGTCGGCCGTGGCGCCGAGGAGCTGGGCGAACGGCCAGGAGTCCGTGAAGAGGTCGAGCGGATGGGCGGCGTTCCAGACGACGCGCACAAGCGCCACGACCGCGGCGAGCGCCGCCCCTTCGGCGAGCCACGCGGCGACCCGCACGCGGGCGCGCCCCGCCCGCGGGGGGCGCGGGCGCCCTGCGACCGTCAGGCCGACCGCCGCGGGCGACGTGCGAGAGCCTCCTCGTACGCGGCGAGGGCCGCTTCCGCCGTCCAGGCCCAACGGAAGCCGGAGGAGGCGCGCAGCGCGGCCCGTCCGAGCTCGCTTCGCCGCCCGGCCGCACGCGCGAGCGCCTCGGCCCACGCGCCGGCGTCGCCGGCCGGGGCGACCGGCGCGAACCGCGCCCAGCGCAGGCCGGGCGCGTCGCTGCGCACGCAGGCCGCCCCGCAGGCGGCGGCCTCGAGGAGCGCCATGTGGAACGTGTCGAGCCCGAGCGAGGGGGCGGCGAAGACGGCCGCCCGTGAGAACGCGCGCGCGAGGGTCTCGTCGTCCGGGTCCGGGACGAGCGTGAAGCGGGACCCGAGCGCCCGGCGGGCGGCCTCGACGAGGCGCGGGAGCTCCGGCGCGGCGCGGGTGGGGGAGAGGAGGGTGAGCCGGAGCCCGGGCGCGCGCCGCACCGCCTCGACGAGGACGAGCCCGCCCTTCTCGGGGCGCGGCCTCGCCGCGAACGCGACCTCGTCGCGCGCGCGGGCGACGTCGCGCCGCGGGTGGAAGACGCTCGGGTCGACCCCGGGCGGCGCGAACGAGAGCGGCCGGCGGATGGCCGCCGCGCGGACGACAGGCGGCAGGGCTGCGAGGGCGTCGGCGTGGGGGACGAGGACGGCGTCGGCCTGCGCGAGAAGGCGCGCGAATGCGCGGGCGGCGACGGCGGAGGCCGCGCGGGCGGGGAGCGAGGCCGGCCCTTGGGCCGCCGGGTAGCCGTTGTGGACGCTCACGACGAGGGCTGGCCTTTGCGCCGAGCGCGCGAGAGCCAAGCCGAGCGCGTCGAAGGCCGGGTTCGGCCCGTGAAGGTGGACGACGTCGACCGGCTCCGCCGAGAGGAGCGAGAGGAAGCGGCCGAAGAGGGCCGGCGCGACGGGCGTCCTCCAGAGGACGGCGACCGAGCCGACGCGCACGACGCGCACCGGCTCGGCCGCGCCCGAGCCCCGGAGGTCGGCCGGGGGCGTCCCCAGGTGTCGCGGGGGCCGCCCCGGCAGACCCGCCGTCAGCACCGTCACCTCGACCCCGAGCCGCGCCTCAAAGCGCGCCAGCTCGAGGACGTAGCGCTGGAGCCCGCCCGCGAAGCCCGGTTCGACGAACGGGGCGAGGTGGAGCACCTTCACGGCCGGAGCGAGAGGAGCGTCCGCGCGATGCGGGCGCCGTCGGCGACCGGTCGCAGCTTCGAGCGGCCGATGCGCGGGTGGTAGGGGACGGGGACCCAGCGCACGTCGAGTCCGGCCCTAAGGAAGGAGAGCGTGAGCTCCAGCTCGAGCTCGAAGCCTTCGGCCTTCGGGAGGAGGGCGGCGAGGGCGCCGCGTCGGATGACGCGGAAGCCTGAGAGTGGGTCGGGGCAGGCGCGGCCCGTCGCGGCGCGCACAGCCCATGCGAAGGCCCGGTTGCCGACGCCGCGGGCGAAGGGCATGGCCGTGACGCCGACGGGCCGCCGCCACGCGATCGCCATGTCGCCCCCCGCGGCGACGAGGCGCGGCAGGTCGGCCACGTCGTACGTCGCGTCCCCGTCGACGAGCGCCACCGCCCGGCCGGCCGAAGCCTCCGAGGCGAGGAAGGCGCGAAGCGCCCGCCCCTTGCCGCGCGGGGCGCGGACGACCGGGGCCCCGAAGGCCGAGGCCACGGCGAGCGTGCCGTCGACGGAGCCGCCGTCGACGACGACGGCGCGCACGCCGAGCTCGCGCGCGCGCCAGAGGACCCAGGGCAGCGCCCGCTCCTCGTCGAGCGTGAAGACGGCGAGGACGACGTCGGCGAGCGTCACGCGCCGGCGACCGCCTTCGGGGGCGAGGACCGCGAGGGGGGTTCGGACGGCCCCGCCTCCCGCGAGCGCCCGGAGAGGGCGGCGAGGACCGACATCGCCGCCCGCGAGGCGGACGAGACGAGCCGGTCCCAGGGCGCCGCGCGCCGGCCCCGCGCCCTTCGCTTCGCGATGCGGACCTCCGCATGCAGCCAGGCCCGGGCGAAGGCGTAGAAGGTGTTCGAGTAGCGGCCGCGCCAGACGAGCCGGTTCTCCGCCGTCCGCCGCCAAAGCCGCCGGGTCGGGGCGAGCCGGTCGGCCACCTCCTCGTAGAACGCGGTGCCGCGGATCGGGAAGGCGACCGAGATGCTGAGGATGTCCGGCCGCATGGCGACCAGCATGTCGCGCGTCCGCCGGATGTCCTCGAGCGTCTCGCCCGGGTAGCCGACCATGATCCAGCTGAGGAACTCCATGCCGTGCCGGCGCACCGTCTCGGCCGCCCGCAGCGACTGCTCCGGCCGAAGGTGCTTTCGCATGCGCCGCAGGACGCGCTCGGACCCCGACTCCATCCCGAAGTAGACGCGCCGCACGCCCATGGCCGCGAGGTCTTGGGCGAGCTCGTCCGTCATGAGGTCGGCGCGCGAGAGGCACTCGAACTCGAGGTCTAAGCCGCGCTCGCGCACGAGCCGCGAGACGGCCGCCACCCAGCGCCGGTGCACGACGAACGTGTCGTCGACGAAGCGGAAGTGCCGGACGCCGAACCGGGCCGCGACCGACTCGATCTCCGCCACCAGGTTCTCGGGCGAGCGCATGCGGTACTCGCGCCCGAAGACGGGCCGGTAGCAGAAGGCGCAGTCGAAGGGGCAGCCGCGCGCGCCCATCACCGGGAGCGAGGCGAAGCCGTGCCGCTGCCGCCAGGCCTCGAGGTAGGGGCGGACGACGCGCTCGTCGCGGCGCGGGAAGGGGAGGGAGTCGAGATCGCGCAGGTAGGGCCGCGCCGGGGTGAGGACGGCCCGGTCGCCCTCGCGGTAGGCGAGGCCGCGGATCGCGGGGAGCGCCTCCCGGGGCGCGCCGGCGCGAAGCCACGCCAGCACCTCGCGGGCCGTCTCCTCGCCCTCCCCGCGCACGACGACGTCGAAGCCGGCGGCGAGGTAGTCGTCGTAGTAGCCCGTCGCATCGGGGCCGCCCGCGAGGGCGGGGATCCCAAGCGCGCGGGCCGCCCTCGCGAGGCGGAAGGCATGGCGCCGCGAGAGGATGTGGCCGTAGACGCCCAGGGCGGCCGGGCGGACGGCCAGAAGCTCGCGCTCGCAGGGCGCGAGCGAGGCGTCGAACGTGCAGTCGTAGATGCCGACCTCGTAGCCGTGCGCCTCGAGGTAGCTCGCGAGGTAGCCGTGGCCGAGGAGCGGGTAGATGTCCATGGCGCGGCGCGTGACCGGGTCCTCGCGGACGAGGTAGGGGTTGACGAGGAGGAGGTCCAGGCGGGCTCAGCCTCTCGCCTTCCCCTACGGGCGCGCGTTACGCCCTTCCGGCGCTCGCGCGCGGCAGGGCCTCAGCCGATCCAGACGAGGATGCGCCCGTCGGCCTCGCGCGCGGGAAACTCGGGCAGCGAGGGCAAGGGGAGGGCGTACGTCGAGGGGAGCGAGCGGCCCGCCAGGTCGAAGCGCGCGCCGTGGCAGGGGCAGACGAGCTGGCCGGCGGCCGGGTCCGCGTGCAAAAGGCAGGGCATGTGCGTGCAGAAGGCGGAGAGCGCGCGCACGCGGCCGCCCCGGCGGACGAGGAAGAGGCTCTCGCCGGCGACGTCGCGGTAGACGACGGCGCCCTCGGCCACCTCGGCGCTCTGGGCCGCTTCGCGCCAGCCGCCCCTCGCCCCCTCGCCGCGCCCGGCGCCCAGGCGGTCGAGGATCCAGTCGGCGCCGACCGAGGCGGCCGTCGCCAGAAGCGCCGCCACGCCCGCCCAGCGCAGGAGCTCGCGCCGGGTCACGCCTTCCCGCCGCCCGCGCGCGCCTTGCGCGGCCGGCGGCCAGGCCGGCTCCTCGCCGGCCGCCTCCCGGACGAGGGCCTCGACGCGCGCGCGGAACTCCGGCGACGGCTCCGGAAGCTCGCGCCGGCCGGCGCGCAGCGCGGCCATGACCCGCAACAGGGCTCGCTCGCGCGCCGTCCTCGGCCGCGGCGGACGCCGGTCGGCGGCGAACGCCTCGGCCGCCTCCTCGACCCATGCGGCCTCGCGGTCGTCATCCCCCGTGCCCGTCGCCCTCACCCCCCCGACGCGGGGCGCCCCGCGGCGAAAGGCGCGCGGCCGAAAGGAGCGCCCGGTGCTGCAGGACCTTCGCGTTCGCCTCGCTCACGCCCATCCGCTCCGCCGTCTCGCGGACGGAGAGCCCTTCGAGGAAGCGGAGCTCGAGGACCCGGCGGTACCGCTCGGGAAGGCCGCGCAGGAGCTCCTCGACCTCCCGGCGCGCCCTTCTGCCGGCTTCGTCCTCCGCCTCCTCCGCCAGCTCGATGTAGGCGACCCGCTCGACGTCCCAGTCGACGAGGGGCGGCGACCGGTACGTGGCGCGCCAGAACTCGCGGATGGCGCTCTTCGCCGCCCGCATGAGCCAGGCGCGGACCTGACGCTCGCCGGCCTCGGGCCGGAGCCAGCGGGTGGCCCGCACGAACACCTCCGCCGCGATGTCCTCCGCGTCCTCGCGGTTGCCGACCTGCCGGTACACGTACCGGTAGAGCGGCCGGATCATGCGGCGGTACACGTCGGCGAGCGCCGCGGCGTCCGCCTGAAAGGCCTCTTCCATCGGTCCCCCCCGCCGGGCGGAGGCGCCGGAGCCCGCTCAGCGCACGGTGACGACGCCGTCCATGCCGGACTCCCGGTGGCCCGGCAGGGGGCACCAGACCTCGTAGCTCCCCGGCGCCAGGTCGACCGTGAGGGTCGCCTCCTGGCCCGGCTGGACGTCGGCCGTCTTGGCGTCGAGCGAGCCGCCCTTCACCTCGAACTCGTGCACGTGCATGCCCGTGTTCTTCACCTCGAACGCGACCTTGCCGGCGGGGAGCTCGACCTTGCCCGACTTGTCGACCGTCTGGCCGTCGATCTCGATCCCCCACTCGAAGAGCCGGACGGAGACGGTGACGACCGCCTCCGAGCCGCCGCCCGTTCCGCCGGCCGTCCCCCCGCAGGCCGCGAGCGTCGCGGCCGCCGCCAAGGCCGCCGCCACGCCGACCATCCACCGCGCCGACCGCATGCGTCGCACCCGACCACGCCCTTCCCTCGCGACGGGCGGCGGACCCGCCGGCCTCGTCGTCCTGCGGTACGGAGACGGGTTACGCGAACCCGCCCGCCAGACGAAGAGGCCCGGCTCGCGCCGGGCCTCCGCCGAAAACGTTGGTACCGGTACGGGGAGTCGAACCCCGGTTTCCGCCGTGAGAGGGCGGCGTCCTGGGCCACTAGACGATACCGGCCGACGACCTGGCTGGGGCGCCTGGATTCGAACCAGGATTGCGCGGTCCAGAGCCGCGTGTCTTACCGTTGGACGACGCCCCAGTCGCTTGCGCGCGCCATTATAGCAGACGCACGACCCGGCGTCAGCCGGCGACGGGCACCCGGCCGGCGCGCACGTACGCGGCCGCGCGCTCGAGGCGGCGGACGGCCTCCTCCTTCGGAAGGCAGGCCGCGAGCTCGAAGAGGCCGGGCCCGACGGTGCGCCCGGTGAGGGCAAGGCGCGTGGCGTGGATCCAGAGGGCCGCCTTCTCGCCGCGCTTCTCCGCCTCGGAGCGGTACGCCGCTTCGATCGCCGCCGGGCTCCAGTCGGAGAGGCCGGAGAGGAGCTGGGCGGCGCGGGAGAGCCGCTCGGCGGCGCCCGGGTCGGCGAAGTGCCGCCTTACTCCCGCATCGTCGTAGGCCTCGGGCGCGCTCAGGCACCACGCGACGGCCTGGGGGACCTCGGCCAACGTCCGCACCCGTTCGCGCACGAGCTCGACGGCGGCCTGAAGCCGCTCCTCCGCCTCGGGTGCCGTCCCCTCGGGCGCGAGCCCCGCCGCATCGAGCCACGGCCGGGCGCGGGCCAGGATCTCGCCCGCCGGGAGTCGCCGGAGGTGTTGCGCGTTCAGCCATTCCATCTTGGCCACGTCGTAGACGGCGGCCGTCCGGCTCACGCGGTCGAGCGAAAAGAGCGCCTCGAGCTCGGCGAGCGTGAGGAGCTCGCGACCGTCGGGCGGCGACCAGCCCAGAAGCGCCGCGTAGTTGACGATCGCTTCCGGCAGGAAGCCGCGTTCGCGGAACTCCTCGACCGACACGGCGCCGTGGCGCTTCGAGAGCTTCGAGCGATCGGGCGCGAGCACCATCGGCAGGTGGGCGAAGGCCGGGACCGGCTCGTCGAGCGCGCGGTAGAGGAGGATCTGCTTCGGCGTGTTCGAGAGGTGCTCGTCCGCGCGCAGAACGTGCGTGATGCCCATGTCGGCGTCGTCGACGACGGCGGCCAGGTTGTAGGTCGCGACGCCGTCGCTCCGTTGGATCACGAAGTCGTCGAGCTCGGCGTGGTCGAAGGCGACGGGGCCCTTCACGAGGTCCGGCACGACCGTCGTGCCCTCCTCGGGCACGCGCAGGCGGACGGCCGGCCGGCGGCCCTCGGCCTCGTAGCGCAGGCGCAGCGCGGCCGGGAGGTCGCGGCAGCGGCCGTCGTAGCGGGGTGGCCGGCCTTCGGCCAGGGCCGCCTCGCGCCGGCGGGCGAGCTCCTCGGGCGTGCAGTAGCAGAGGTACGCGCGCCCCGCGGCGAGGAGCGATTCGACGCGCCGTCGATGGCGTTCGTTCCGCTCCGACTGGAAGTACGGCCCGCAAGGCCCGCCCTGGCGCGGCCCCTCGTCGACGGAGAGGCCGAGCCACTCGATGGTGTCCATCATGCGCTCGGCGAGGTCGCGCGCCGAGCGCGCGGCGTCCGTGTCCTCGATGCGGAGGACGAGCGCGCCTCCCTGCGAACGGGCGAAGAGGTAGTTGAAGAGGAGCGTGCGGGCGCCGCCGATGTGCAAAAGCCCGGTCGGGCTCGGCGCAAAGCGGACGCGCGGGGCCAGGGCGCCTCACCTCGCGGCGGAAGTATACACCGTCAGCCGAGGACGGCCTGGAGCACGAAGAGCGCGACAAGGCCCGGAAGGCCGAGCGCGCCGGCAAGGAGCGCCGTCCAGCCGTTCACCCCGACGTGCCAGCCGAGGTAGCCGAGCGGCCAGTCGAGGATCCAGATGGCGGCTCCCGCGGCGGCGCTCCTCAGGAGCCAGGCGCCAAGCCAGCGCAGGGGTCCGAGGAGGAGGCGCGCGAGAAGAAAGGCGAAGGCGAGGAGCGCGGCGAGGGACAGAAGGGCCGCCCAAGCCGGCACCGGGCCCACCCCCGGCCGATCCTACGAGGTCGGCGCGCGCGGTAGAAGGGCCAGGGCCGCCTTCTCGGGGACGCCGTCTTCGCGCGCCCTCCGGAGGAGGTAGAGGTAGCGCCGCTCGGCCGCGAGGATGCGGTGGACGGCCTCGTCGACCAGCTCCGGTTCCGTGACGCAGTCGAAGTAGCGCTGCGCGAAGAGCCACTCCCGGTGCGCCCCCTCGACCTCCTCGACGCGCCGGAGGAGCTCGGCCGGGAGGGAGGTCGCGCGCGGGGGGCCGAGACGCCGCCCGACGACCGCGGCTCCGGTTCGCCGGAGCACTCCGAGGGCCCGCAGGGCGGCCGCCCGTAGGGCGGCTGCCAGTCCCTGGGCCGCCGATCGGGCCAGCCGCACGAGTCCCCCGGGTCCCTGCCCCGCCGCCACCGATCTCCGCCCCTCGTCGCCGCCGGCCGCCGCCCAGGCCGTACGGCCGCAGGCGGTCCGCGCTTCTCCGCAGTGGATGGTGGCCCGGGGGGCGGGCGGATATGCGGGGAGAGGGCGGGATCAGAGCTCGCGG
>JADGHG010000069.1 GCA_019689585.1 Clostridia bacterium
GCCTCGCCCGAGAGGGCGAGGCGGCCGATGTCGCCCGCAAGGCGCCCGATGCGCGCCACCTCGGCAAGGAGCCGGAGGCGGCGCCGGCGCACGGCGGGATCCCGGTCCATGACGAGCACATCGTCGAGGAAGCGGTCGACGGCCGGCCGCAGCGACGCCACGGCGTCGAAGAAGGCCCGGGCGTCCCGCGCCGCGACCGCCGCCTCCGCGCGCCCCCCGGCCGCGCGGACGGCCTCGACGGGCGCGGCTTCGGCGGCGCCTTCGGCAGAGAGCCGCTCGCCCCCGGCCTCCCCTTCCTCGCCGCGCCGCGCCGCCTGGTGGGGGGCGCGGCGGAACGCGATCACGATGTCGTCGAGATCCGGCCGCGCGAGCAGCGCCCGCAGCGCCTCGGCCCGCCACGCGCACTCGGCCACGTCGCGAAGCCCAAGGGCCAACGCGGCCTCGACGACGTCGTGGCGCAGGCCCTCGTCGAGCATCTGCTGGCGGAGGCGCCCGGCCAGGAAGCCGAGCACGTCCTCCGCCACCTCCTCCTCCTGCCGGGGCGGGCCGCTCCAGTCCGCGAGCGCGCGGCGCACCGCGGCCGCGACCAGCGACGCGAGGTCGACGCCCGGCGGTTCCCGCCGCAGGAGGCGCACGAGCCCGATCGCCTCGCGGCGGAGCCCGAAGGGGTCCTGGGAGCCCGTCGGCCTGAGTCCGGCGACGAAACCCGAGGCCAGGGCGTCGAGCTTGTCCGCGATCGCGAGGCAGGTGCCGGGACGCGTCTTCGGCATGCGGGCGCCCGTCGGGTCGGGGAGGTACTGCTCTTCGATGGCCCGGGCCACGGCCGCCGGTTCGCCGGCTGCCTCGGCGTAGTGGGCGCCCATCGTGCCCTGGAGCTCGGGGAACTCGTAGACGAGGTGGGTCGTCAGGTCGGCCTTCGCGAGCTCCGCCGCGCGCAGGGCGCACCGCCGGTCGTCGTCCCCGAGGCCGAGGGCCCGGGCGACCTCGTCGGCGCAGGCTGCGATCCGGCGCGTCCGCTCCGCGAGCGTGCCGAGCCCCTCGACGTAGGCGATCTGCGCCAGCTCCGGGAGGCGCTCGCAAAGGGGCCGCTTGCGGTCCTCGTCGTAGAAGAAGCGGGCGTCGGCGAAGCGCGCGGCGAGGACGCGCTCGTTGCCCCGGACGACCTCCTCGAGTCCCTCGCGGCCGCCGTTCCGCACGCCGACGAAGGCGGGCGCGAGCCGGCCGTCCGGCCCTGCGACGGGGAAGTACCGCTGGTGGACGCGCATCACCGTCTCGAGCACGGCCTCGGGCAGCGCGAGGAAGGTCGGGTCGAAGCGGCCGAGGAACGGGGTCGGGAACTCGACGAGGTGGACGACCTCCTCGAGGAGCTCGGGCGAAAGGCGCGCCTTCGGTCGGGCGCCGGGCGGCGTCGGCCGTCCGCCGGGGTCGGGGCCGGCGGGGCCGGCCTCCCGGGGCGCGCCCCCGAGCGAGGCTGAGAGCGCGTCGGCGCCCGCCACGACGAGCTGGCGCCGCTCCTTCGGGTCGAGCACGACGAAGGCGCTCTCGAGGGTGCGGAAGTAGTCCTCGACGTCGGCCACCTCGAACGGCCCCGGCGCGAGCGTGCGGTGACCATACGTGCGGCGGCCGGCCGTGAGGCCGAAGCACGCGACGGGCACGACCCGGTCGTCGAGAAGCGCAAGCAGCCAGCGCACCGGGCGTGAGAAGCGCCAGTCGCCCGACCCCCACCGCATCGTGCGCGGGAAGGCGAGCCCCTCGGCCAGGGCGGCGAGGCACTCTCCCAGCACCTCGAGCGCCGGCCGGCCCGGTTCGACGACCTCGGCGAAGACGTACCGCCCGTCGGGCGTCTCGCGCAGGACGAGGTCCTCGACGCGCACGCCCCGCGCGCGCGCGAAGCCTTCCGCGGCGGCCGTCGGCGTGCCGTCGGGCGCGAAGGCGGCGCGCGCGGCCGGACCCCGCACCCACGTGCGCCGCTCCGCCTGGCGCTCGGCCAGGCCCACGACGTGGAGGACCAGGCGGCGCGGCGTGCCGAAGGTGGCGAGCGAACGGAACGGGAGCCTCAGCTCGCCGAGCTCGCGCCGGCCGGCCTCGGCCAGCTGGCGCAGCCCGGAGGCGGCGTCGCGGGCGGGAAGCTCCTCGCAGCCGATCTCGAAGACGAGGTCAGGCAGACGAGGCCACCTCCCCCTGCGACGAGAGCCAGGCCTCGGCGCAGCGCCTGGCGAGCTCGCGCACCCGGGCCACGTAGGCCGCGCGCTGCGAGACCGACATGGCGCCCCGCGCCTCGAGCAGGTTGAACGTGTGCGAGAGGCGCAGGACGAAGTCGAAGGCCGGCGCGACCGCGCCCGCCTCGAGGGCCCGCCCCGCCTCCCGCTCGTACTCCTCGAACCAGCGCCGCAGGAGCTCGACGTCGGCGAGCTCGAAGGCGTACTGCGAGTGCTCGCGCTCCTCGCGCCGGAAGACGTCGCCGTAGGTGAGCCCCGGGATCCAAGAGACGGCGAAGACGTCTTCGACGCCTTGGACGTAGGCGGCAAGCCGCTCGAGCCCGTACGTGATCTCGGCCGCCACCGGGCGCACCTCCAGCCCGCCCATCTGTTGGAAGTACGTGAACTGCGTGATCTCGAGCCCGTCGAGCCACACTTCCCAGCCGAGCCCCCAGGCGCCGAGCGTGGGCGCCTCCCAGTTGTCCTCGACGAAGCGGACGTCGTGGCGGCGGGGGTCGATCCCGATCGCGGCGAGGCTCTGGAGGAAGAGGTCGAGCACGTCGTCGGGGGCGGGCTTGAGCACGACCTGGTACTGCCAGTACCGGCCGAGGCGGTTCGGGTTCTCGCCGTAGCGGCCGTCGGCCGGACGGCGGCAGGGCTCGACGTAGGCCGTGCGCCACGGGCGCGGGCCGAGCGAGTAGAAGAACGTGAACGGGTTCATCGTGCCCGCGCCCTTCTCGACGTCGTGCGGCTGGGCGAGGAGGCAGCCCTGGTCGGCCCAGAAGCGGTGGAGCGCGAGGACGATCTCCTGGAAGTTCACGCGCGGAATTCTACACCTTGCGGAGCGGCGCGGAGGCGGCGGGGCGCGCCCGGTCAGCGGGGTGGCACGCCGCCCTCCCCGTGCCGGCCGTCTTCGGCCGTCTCGCCCGCCGAGGCCTCATCGCCCTGGGGCACGCGCTCGACGTCGATCGTGGCGTTCGAGGCCAAAGCGGCCACGCCGCCGAGGAGCGCCAGGTACGGGGCGAGCACGGCGCCGACGGCGCCGACCGTCACGGGGATGGCGAGAACGGTGCGCCCGCGCTGCCGGATGACGATGCGGCGCACGTTCCCTTCGTGCACGAGGCGCTTCACGGTGCGGACGAGGTCGCGGCCCCGGACGCGCATCCGCTCGCGCCAGGCGCCGAGCGACTCCGCCTCCCGCTCCTCCTCGATCGCGACGAGCGCCTTCACGACGTCGCCGTCGTGCGCGTCAAGCGCCTCGGCCGCCTTACGGTAGCTCACGCCCGTCCGCCGGCGGACGAGGTCGACCTTCTCGAGCTCGGCCAAGCCCATCTCCCCCTTCCCGGCGCGCCTTCCCGCTCGCCGATAAGATATCCAAAAACGCGGCCGACTTGGGGGTCGCCTGAAGGACGTACCCGAGGTGGGCGCGCAAGGCCGCCTCGACCTCGGCCTGCGCGCGCGGCGAGATCCGCAGCCGGGCGAGCCGCGCGAACGGGGACGCGCCGGCCTCCTCACCCGCGAAGAGCCGGCGCAGGACGGCGAGCGCCTCGCCGCCCAGCGCGAGGACCGTGCCCTCGCCCGCGCGCGCCTGGCAGTCCGCGCAGACGACCCCTCCTTCGGACGGCAGGAACCCGCCCGCCGGCCTCCCCTCGCCGGCCGGCGCCCGTCCGCACACGACGCAGGCTTCGAGGTTCGGCCGGTACCCGGCCGCCGAGAGGAGGCCCGCCTCGGTCGCGCAGAGCACGCGGTCGCGCCGCTCGGCCGGGAGCTCGCCGTCGCCCGAGGCCAGCTCCCGGAAGGCGAGGCACACGAGCGGCCCGAGGCCGGGGCTTTCGTCGTCGCCGGCGAAGGCGAGCGCCAGCTCGGCCACGTACGAGGCGGCCGCGATGCGGGGCCCGTCGGCGCGAAGCCGGACAAACGGCTCGACGATCTCGGCCTGGCTCACGCCGTCGAGGCTCCGCCCGCGCCAGAGGAGGTAGCGGCCGAGGACGAAGGGCTGGACGGCGGCCGCGAGGCGGCTCTCGGGCCGCCTCGCCCCCCGCGCCACGGCGCGGATGCGCCGGCCGTCCATGGCGAGGAGGGCGACGAGCCGGTCGGCTTCGCCGAAGGGCCGCGAGTCGAGGACGAGCGCCTCCGCCTTGTAGGTCGCCATCGCGCCTCCGCCCGAGGCCGGCCTTCAGGCCCAGGCGGCCAACGGTCCCTCCTCGAAGTCCAGGTCCGGGTCGGCGTCGAGGTCGAGGCTGTCGCGCCGCCCGCGCGCGAGGGCGAGGTGCGCGGCCAGCGCGATCATGGCCGCGTTGTCGGTGCAGTACCGAGGCGGCGGCACGGCGAGCGGGAGGCCGCGCGCCGCACAGGCCTCGGCGAGGCGGGCGCGCAGCCGGCCGTTTCGCGCCACGCCGCCCGAGAGGACGACGGAGCGCGCCCCCTCTTCGTCGGCCGCCCGCATCGTCTTCTCGACCAGCACGTCGACGACGGCCTCCTGGAACTCGCGGGCCAGCTCCCGGCGGAGTCGCTCACCTCGCCCGGCGGCCGTCCGCCCCGCCTCCTCCCAGAGAAGGGCGACCGCCGTCTTCAGGCCGCTGAAGCTGAAATCGTAGCCTTCGCGCCGCATCGGGCGCGGAAGCGCGAAGCCTGCGCGCTTCGGACCGGCCTCCTCGGCCGCCCGCTCGATCGCCGGCCCCCCGGGGTAGCCGAGGCCGAGCAGCCGGGCCACCTTGTCGAAGGCTTCGCCGGCCGCGTCGTCGCGCGTGGCCCCGAGTCGCCGGAGCTCGCCCGGCCGCGAGGGGTCGTCCGGGTCGGCCGCGATGCGGAGAAGATCGGTATGCGAGCCCGAGACGACGAGCGCGACGGCCGGCCAGGCGGGCTGCGCCCGCTCGCCCTCCGGGGGGCCGAGGAGCGCCGCCATGACGTGGCCCGCCAGGTGGTTGACGCCGACGAGCGGCAGCCCGCGGGCGTAGGCCATCGCCTTCGCCGCGGCCACCCCGACGAGGAGCGCCCCGACGAGCCCGGGACCGCGCGTGACGGCGATCGCCGCCACGTCCGCCCAGCCCGAGCCGGCTTCGTCGAAGGCCGCGCGGACGACGGGGACGAGGAGCTCGGCGTGCCGCCGGGCCGCCAGCTCCGGGACGACGCCGCCGTAGCGGCTGTGGAGGGCGGCCTGGGAAGCGACGACGCTCGCCGCCACCCGGCCGTCCTCACCCACGAGCGCCGCCGCCGTCTCGTCGCAGCTCGTCTCGAGCCCCAGGACGAGCCGGCCTCGGGCCGCCTGGGACCGGCGCGTCAGAGGTCGTCCTTCCACATGACGATGGCGTCCTCGTGCGTGTCGGAGTAGTAGCCCGGGCGTCGGCCGCGGGGGACGAAGCCGTGCTTCGTGTAGAGCGAGATCGCGACCGCGTTCGAGGGTCGCACCTCGAGCGTCATGCGGCGGCATTCGCGGGCGCGCGCCCGCCGCTCGAGCTCGGAGAGGAGCGCGTCCCCGATGTCCCGCCCCCGCATCTCGGGCGCGACGGCGATGTTCGTCACGTGCGCCTCGTCGAGGACGATCCACATGCCGGCGTAGCCGACGACAGGGCCTTCCCCGCGCTTCGGCGGGCGACCCGGCCAGCCGAAGGCGGGGCGTCGCCCGGGCCGCCCCCCGCCCCCGAGTTCCGACCGCCCGTCCGTGGGCTCCGGCCCGACCTCCGCCGCGCCCTCGGGCAGGCGCGCCACGATGTAGTCGGCGTACACGTTCTGGGTGAGCTCCGAGACGAACGCCCGCTCCGACCACGGCGTCGGGAACGAGGCCCGCTCGATGCGCAGCACCTCCGGGAGGTCTCTCAGGGTCATCGGCCGGAAGCGCAGCGGAAGCCGCGCCCCCTCGTCCTCTCGCCGCCCTACGGCCATCCAGCGCGCTCCTTCCGACGCCGACCTACGGCTTCGCCACGCCGGCCACCGGTCCTGTGTGGACGGGGGCGACGTAGAGGGGCAGAAGGGACAGGAGGTCGTCGGGCCCCTCGGCCGCCCACCTCGCGTGGGCGACGGCCGCGACGGCCGCCACGTCGGGCGGCCGGGTCGCCTCGACGACCTCGTCCAGCCCCAGGCGACGGGCCGCCTCCCGCGCCCGGCGCCGGGCCTCGTCGAGAGGAGCGCGCGCCGGCGGAAGGAGTTCCGCCGGCCTTCCCCCGTCCATGCCGCCGTGATACGCGGCGAAGAACGACTCGCCCCGGCGGGCGTCGATCCAGGCGAGGACGAGCCGGTCGCCGCGAAGGCGCGGCCAGGCCATCGCCTCGAGCGTCCCCACGCCGACGAGACCAAGGCCCTCCCGGGCGAGCGCGAGGCCCTTGGCCGTCGCGAGCCCGATGCGGAGCCCCGTGTAGGATCCCGGCCCGATCGTGAGGGCGACGTAGGCGAGGTCGTCGAGGGCGAGCGAGGCGCGGGCGAGGCCCTCGGCGATCGCCGGAACGAGCTCTGCGGCGTGGCCGAGCCTCCCTTCGGGGAAGTCGACGACGCGCTCCCAGAGCGTCTGGCCCTCGAGCCAGAGCCCCACGCTGAGCCGGGGGCCGGAGGTGTCGAAGGCGAGGACGGGCTGCGTCACCGGCCGTCCCCCCTCGGGCTGCCGGATACCGGCCTTTCGGCGCCGTGCGCCGCCTCCGCCGCGAGCGCCGCCCTCGCCCTCTCCCACCAGCCCGCGCTCCGCGGTCCGTGCGCGCGCACCTCGGCCCGGCGGCCGGCCCCCGCGCGCACGAGCGCGACGGCGAGGTGGTCGGGCGGGAGAAGCCCTTTCACCCGCTCGGGCCACTCGACGACGCGCACGTCGGCAGCCGCGAGCGTCTCCTCGATCCAGTCGCCCTCCTCGGGCGGCGCGTCGGCGAGGCGGTAGAGGTCGGCGTGGGCGACGGAGAGACCGGGGCCCTCGTAGATGCGGACGAGCGTGAAGGCGGGGCTCGTCGCCCGGGCGGCCACACCGGCGCCTTCGAGGAACCCCTGGGCGAGCGTCGTCTTGCCGGCGCCGAGAGGCCCCGAGAGGGCGAGGGCCAAGCCGCGCTCGGCCGTGCGGCCGAGCGCGCGGCCGAGGGCGCGCGTCGCCTCGGCGTGCGAGAGAGGGACCGCCGTCACCTCGCGGGCGCCCACGGCTCACCGCCTCCCTCTCCCAATGTACCCCGCGGCGAGGGGCGCGCCGGCGCGAGGTCGAAGAGAGGGAAGCGATCGGGGGTCGTCCGCGCCGTGACGCCGTCCGTCCCGCCTCCGCGACCGCCCCGGCTCGCGGACCCGATCGACCTCGGGCCCCTCCGGCTCAAGAACCGGATCGTCGTCTCGCCGATGAGCGTCGAGTACGCCCTTCGGGACGGGCGCGCGAGCCGGCGGCTCGTCGACTACTTGGCCGCGCGCGCCGAAGGCGGGGCGGCGCTCGTGATGACGGGCTTCACGTTCGTCGATGAATCCGGCCGCGGCTCCGACCGGCAGCTCGGCCTCGCCGACGAGCGCCACCTGGCCGGTTGGCGGCGCCTCGCCGAGGCCGTGCAGGCGGCGGGCGCCGTGCTGGGGGCGCAGCTCGTCCACGCCGGGCGCAACACGGTCGTGCCGGAGCGCATCCCCGGCGGCCCGGTCGCCCCCTCCGCCCTCGCCGCCGCGCCCGGCCTGCCGGTGCCGCGCGCCCTCTCGCGCGACGAGATCGGGCGCCTCCCGGGGGCGTTCGCGCGGGCGGCCGCCCGGGCGCACGCGGCCGGCGCAGCCGTCGTCGAGATCCACGCCGCCCACGGCTATCTCCTCAACCAGTTCCTCTCGTCCGCCGCCAACCGGCGGGACGACGAGTACGGCGGCGACCTGACCGGCCGCAGCCGGCTGCTCCTCGAGGTCGTCCGCGCGGTGCGCGAAGCCGCGCCGGGCGCTGCGCTGGGCGTGCGGCTCTCGGCCGACAACGGGCTCCCGGGCGGGCTCGACGTGGAGGAGGCGGCGTGGGTGGCCGGGCGCCTCGTGGCCGAGGGGATCCACTACGTCTCGGTCTCGGCCGGGGGCGAGCCCCCGGGCTGGCGGGCCGGTTCGATCCGCGCCTACGAGCCGCCCGGCTACCTTCTGCCGCTCGCGCGCCGCGTGCGGGAGGCGATTTCGACTCCGGTCGCCGCCGTCGGGAGCCTCGGCTACCCGGAGGTGGCCGAGCGCGTCGTGGCCGAGGGGTGGGCCGACCTCGTCGTCGTCGGTCGCGGCCATCTGGCCGACCCGGCCTGGGCCCGGCGCGCGCTGGGCCGGGAGGCGCTCCCGCCGCGGCCTTGCATCCGCCAGAACCTCTGCCGGCAGGATTACGCCGACGGCCGCCCCGTGCGCTGCGCCGTCAACCCGGAGCTCGGCCGCGAAGGGCGTGAGGCGGCCCGGCGCATCGCCCCCGCCCCACGCACCGGCCCGGCCGCGCGCAAGGCGAGGCCGGCCGTCGTCGTCGTCATCGGCGCCGGCGTGCGCGGGATGTCGGCCGCGGCGCGAATTGCGGCGCTCGGCGCGCACGTCGCGCTCGTCGACCGGGCCAAGGAGGTCGGGGGGAGGCTTGCCCTCGCGGCCAGCCTTCCGCACAAGTGGGAGCTCCGCGCCTACCTCGCGCACCTCACGGCCGACCTCGCGCGGCACGCGGTCGCGCTGCGCCTTGGCGCGCCCCCGGCCGCCCCGCTCTCCGCCCTCGACGGCCGGGAGGGGCGGCCGTGGGCCGTCGTCTGGGCCGTGCCGGAAAGGGGCGAAGGCCCTCCCCCGGCGGGCGCCCACGACACGGTCGCCTCCGCGATCCGGCGCTGGGTGGAGGGGCGGGCGCCCGCCCCGGAGCGCCCCGTCCTCGTCGAAGGCGGTTCGCAGGCCGCCGCCGACCTGGCCGGTCACCTGGCGGGCGAAGGCCGGCCGGTCGTCCTTTTGGCCCCGGGCGGCGCGGACGGCGTAGCCCGCGACGCGACGCAGGTGACGCGCCGCTTCCTCCTCGAGTGGCTCCGGACGACGGGCGTCGCGATCGTCGACGCGAGCGCGGGGCGCCTCCCCCTCCTCCGCGGCGAGGCCGCTTGGCGGATCGCCGACGGCCTGCGAGCACCCCGCGCGGATGCGGCTTCGGCGAAGCAGAAGGCGCGCCTTTGGGCGGAGGAGCGCGGCGTGGTCTGGATCGACATCGGCCGCGATCCCAGGGGCACGGTCCCCGGCACGATCCACGCCGCGACGCAGGCCGCCTACCGGGGT
>JADGHG010000007.1 GCA_019689585.1 Clostridia bacterium
TATGTTTATAAGAGACCGGGGCGGCGGGGGGCAAGGGAGGAGACGATCGACATGGCGTATGACGGGCGCCACATCCGGCGCATGGTGCGGGCGGGCCACGAGGCGATCGCCCGCCACATCGACGAGGTGAACGCGCTGAACGTGTTCCCCGTCCCCGACGGCGACTCGGGCACGAACCTGACACTCACGCTCGAGGCGGCCGTGCGCGCGCTCGGCGACGACGAGGAGCGGCACGCGGGCCAGGTGGCGGCGAAGGCGGCGCGGGGCGCGCTCCTCGGGGCGCGGGGGAACTCGGGCGTCATCTTCTCGCAGATCCTGCGCGGGCTGGCGAAGGGGCTCGAGGGGCTCGCGTCGTTCGAGGCGCCCGACTTCGCGCGCGCGCTCAAGGAGGCGAGCGCCTACGCGTACCGGGCCGTCATCGAGCCGGTCGAGGGCACGATCCTCACCGTCGTGCGCGAGGCGGCCGAGCGGGCGGAGGAGGCGGCCCAGGGCGGCGCCGAGCTCGTCGCCGTGCTGGAGCGAGCGGTGGCGGCCGCCGAGGCGGCCGTGGCCAAGACGACGGAGCTCCTGCCGGTCCTCAAGGAGGCCGGCGTCGTCGACTCGGCGGGCAAGGGCCTCCACTACATCCTCGACGGCATGTGCCGGGCGCTCGCGGAGGAGTCGCTCGCCGGCGTCACGGCCGACCGCGCGGGCCGGCCCGAGGCGGCCGAGGCCCGGGCGGAGGGGGCGCGCGAACCGGCCGAGAGCTCGGCCGGCGCAGCTTCCGGGCGGCGCTACGGCGTCGAGGTCCAGTTCATGCTGGAGGGGCGAGGGCTCGACGTCGAGGAGATCCGGCGGCGGATCGCCGAGATGGGCGAGTCGGTGCTCGTCGTCGGCGACGAGACGACCGTGAAGGTGCACGTCCACACGCTCGACCCCGACCGCGTGGTCGAGTACGCGAAGACCCTCGGCAGGCCGGAGGCGCTGACGTTCGAAGACCTCGACGCCCAGGCGGAGGCCTTCCGCGAGGCGCACGCGCGCGAGCGCGGCTCCGACCCGGCGCTGTGACGCCCGGCCGCCCGGCCGCCGTCTTCGACTTCGGCCAGACGCTCGTCCAGGGCGACCCGATGTACGACCTGGCCGCCTACCTGCGCGAGCGGGGCGCCTTCGACGGCTCGCTGTGGCCCGCGGTCGAGCAGGCCATGCGCGCCTATCGCGAGCACCTCGCGCCGTACGGCCAGGCGGTGGCCGAGATCATGCGATCGATCGCGCTCGGGCTGCGCGGGCTCGGGCTCCCGGAGTTCGCCCGGCACTGCCGCGCCTTCTACGAGGCCGGCTACCGCGAGGCCGTGTATCCATACGCACGGCCGCTCGTCGCCTGGTTCCGCCGCCAGGGCTGGGCGACCGTCGGCGTGACGGGCATCTGCGAGACGATGGCGCGCGCGATCGCGGACGACCTCGGCCTCGACCACCTCGTCGCGACCGCCTTCGGCGTCGACGCGAGCGGTCGGCTCGACGGCACGGCCCGCTACCCCGAGGACGACGCCTGGAAGGGGCCGGCGCTCGCCCGCCTGGCCGCCCGCGAGGGGCTCGACCTCGCCCGTTCCGTCGCCTTCGGCGACTCCGAGGCGGACGCCCCCTTGTTCGAAGCCTGCCGCCATGCCGTCTGCCTGAACGCGCGCCCGGAGCTCGTGGCGCTCGCCCGCGCGCGCGGCTGGACGGTCGTGCCGGCCGGCCGCGACCCGCTCCCCTACGTGCGCCCGCTCGTCGCGGGCTAGCCGTGCCTTCCGCCGAGCGCCCGCTCCCGGGCCTCGGCGGCTGTGGGATACTGCAGGCGTAGCCCGGCGCGGCCGCGGCCGCGTCTTCGAGGAGAGTGACGCGTGCCCGCTTCCCCGGAGCTCCCGGCGGTCGGTCCGGCCTCGGCCCTCGGAGCGAGGACCGGGGTCGACCTGGCCCGGACGGCCGACCGGCTCCGACTCCTCGCCCTCGAGATGATCGCGAAGGCCGGTTCCGGCCACCCCGGCGGCTCGTTCTCGGCCGCCGAGATCGTCGCCGCCCTCTTCTTCCGCGTGATGCGCCACGACCCGAAAAGGCCCGAGTGGCCGGCGCGCGACCGCTTCATCCTGTCGAAGGGGCACGCTGCGCCGATCCTCTACGCGGCGCTCGCCGAGGCCGGGTACATCGAGCGCGGGGAGCTCGACACGCTCCGGCGCGTCGGGAGCCGGCTGCAGGGACACCCCTCCGTGCGCGACCTGCCCTACGTCGAGGCCTCGACCGGCTCCCTGGGCCAAGGGCTTTCGGTGGCCGCCGGGCTCGCGCTCGGCGCGCGCATGGACGGCGCGGACGTCCGCGTCTTCGCGCTCCTTGGCGACGGCGAATGCCAGGAGGGCCAGGTGTGGGAGGCGGCGATGTTCGCCGCGCACCACCGGCTCTCGAACCTGGTCGCCATCGTCGACCGGAACGCGTTCCAGCTCGACGGCCCGACGGAGGCGATCGTGGCCCTCGAGCCGCTCGCCGCCAAGTGGCGGGCCTTCGGCTGGGACGTGGTCGAGGTCGACGGCCACGACGCGGAGGCGGTCGCGGCCGCCCTCGACGTGCCGCGCCCGGACGGGCGCCGGGCGGCACGGCCCCGCGCCGTCGTCGCGCGCACCGTGAAAGGGCGCGGCGTCTCGTTCATGGAGGGCCAGAACGAGTTCCACGGGCGCGCCCCTACGCCCGAGGAGCTCGAGCGCGCGCGCGCGGAAATCGTCGCGCGCCTGGGCGAGGCGGGGGTACGGCGCGCGTGAGCCGGCCGCTCGGCCCCGCCACCCGCGAGGCGTACGGGCAGGAGCTCCTCGCCCTCGGCCGCGAGCGGCCCGAGATCGTCGTCCTCGACGGGGACCTCTCGAAGTCGACCATGACGAAGCACTTCGCCGAGGCCTTCCCCGAGCGCTTCTTCAACGCGGGCATCGCCGAGGCCGACATGGTCGGGCTCGCCGCCGGGCTCGCCCGCTGGGGGAAGCTGCCCTTCGTCTCGAGCTTCGCCGCCTTCCTCATGAGCAAGGCCTTCGACCAGATGCGGATCTCGGTCGCCTACGCCGGCCTTCCCGTCAAGTTCGTGGGAAGCCACGGCGGCATCAGCCTGGGCGAGGACGGCGTCTCCCAGATGAGCGTCGAGGACGTGGCGCTCGCGCGGGCGCTCCCCGGCTTCGCCGTCTTCGTCCCGGCCGACGCCGAGGAGACGCGCCGCGCCGTGCGTGCCGCGGCCGACTGGCCCGGGCCCGCCTTCGTCCGCGTCGGCCGGCCGAAGGCGCCCGTCGTCTACGAGGGCGGCTGCCCCTTCCAGCCCGGCCGGGCGCTCCGGATCCGCGAGGGGCGAGACGTGACGCTGGCCGCGAACGGCCTCATGCTGGCCGCGGCGCTCGACGCGGCCGACCGGCTCGCGTCCGAGGGCGTCTCGGCCCGCGTGCTCGACCTCTGCTCGGTCAAGCCCCTCGACGAGGACGAGGTGGTGCGGGCGGCGCGCGAGACGGGGGCGATCGTCGTCGCGGAGGAGCACCTTCTCGCGGGCGGCCTCGGCAGCGCGGTCGCCATGGCCGTGGCGGCCGAGGAGCCTGTGCCGATGGCGTTCGTCGGCCTCGCCGACACGTTCGCCGAGTCGGGCCGGCCGGAGGAGCTCATGCAGAAGTACGGCCTCACGGCCGAGCGCATCGCGGCGGAGGCCCGGCGCCTCCTGCGCCGGCGCGCGCGCGCCTAGGGGGCGAGCCGTCCCGCCACTTCCGCCAGGTCGCGCCACATCTCGCCGTCCCAGGCCTGGACGTGGACGAGGGGCGGGCTCCCCCACTCCCACTCGTCGGCGAGGTAGCAGACGAAGCGGAGGCCGTGCCGCTCGACGATCCGCGGGTACTCGCGTTGGGCGAGGAGGGCCTCGACGATCGCGAGGGCCTCGGCGGCGGCCTGGACCGGCCGGCCTTCCGGCAGCGGCTCACGTTTGGCGCCCGGCGCTCGCGGCTCGGGAAGCGGGAGGAGCGACGCCAGGCGGGCGAGGACCTCGGGGTGGCAGAGCGCCTCGCCGTCTCCCGGCGTCACGCCGCCGCGCCCGCCGGGGCCGTCAGCGGAACTCCGCGAGGAGCTTCTCGAACTCCTCGGGCGCGAGGTGAAGGTCCTGCTCGACGATCGGCTCGGCGCGGAAGCCGGGCAGCTGGTCCTCGTAGCTCGGGCCTTCGCGCCGGTAGAGGACGCCCGTGAGGAGGCCATCGTGCTCGATCACGGCCTGGAGCGCCTTCGCGCGGTCGGTCGGGTCGTAGCCCGGCAGGTCTTCGACCTTCTTCAGCCGCTCGCGGTAGAAGTCGTAGGTGTTGACGAGGTTGTACGTCACGCACGGGCTGATCGCGTTGATGAGGGCGAAGCCGCGGTGCTGGACCCCGGCCTTGATGAGCTCGATGAGCTGCGGCACCCAGCCCGAGAAGCCCTGCGCGACGAAGCCGCAGCCCGAGGCGAGCGCCAGCTCGAGCGGCCTCACCGGGTGCTCGACGTTTCCGCTCGGGGTGCTCTTCGTGACGAAGCCGGCGTCGCTCGTCGGCGAGACCTGGCCCTTCGTGAGGCCGTAGACGTGGTTGTCCATCACGAGATAGGTGATGTCGACGTTGCGCCGCAAGGCGTGCATGAAGTGGCCCATGCCGATCGCGTAGCCGTCGCCGTCGCCGCCCGCCGCGATCACCGTGAGCCTCCGGTTCGCGAGCTTCAGCCCCGTCGCCACCGGGAGCGTGCGGCCGTGCGTCGTGTGGATGTTGTAGCAGTTGATGTAGTTGCCGATCTTGCCCGAGCAGCCGATGCCGGCGACGATCGCCACCTCGTGCGGCTCCTTCTGGAGGTCGACGAGCGCCTTCTGGAGCGCAGAGAGCACGCCGAAGTCGCCGCAGCCGGGACACCACCACGACTTCTCCGTCGTGCGGAAGTCGGCGAGCTTGACCGGCATCACGCCACCACCTCTCCTGCGCGCACGTAGAGCTGACGCGGCAGAAACGGCAATCCGTCGTAGCGGAGCGCCGAGTGGAGCTTATCGTGGAAGCCGAGCTCCTGCTGGATGAGACGGCGCAGCTGGCCGGTCGCGTTCTGCTCGACGACGAGGACGCGGGGCGCCCGCGTGAGGAGCGGCGCGAGCTCCTCCTTCGGCAGCGGCCAGAGCCGCGTGAGGCAGGCGAAGCCGGCCTTCTGGCCGTCGGCGGCGATCATGGCGAGCGTCTCCTCGATGGCGCCGAAGGTACTGCCGAAGGAGACGAAGAGGATGTCGGGCTCCGGGTCGCCCAGGTAGCGCAGACCGCCGCCCCGCACCCCTTCGAGCTTCCGCCACCGTTTGTCCATCTGCGCCACGCGGTTCTCTGGGTTCTCCGTCACCTTGCCGGTCGGGGCGTGCTCGACGCCCGTGGCGAGGTACTGGCCGTTGGGCTGGCCAGGCAGGGACCGCGGCGAGACGCCGCTCGCCGTCACCTTGTAGCGCGCGAACTGGCCGGCCGGCACGGCCGCGAGCTCTTCCTCGCTCGCGAGCTCGCCCCGGTCGATCGTCACCTTCGCGAGATCGAGGGGCTCCTCGACCGTCTGGCGCGAGAGGCCCAGCATGAGGTCGGAGGCGACGATCACGGGGCACTGGAAGCGCTCCGCCAGGTTGAAGGCCTCGGCCGTCACGTAGAAGCAGTCCTCGAGCGTCGCCGGGGCCACGACGATGCGCGGGGCGTCGCCGTGGGTGCCGCCGATCATCGCGAAGAGGTCGCTCTGCTCGACCTTCGTCGGCATCCCGGTCGAGGGGCCGGCGCGCTGGACGTCGACGACGACGATCGGCACCTCCGCCGCCGACGCGAGCCCGATCGCCTCCTGCATGAGCGAGAACCCGGGCCCGGCCGTGCACGTCATCGCCCGGGCGCCGGCGAAGCCCGCGCCGACGAGCGTCGTCACCGAGGCGATCTCGTCCTCGCACTGGAGGACGACGCCCCCGAAGCGCGGCAGCCGCTTCACGAGGTACTCCATGACGTCGGAGGCCGGCGTGATCGGGTAGGCGGCCATGATGCGGCAGCCGGCCGCGATGGCGCCGAGCCCCGTGGCGTCGTTGCCGCTCATGATGGGGCGCGCGACGCCGTCGCCCGGCGCGACGGAGAAGTGGACCTCGCCGAGGTGCTCCTTCGCGAAGTCGTAGCCGGCCCGCAGAGCGGCGAGGTTCTGCTCGACGACCTCCCGACCCTTGCGGCCCCAGCGCTCGTGGATGAGGTCGTGGAAGAGCTCGTGGGGAAGCCCGAGCGCGTACGCCGTGGCGCCGATCGCGACGACGTTCCGCATCAGCTGGCTCCCGTTCTCCTGCGCGATCTGCGTCAGCGGGATGTCGAGGAGCGTCGCCTGGATGCCCTCGGGGAGCTTCGGCTTGAAGTGGCTGTCGGCGATGACGACGCCGCCCGGCACGACCTCCGTGGCGTTCAGGTCGATCGACTCCTGGTCGAAGGCCACGAGGATGTGCACGTCCTCGTTCGGCGTGCGCACCGGCCGGGTGCTCACGCGCACGCGGTAGTTGGTGTGCCCGCCCTTGATGCGGCTCGAGAAGACGCGGTACCCGTGCACGTGGTACCCCCGGCGCGCGAGCACGGCGGCGAGGATGTCGCCCGAGCTCTCGATCCCTTCGCCCTGCTGGCCGCCGACCTTCCAGGCGAACTCGGAGAGCATCGCCCGTCCCCCCCGACTGCGGCGCCGGGCCGCGCTCGGCGCGGCTTTCACGCACCCTCATACTACTGCGCGCCCATCGTGATTTGAATAACAATGGACGTCGGACGGCGAGGGTTCGCGCGCGGCGCGACGAACCCCAGAGGGGAGGAGGCGCCCCATGACCGACTTGCGACGGGTCGTCGGCCCGGCCGGCGAGCCGCTTCACCCGGACGCCGTGCCGCTTGCGGTGGCGAAGGCGCTCCTTCGGGACATGATCTTCCTTCGCGCCTTCGACGAGCGGGCGGTCGCCCTCCAGCGGCAGGGGCGCATCGGCACCTACCCGCCCTACCGCGGCATGGAGGCGTGCCAGGCGGGAGCCGCCCGGGCCCTCGCGCCGGGCGACTGGCTTCTGCCGACCTACCGCGACCACGGCGCGGCCATGATCCATGGCCTGCCCGTAGTCGAGGCCCTCGCCTACTGGAACGGCCGCGTCGAGTCGTACCGGGCGCCCGAAGGCGTCCACGTCTTCCCGCCGGCCGTGCCGATCGCGACCCAGATCCCGCACGCGGCCGGCATCGGCTGGGGGCTGCGCCTCCAGCGCTCCCAGGCGGCCGTGCTCTGCTTCTTCGGCGACGGCGCCTCGAGCGAGGGCGACTTCCACGAGGGCATCAACCTGGCCGGCGTCGTGCGCGCGCCCGTCGTCTTCTTCTGCCAGAACAACGGCTACGCGATCAGCGTGCCCTTCCGGCTCCAGACGGCCGCGGCCACGATCGCCGAGCGCGCCCCCGGCCTCGGCGTACGGGGCGAGCGGGTCGACGGGAACGACGCGCTCGCCGTCCACCTCACCGTGACCGAGGCCCTCGCGCGGGCGCGGGCGGGCGAGGGACCGACGCTCATCGAGGCCGTCACCTACCGGCAGGGGCCGCACACGACCTCCGACGACCCCGGCCGCTACCGCGACCCCGAGGAGATGGCGCGCTCGGGGCTGGGCGACCCGATCGAGCGGCTCACCGCCTACCTCCGCGCCCAAGGCGCCTGGAGCGAGGCCGAGGACGAGGCCGCGCGCGAGGACGCCCGCGCCCGCATCCAGGCGGCGGTCGCCGAGCTCGAGGCCATGCCGCCGCCCGAGCCGCGCGACATCTTCGACCACGTCTACGGCGCCGAACCGGCCTGGTTCTCGCGCGAGCGCGAGGCGTTCCTCGCGGGGCTCTCCCGATGACGCCCTCGGAGCGGCGCCGGGCGGGGACGGCCGCGCCGGCCGCCTCCCGCGAACCGCTGCAGCGCGCGGAGGCGCCCGGCCGCCGGGAGCTCACGCTGCTTCAGGCGGTCACGGAAGGGCTGGCCACCGCGCTCGCCGAGGACGAGCGGGTGATCGTCCTCGGCGAGGACGTCGGCAAGAACGGCGGCGTCTTCCGCGCGACCGACGGCCTGCAGGAGCGGTTCGGCCCCGAGCGCGTCGTCGACACGCCGCTCGCCGAGTCGGCGATCGTCGGCGCCTCGATCGGGCTCGCGGCCGCAGGCCTCCGCCCGATCGCCGAGATCCAGTTCATGGGCTTCGTCTACCCGGCCCTCGACCAGCTCATCTCGCACGCGAGCCGGCTGCGCAGCCGCTCGCGCGGCCGCTACGGGGCGCCCCTCGTCGTCCGCATGCCGTACGGAGGGGGCGTGCGGGCGCCGGAACTCCACTCGGAGAGCGCCGAGGTCCACCTCGTGCACACCCCGGGGCTGAAGGTGGTCGTGCCGAGCACGCCGGCCGACGCCAAAGGGCTCATCCTGGCGGCCGTCGCCGACCCGGACCCGGTCGTCGTCATGGAGCCGATGCGCCTCTACCGCTCGGTCAAGGGCCACGTGCCGGAGGAGGCGGTGCCGACGCCGATCGGGCCGGCCCGGGTCGTGCGCGAGGGCGAGGACGCCGTCGTCTTCTGCTGGGGTGCGATGGTACCGCCTGCCCTCGCCGCCGCGCGCCTTGCGGAGGAGCGCCTTTCGGCGCGGGTCGCCGTCGTCGACCTGCGCACGCTCGCGCCCCTCGACCGCGATGCCATCGGCGAGTGGGCGCGCCGCACGGGCCGCGTCCTCGTCGTGCACGAAGCCCCGCGGACGGCCGGCCTCGGGGCCGAGGTGCTCGCGATCGCCCAAGAGGAGGCGTTCTGGCACCTGAGGGCGCGGCCGCGCCGGGTGACGGGGCCCGACGCGCCCTTCCCGTACTTCTCGCTCGAGGACTGGTACCTGCCCGACGCGCAGCGGATCCTCGCCGCGCTCGAGGAGACGCTGGCCGAGACGTAGGGGGCGTGCGACATGGAATTCCGCTTGCCCGACCTGGGCGAGGGCATGGCCGAGGCGGAGGTCGTCCGCTGGCTCGTGGCCGAGGGCGGCCGGGTGGCCGAGGACGAGCCGCTCGTGGAGGTCGAGACGGACAAGGCGCTCGTCCAGATCCCTTCGCCCGCGGCCGGCGTCGTGGTGCGGCACGGCGCGCGCGAGGGGGAGCGCGTCCCGGTGGGCGGCGTGCTGGCCGTGATCGAGGCCGCGCCCTCGGCCGACGCCGGCGCCATCGTGGGCGACCTGAGCGAGCCGGGCACGCTCGCCGTGGAGGACGACGGCCGAGCGGCCCAGCCGCCCGCGGGCGGGCGCCGTCTCGCCTCGCCCGCCACGCGGCGCCTCGCGCGCGACCTCGGCGTCGACCTGGACGAGGTGCGGGGCACGGGACCGGACGGGCGCGTGACGCCCGACGACGTCCGCCAGGCCGCCCGGGCGGCCGCGACGGCAGCGGCGGCCGTCCCGGCGGGGGCGCATGCGGCCGCGCCGTCCCCGGCGCCCGCCGCCCCGGGCGAGCGCATCCCGCTCCGCGGGCTGCGCCGGCGCATCGCCGAGCGCATGGCGCAAGCGCACCGCGCCGTCCCGCAGGTCACCGTGGTCGAGGAGGCGGACGTGACCGAGCTCGTCCGGCTCCGCGCGCAGCTCAACGACCAGCTCTCGCCCGAGCGCGTCGGCTACCTCCCCTTCTTCGCCGCGGCCGCCCTCAGGGCGCTCGCGCTCCACCCCATCCTGAACGCGAGCCTCGACGGCGACCGCGAGGAGATCGTCCTCCACCCGCACGTGAACCTGGGCGTCGCCGTCGACACGCCGGAGGGGCTCATGGTCGCGGTGCTGCCCGAGGCGGAGGCCTTGGGCGTGCGCGAGCTGGCGCGGGCGCTCCCGCCGCTCGTCGAGGCGGCGCGGCGCCGGGAGCTCCCGCCGGAGCGGCTGCGCGGCAGCACCTTCACGATCACGAGCGCCGGCTCGGTCGGCGGCCTCTTCGCCACGCCGATCGTGAACGCGCCCGAGGTCGCCATCCTCGGGGTCCACCGGATCTTCGAGAAGCTGGCGCTCCGGGAGGGGCAGGTCGAGCCGCGCCACGCCGTCTACCTCTCGCTCTCCTTCGACCACCGCGCGCTCGACGGGGCCGAGGCCTCCCGCTACCTGGTCGACCTCGCGCGCCTTCTCGCGAGGCCGCTCCAGCTTCTCTGGAGCTAGGGGGCGAGGCCGTGGAGGCGTGCCGGGCCGTCGAGCCCCACGAGGCGCCCGAGCACGTGCGGCGGGCGGCCCGGGGCAAGGCCGGCGAGGAAGGGCTGCACGCGCTCGCCGACGGGTTCTGGCTCCTTGCGGGGCCGCTCGAGCGGAGCGCCGGCCACCGCTTCCGGCTCGTGGCGGCGGAGCTCGTCCCGGGCGGCGCGGGCGGCGCGCGCGCCGTGCGGGCGGTCGTGGAACACGAGCGGCCGGCTTCGGGTACGCCGACCGCTCAAGTGCTGACGCGTCCCACGCTCCTCCTCGCCACGGCGCCCGGGCTCCGGCTGGAGGTCGTCCTGCGCGAGCCGGACGGGAGCGAGAGGAGCTATCGGGCCGTCTGAGAGCCGGCCGCGCCGCCCGCGCTCGAGCCGCAGCCTTCCTCGCAGCAGCAGCAGCACGAGCCGCCCTCCTCGCACTCGGGGCAAGAGGCCCCGGAGTGCGAAGCCACCCAGGCGGAACCGTCCGCCATCCGCTCCACCGCGTCCACCTCCCCTCCCTCGGCCGCGCGCGCCGAGGCCGAGCCCGCCGGGTGCGCGCGAAGCCGCGCAGCGCGCGCGCGGGCGGCCAGCCCGGCGAGCGCCCGGGAGACGGCCTCCAAGGCCTCGGGGAGGACCTCGTAGTAGGTCCAGCGTCCGCACCGCGTGGCGCGCACGAGGCCCGCCTCGGTGAGGACGCGCATGTGGTAGCTCACGGTCGGCTGAGCCAGGCCCGTGAGCGCCTCGAGGTCGCAGGCGCACACGGCCTCGCCGCGCGCAGAGCCAAGCCCGGGCGTCCCGCGCGCGAGGACCCGCACGACCTGCAGCCGGTGAGGGTCGCCGAGCGCGCGGAAGGCCGCCGCGAGATCGGCCGCGCCTGCGCCCTCGCCTCCGCCCTCGCCGGCCGGGCGCCCGGTCGCCTCCACCGGACGCGTGACGGCCATCTCCTTCGGATCGAAGATATTCGATCTATTGGTCGGCCGCAACCGCCCGTAGCGGCCGAAGCGTTTGTCGATGGTCCGGTGCGGTGCCATCCGGCCGGGAACATGAGGCTTCGCGCTGACGCTGACCGTCTGGTGTCGCCGCGGCGCTTCGGGGCGTCGAGCTACGATCCCTCGTGAGCCGGTGGCCCCTCGTAACCTTCGCCGGGCCGGCCTCGACCACCCCGCCCGCTTGAGCATGGCAGATCTATAACGAGAGCGACCGGGAACGCCAGCGCGGCCATGTGTACGCCAGCCTCCAGGAAAGCTCCGGCCCGGCGCAGATTGAAGGTTTACTGACTCGTTAGCGGATAGCCCCTCGCGTCCCGATACTACCAGCGTGGAAGAGGAGGCCGAAAATGGGTGGCGAACGCTGGTCCATGCGCTGGAAGCCCTCGACGGTCACAGCGAGGCAGGCCGCCGTCGTCCGGGCGCTCTACGAGCTCGGCGGCGCTGAGTCCGCAGTGGATACTGAGGACATCGCGATTCAGGCGCACCGCCTCCTGGATGGCGCGTTCACGTGGCGCAAGTACCCTCAGTACATCAATCCAGACCTGGTGCGGATCACGCTTGTCGACGCCTCCCGCATGGGACTTGTCACCGGGAACGGCAGGAGTGGATGGCGTCTCAGCTTCGAGGGCATTTGCGTCGCGACCCGCGAGGGCCCTGAGCTCCTTCGCGCGGCGCGTGCAGCCCGGCGTCGTAACCCGCTCGCGGAGCGCATCGCACAGAGCGCGGCCGTACGCACGGCCCGGCGGGCAGGCGTAGAAGCCGTCACGTTCCGGGATGCTGAGCGCCTCTTCGGCCTGAACGGATACGTGAGGAACCGCCGACTGCGTCGGAGCGCGATGGAGCGAGGTCTGGAAGCTGTGCGCGGTGAGCCAGATCTCTACGCCATCGTGAAGTCGATTGCCGATCGGTTCGCCCCAGAGCTGGAGGCAGGGCAAGGATGACACGGCAGCTTCGTAGCCACGCGGCGCGCGACGTCCTCGCGGTGGCCGAGGAGTTCAGCAACCTTAACAAGGCGGTTTGGGAGTACGTGACGAACGGTCTCCAGTATGTGGCCCCCGGCCGCCCTCCGCGCATCGACGTCTCCATCGACACGCGCAGGGAGCGCATAGCCATCCAGGACAACGGGCGCGGCATGGACGCGGCCGATTTGGACCGCTTCCTCATGATGCACGCTCCCAACGAGGAACGGCTGCGCGGGAACCTCGGGCGTGGTCGGTTCGGAACGGGAAAGGCAGCCGCCTTCGGGATCGGCAAGATCCTTCGTGTGACCGCCGTCCGAGGAGGACTGCTGTGGGAGATCGAGATCCGGCGCGCTGATCTCGAGGCGCTCGACCGCAACCCTCAAGCCGTTGACGCTCCTGTCCGTTCGTTGCGCGAAGGGGTGCGGACTAGTCGACCCGACGGGGTTTTGATCGAAATCGAGGGCTTCCGCATTCAGGTACGCCCGAGGGACGTGGAGCGGTTGCGACGCTTCATGGCAGCACGCCTGCGCCGTTTTCCCGCCGGGAGCGTCCGCGTCAACGGGCGTCCTTGTGTGCCGCCGGTCATCGACCGGATCCCGCGATACGACCGTCACGCCGATGCGCCGCCCGAGGTAGCTCGCCTCACGGGCCCGGCGCATTTAGAGTTGCACGTCGCGGTGGGGCCTCTCGATGCCGACTCTCGCGGCGTTTACGCGTGGATTTCAGGTCAGCGGCTAGCTTTAGGTCTCTGCGGCAACTCGGATACCCCTTGGGCTCATCGGATATTCGGGGATGTCGACGCCGACGACCTTGATCCCGATCGCCACCCCGACTGGCCGGCGCCGTTCAGCCAAGGTCGCCGAGAGGAGATCAACCTCGACAACCCCGGAGCCGCCGCATTGTGGAACTGGGTTGGCTGGGAGATCCAAAAGCTCATCCACGAGCTAGAGGAAGAGGAGCGCGCGAGGCGGGATATCGAGGAACAGCGCCATCTTCGCGCTATCGCCCGCGAAATCGCCAGGGTCCTGAACGACGACTACCAGCGAGATGAAGACATCTCGCTTCAACGCTCGCGGTACACGGCCGGGCCTGACCCGAATCGGCTGCCTAATGCGGTTCCGGGGCAGGTCGAGGCACTCGTGCTTGGGGGCGAGGAACTCGCCGCAGCATCCGATCTTCCACGCTCCGCGGACGGCGAGGGCTTAAGTAGCGGCCCTCCGGGACCGAACGATGGACGCGAGCCGTCCTTGGAGCGCGATGATGCGGGGGAGCTGAGCGGGCATAGGGAAGTAGCGAGCCCCGGTGCTCCGCGGCGCCAAGGTGGCTTCGCGATCGAGTTCCGGCACCTCGGGGAGGGCGACGATCGGGGCCGGTATGAGGCCGCGTCTCATGCGATCGTCATCAACTTGGACCATCCTGAGGTCCGGTGGGCGCGGGACATGGGTGGGGACGTGGAGCGGACCGTGTTTCGGGAGATCGCCGTGGTGGAGTACGCGTTTGCGCTTGGTCAACACCAGGCCGAGCGTGAAGGCGGCCCGCTCGCGATCGAATCCACTCGGGTCCTGGTGGATACGCGCGAGCGGGTTCACCGCGTGACGCGACGCCTCCCGGCGTCACGGGACTCGCGGAACGATGAGGCTACGCCTTGAAGCGCTAGCTCAGGCCGTGTGGCCGGAGGAGTGGCCACACGGCCCCGTTTCTTCCCTGCGGCCCGGTCAGCCGCTGCCCGCAGATACATTCGCCCCGCTTACCCCGCAGACGATCCATCAGTTGACAGAGCGGCTTCGCCAGAAGATTCCTCCGGCCACCAGTCAACTCCGTCGGGTACTGTCCTTACCAGTGTGGTGGCTGTCCTGGCTTCCCGCGCACCCGCTTGTCATTGATCGGCTTCCCAGCAGGGTCCGCACGACCTTTCGGCGACGGGGCATCTTAGCCGACGGTTCCCGTCTCCGCGAGCTTACAGGTCACCGGTTTCTCTCCCTTCGCGGACTGGGCTGGCGGTCGCTCGTGGATCTTATCGGACTTGAAGAGTCCCTGCTCACAATGTCTCGCCACGGACAGACCCATACCCGAGCGCCGGCGCGGCCGACGAGCAGAGTTGGCAGGGCCACGCCGCAACCATGGACGCAAGCAAATTGCGACGCGACGACGCCACACGCGGCCGTGCCTCAACATCGGGCGAGGGCCGAGCCAATCGTCGCCAAATCCCTGGATGATGAGATCGAGCTCATTCTTAAGCGCTGCACCCGCAGCGCTCGGGACGCGGACATCGTCTCGCGCCGCTTTGGCCTCCGCGGGCCCGGGACAGAAACATTGCAGCAGATCGCAGACCGCCACGGCCTGACGCGCGAGAGGGTTCGCCAAGTCGTCGCGGCGTTCGAACGACGGGCAAGACGGCAAGCCCGAATGATTCAGCCTGTGTACCTCGCGCGTCTCGTCGACGAGCTCAGGGGGCAATCCCCCATCACCCGTGACACAGCCGAACGGATCTTAGCTGGTCACAGCGGTACTTCCCGGCGCGTAGACGGTCTCCTCCGGCTGGCAAGTTATGTGCACGTACAGATCGACGGCGTCCACGTGCTCGAAAATCGTGTAAACCCCGGCCTGCGACACGCCCTGCGCGCCGCCATGAGGGTGAGCGGCGTAGGGCACATAGATGAGGTTCGAGCCATCGCTCGGCAATGTGCGCGCCCATGGTTGGACGACAACAATGCGGACCCTGAGAGGATCGCCGTGCGCCACGCGGTGCGTGCGGACTGCACATTGGCTTGGCTCGACGCCGCAGAGACCTGGTTCTGGCGCCCAAATGCACCCAGGCAGCCAATCGAGACCCGCGTGCGGAAGATGCTTTGGGTCGCGTCTGAGCTCACATTGGGCGAAATTGTGGCCGGGCTTGGCCGAGACCGTCGCCTCTCCGGCCGCGTGCCCCCCGATCACGTCGTGGCCGCCCTGCTTGGCCGCTTGCGCAGCGTGGTGGAGACGGCTGATGGCCGGTACACGCTGGCCCCCCAAGCGCTAGGCTCAGATCAGTCACCACTGAGTAGCTCTGAGGCCCTCGTCGTCACCGCCATACGGCATGAGGGCGACGCCGCAAGTTTGCGCCGCATGGAGGAGCTCCTCGTCACGACCGAGCTGATGACCATGCCCACCCTGCATGCGCTTCTGGCGGGACCACTATTCTTTCGACCGGCGCCACGCGTGTACAGCCCTGTCGGCGGCCGGCCGACGCGAGATGCGCTGGCACGTGCGCTGGAACGCTCCCGACCTACGCGGAATCGAGTCGCCATTCGGAGGATTGACGCCGATATCCTTGAGGCTCGGATTACGGCCGGAGATGCTCTAGTCATGCGGGGCATGCTCTCGCTCCCGTCCGAGATCGCTCCGCTTTTCCGATCGGACTATAAGCTCCACCATGACGGCTTTGCCAGCACCATCCGAACCAAGGGCACAACCCAGTGGGGGTATTCACCCTTAGTACGACGTCTTCGGCTGCGGCGGGGAGACGTGTTGTCGCTCGCAATATCCGTGCGGGAGCGCGCGATCGTGGTAGTGGTCGTGGAGCGAGCAGGGGGCCGGGTCTGACGGAGCCGGCTCGACCATTGTGGGTCGGACCCAAGGACGAACGCGCAGCCACCACGCTCGGGTCCTGGGACGCAGCCCTCTCTTCATGGAGCCCAGTCTTCTGCACACTGCCGTCGGTGACGACATCCGACTGCGCCGAAACGGTCTTTGGTCTCGCCTATTGGGCGCCGGCTACGCGCCGCGCCCCCGGCCCGGGCCGGCTACCCGCCCCGACCGAGGCGCACGCGCTTCAACCGGAAAGTCTTTTCGAGGCGCTCGGCCACGATGCGGTCGGCCGCCTCGCTCGTCGGGATGCCCAGGGCCTCGGCGAGGCGGAAGATCGCGGTGAGCGTCTCGCCGATCGCCCGCGTCCTCTGGATCACGCGCTCGGGGTTCGGCCCCCGCGGGTGCAGCTCGTCCGCCACCTGGATGAGCCCGCCCGCGTTCACGATGTAGTCGGGCGCGTAGAGGATGCCGCGCTCCATGAGCATGCGGCCGTGCCGGTCCTCGGCGAGCTGGTTGTTCGCCGAGCCCACGACCGCCCGGCAGGAGAGGCGCGGGATCGTCTCGTCGTTCAACACGCCGCCCAGGGCGCAGGGCGAGAAGATGTCGCACTCGACCTCGAGGATCTCGGCGGCGGAGACGGCCGTCCCGCCCGTCTCGGCGGCGAGCTGGCGCGCGCGGCCGCTCTCGAGGTCGGCGAGGACGAGCTTCGTGCCGTCGGCCGCGAGGAGGCGGGCCAGCTTGGCCCCGACCTTGCCGACGCCCTGGACGGCCACGGTGCGCCCGGCGAGGGAGGGCTGGCCCCAGAGGTGCTGCGCCGCCGCCTTCATCCCCTCGTGGACGCCGTGGGCCGTGGGCACGGAGCTGTCGCCCGAGCCGCCGTACTCGACCGGCAGGCCGACGAAATAGCCGCTCTCGCGAGCGGCCTGGGCGAAGTCCTCGGGGTAGGTGCCGACGTCCGTGCCGGTGTAAAACCGCCCGCCGAAGCCGCCTACGAAGCGGCCCAGCGCCCGGAAGAGCTCGGGTGACTTGTCCTTCGCGGGATCGCCGATGATGACGCACTTCGCGCCGCCGAAATCCAGGTCGGCCGCGGCCGACTTGTACGTCATGCCCCGGGAGAGCCGGAGCGCGTCCCGCAGCGCCTCCTCCTCGCTGCCGTAGGCGCGCATGCGGGTGCCCCCGAGCCCCGGCCCCATCGTCGTGTCGTGGAAGGCGATGATCGCCTTGAGGCCGACGTCCGGCTGCCAGCAGAAGGCGACCTGTTCGTGCCCGTGCTCGGCCATCAGATCGAAGACGCCCATGCTCACACCTTCCAGGGGAGGACCGGCCTCGGGCTGGTGAGGATCATGACGCTCTTCACCTCGGTGTAGAGCTCGAGCGCCTCGAGCCCCATCTCGCGGCCGAAACCCGACTCCTTGTACCCGCCGAAGGTCGTGCCGGGGAACGCGGTGAAGGGGTGGTTGACCGTCACGACCCCCGCGCGCAGGGCGGCGGCCACGCGGTGCGCGCGCGCCGCGTCGCGCGTCCACACGGTGGCGGCGAGCCCATAGCGCGTGTCGTTCGCCTGGCGCACGGCGTCGGCCTCGTCCTCGAACGGGATGACGCAGACGACCGGCCCGAAGATCTCCTCGCGCGCCACGCGCATGTCGTTGCGGACGCCGGCTAGGACCGTCGGGCGGTAGTAGTGGCCGCGGGCGAGCGCCGGGTCGTCGGGCCGGCCGCCGCCGACCGTCACCCGCGCGCCCTCCTCGACGCCCGCCTGGACGTAGCCGTCGACCCGCCGCCAGTGCTCCGCCGAGATGAGCGCGCCCACGTGCGTCTCCGGGTCCATGGGGTCCCCGACCTTGAGCGCGGCTGCCTTCTCGCTGAAGCGCTCGACGAACTCGTCGTAGCGGGAGGCTTCGACGAGGATGCGCGAGCGCGCCTCGCAGCTCTCGCCCCCGCTCGTGTAGATCGCCCACAGCGAGCCGGCGACGGCCGCGTCGAAGTCGGCGTCGGCGAAGACGAGGTTCGGCGACTTGCCGCCGAGCTCGAGCGACACGCGCTTCACGCCGTCGGCCGCCATCCTCATGATCTCGCGGCCCGTCGCCGTCTCGCCGGTGAAGGCGACCTTGTCCACGCCGGGATGGCTCACGAGCGCGCGGCCGACGGTGGCGCCCGGCCCCGTGACGACGTTGACGACGCCCTCGGGGAACCCGACCTCCGCGACGAGCTCGGCGAGCCGGAGCGCGGTGAGCGGGGTCGCGCTCGCCGGCTTCAGCACGACCGTGCAGCCGGCCGCGAGCGCGGGCGCGAGCTTCCACGAGGCCATCATGAGGGGGTAGTTCCAGGGCACGATCTGCGCGCAGACGCCGACCGGCTCCCGCAGGGTGTAGTGGAGGAGGTAGGGCGCGGCCGGCGTCGTCTTGCCGAAGATCTTGTTCGCGGCACCGGCGAAGTACTCGAAGTTCTCGCACGCCTGGTCGAGCTCGCCGCGCACCCCGGAGATGGCCTTGCCGTTGTTGCGCACCTCGAGCGCGAGAAGCTCGTCGAAGTGCTCGCGCATCTTCTGGGCGAGCGCGTACAGAAGCCGCGCCCGGCGCGTGGGGGACGTGCGCGCCCACTTGCCCTCGAAGGCCTCGCGGGCGGCCCGCACCGCCCGGTCGACGTCGGCCTCGCTCGCCTCGGCGACCCGGGCGATCTCCTCGCCGGTCGCCGGGTTGAAGGTCGGGAAGGAGCGCCCCTCCGAGCCCTCGACCCACTCGCCGCCGATGAACATCTTCTTCACGCCGTCCGCCACGCCACCACTCCCCCTCACTCGACCGCCTCGAAGACGGCCGTGATCCCCTGCCCGACGCCGATGCACATGGTGGCCAGCCCCCTGCGCGCGCCGCGCCGCCGCATCTCGTGGAGGAGCGTCGCCACGATGCGCGCGCCCGTCGCCCCGAGCGGGTGGCCGATCGCGATCGCGCCGCCGTTCGGGTTGACGCGGTCGTAGTCGCGGCCGAGGGGGTCGAGGCCGAGCTCCCAGAGGCAGGCCAGGGCCTGGGAGGCGAAGGCCTCGTTGATCTCGACGAGGTCGATGTCGTCGATCTGGAGCCCCGCGCGCGCGAGCGCCTTCCGCGTCGCCGGGATCGGGCCGAGGCCCATCACGTCGGGGTCGACCCCCGCGACGGCCGCAGAGAGAAGGCGCGCGAACGGGCGCAGCCCCAGCTCGCGCGCGCGCTCGGGCGTCGTGACGAGGCAGGCGGCCGCGCCGTCGTTGATGCCGGAGCTGTTCCCGGCCGTGACGGTCCCGCCTTCGCGGAAGGCGGGACGGAGCCGCGCGAGCGCCTCGAGCGTGGTGTCGGGCCGCGGGTGCTCGTCGACCTCGAAGCGGACGGGCGGGCCCTTCCGCTGAGGGACGTCGACCGGCACGATCTCGTCCCGGAAGCGGCCGGCCTCCTGGGCCGCCTTCCACTTCATCTGCGAGGCCAGAGCGAAGCGGTCCTGGTCCTCGCGGGCGATGCCGAGCCTCTCGGCGACGTTCTCGCCCGTCTCGCCCATGCTGAAGAACGGGTGGGGGAAGCGCGGGTTCGTCATGCGCCAGCCGAGCGTCGTGTCGTAGAGGGTGCGGTCGCCGCGGGCGAAGGCGTCCTCCGGCTTCGGCAGGACGTACGGCGCGCGGGTCATGCTCTCGACGCCGCCCGCGAGGAAGAGGTCGCCCTCACCGGCGCGCACGGCGCGGGCCGCCTGGAGGATGGCCTCGAGCCCCGAACCGCAGAGCCGGTTCACGGTGCAGCCGGCGACCGTCTCGGGCAGACCGGCGAGCAGGACCGCCATGCGGGCCACGTTGCGGTTGTCCTCGCCGGCCTGGTTGGCGCAGCCGAGGTAGACGTCCTCGACGGCGCCCGGGTCGATGCCGGTCCGGTCGACGACGGCGCGGAGCACGTGCGCGGCGAGGTCGTCGGGCCTCACGGGCGCGAGCGCCCCCCGGTAGCGGCCGACCGCCGTGCGGATCGGCTCGACGATGACGACGTCCGGCACGCGGGCCGCCTCCTTCCGCTATGCGCCGGGCGGCCGGCGCGTGAACGCGGCCGGCCGCTTCTCGAGGAAGGCGCGCATGCCTTCCAGGTGGTCGGCCGTGCGGCCGGCCATCTCCTGGAGCTCGGCCTCGTACTCGAGCGTGTCGGCCAGGCTGTGGCCGGCCCCGAAGCGCAGGGCCCGCCGGATGAGCCGGACGCTGTACGGCCCCTCGGCGAGGCGCAGGGCCGCCTCGCGCGCCGAGGCCGGAAGCTCCTCGTCGGCCACGACCCGGTGGAAGAGGCCGAGCTCGCGACATTCCTCGGCGTCCACGCGGCGGCCGCTCAGCGCGATCTCGAGAGCCCGCGAGAGCCCGATCATGCGGGGCAGGAACCAGTTCGCGCCCGAGTCGGGCACGAGCCCGACCTGCACGAACGCGAGCACGAGGCCGGCCCGCGGCCCGGCGATGCGCAGGTCGCAGGCGAGGGCGAGGCTCGCCCCGGCGCCGGCCGCCACCCCGTTGACGGCCGCGACCACGGGCTTCTCGCAGTCCCAGATGCGCTCGACGATCGGGTTGTACCGTTCCCGGAGGATGCGGCCGAGCCCCGACTCGGCCTCGGCCCTCCCGGCCTCGCGCGCGCCGAGCCGTTCGCTCTGGGCGCGCATGTCCTCGCCCGAGCAGAAGGCGCGCCCGGCGCCCGTGAGGACGAGCGCCCCGACGGCCTCGTCGCGCTCGGCGCGGCGGAGCGCCGCAAGGAGCTGGGCTCCCATCTCGTCGTTCATGGCGTTCAGGACCTCGGGCCGATTGAGCGTGATCGTGGCCACGCCGTCGGCCACGTCGTAGAGGACCGTCTCTGCCATCGCCTCACCCCGTCTCCCGGGGCCGCCCGGCCGGGACTAGCGCCCCGTGAACTTCGGCGGCCGCTTCTCGACGAACGCGGCCATGCCTTCCTTCTGGTCCTCGCTCGCGAAGAGGAAGTAGAAGTTGCGCCGCTCGTAGGCGAGCCCTTCGCTGAGCGTCGTCTCGAAGGCGCGGTTGATGGCGTCCTTCGCGAGCCGCACGGCCAGCCGGGGGCGGGACGCGATCGTGCGCGCAAGCCGCACCGCTTCGGGCAGGAGCGCCTCCTTCGCCACGACGCGGCTCACGAGCCCGAGCTCGCGCGCCCTCTCGGCGGAGATCGGCTCCCCTGTCAGCACCATCTCCATCGCCGCCGACTTCCCGACGGCGCGGGTCAGCCGCTGGGTGCCGCCGGCGCCCGGCATCACCCCGAGCAGGATCTCGGGCTGGCCGAAGCGGGCGGTCTCCGAGGCGACGATGATGTCGCACGTCATGGCGAGCTCCAGGCCGCCGCCCAGGCAGTAGCCCGAGACGGCCGCCACGATCGGCTTGCGCACCTCGCGGAGCGCGTCCCAGTCGACGAAGTGGTCGGCGTACTCCATGTCGACGGCGCTCAGGCCGGCCATCTCCTTGATGTCGGCCCCGGCCGCGAACGCGCGCTCGTCGCCGGTGAGGACGATCGCCCCCACGCGGTCGTCGGCGTCGAGCGCGAAGAGCGCCTCGCGCAGCTCCGCCATCAGCCGGGCGTTCAGCGCGTTCAACGCCTCCGGGCGCCTCAGGCGGACGACGGCCACGCCGGCCTCGGGCGCGCCCACCTCGACGAGCGTCATCGCGCCGACTCCTGACGGACCTCGCCGTAGGCGAAGCTGACGATGTGCCCGGCGAAGCGCATGAGCGCGTCGGCCGCGGCGCGGCCTTCGGGCGAGCGCATCGAGGCCTGCAGGTCGACCTCGGAGTCGAAGTAGAGCTCGGCGATCATGTGGTACGGCGGCCGGCCGCCCCCCGGCTGGCCGGCGAAGCGGCAGACCTCGACCTTGCGGAGGCCCGGCATCTTCCAGACGAGCGGCATGTGCTCGTCGCGGTAGCGCCGCTCGAACTCGTCGACGTCCTCGGGATGCCGGTAGAACGCCACCAGCTTCACCATCGCGCTCCCTCCCCGCCAAGACACGCCGAAACGGTGCCCCTTGGGAGCACCGTTTCAGACTCGTTCTCCACGCGGGGCCGGCTCACCTTCGTCGCGGCCGGGCCAGGGGCGCCGCGAGGAGGGAACCCGGGTGGCCGCGGGGGAATCCTCTCCCCGGGGGGGTCGCGGTGAAGGAAGCCGCCTGGTACCAGAAGATGATCGCCGAGGCCGTCGGGCCGTTCTTCCTCACGTTCGCGGGCGTCGGCGCGATCGTGGCGGCGGCCGGCGGGGGCGCGGGCGGGCTCGTCGCCGTCGCCCTCGCGCACGGCCTCGCCCTCGGGATCGCCGTCTACGCGACGGCCGCCGTCTCGGGCGGCCACCTGAACCCGGCCGTGACGGTCGCGATGTGGGTGACGCACCGCATCGGGGCCGGCATGGCCGCCCTCTACCTCGCGGCCCAGCTGGCCGGCGCCGCCCTCGGCGCCTGGCTCGTGAAGCTTCTCTTTCCGCACGCGGCCGTCGCCGCCGTCCAGCTCGGCGCCACCTTGCCGGGGCCAGGCGTGTCGGCCGTCCAGGCCATGGGCCTCGAGGCCGTCCTCACGTTCTTCCTCGTCTTCGTCGTCTTCGCGACGGCGGCCGACAGCCGCGCCGCGCCGGGCGTCTACGGCTTCGCCATCGGCCTCACGGTCGCGTTCGACATCCTGGCCGGCGGTCCGTTCACCGGCGCCTCGATGAATCCGGCCCGCTCGTTCGGCCCCGCGCTCGTCCTCATGCAGTGGCGCGACTGGTGGGTGTACTGGGCCGGTCCGCTCCTCGGCGGGATCGTCGCCGGGCTTCTCTACGACGGCCTCCTCATGGACCGCGCCGAGAGCCGCATCCGGCCGCGCGTCTAGAAGGCCTCAGCCGCCCGGGCGCGGCGGAAGCTCGATCGTGAAGACGTGGTCGTCCCGGGGCACGACCCAGGCGAAGCCCCGCCCGTCGGCCGCGGCGCACGCCTCGGCACGGGCCTCCTTCGTCGCCGGGCGGGCCGTGACGCGGAAGCGCTCGAGCGGGGGAAGCCCGAGCCGCACCCAGGCTTCGACCGCATCCTCGAGCTCGGCGACCGGGGGCTTCCCGCCCCACACGCGGATGGCCGCGTCGTGGCCCATGGCGGCGCCCGCGAGCCCGTCGGGCCCGACGAGGCCGACGAGCTCGGCCGGGCGGCTCAGGAAGAGGCGGCCGCCCGCGCGAAGCCCGAGGAAGAACGAGAACGAACGCCAGTCCGCAAGCCCGATGCGCCCGGCCAGGGCGATCGGGCAGCGGTCGGGGCGCGCGCGGATGGCGTCGGCCCAGACTTCGACCTGGCGCGCTTCGGGAAGGCCCGGCACCGAGACCCAGAACCCGGCGCGCGCCTCGACCGGCCGCAGGCCCCGGGCCGGGTCGGCTTCGCCATCGAGCCAGGCGACGGCTCGCCAGCCGTCGCCCGTCCGCTCGAAGAGGGCGACGACGTTCTGGAGCGGCGAGGTGAGCGCGAACGGGACCGCGACCCTGCCGCCCGGCGGGACGACGTCGTCGCAGGCCTTGGGGAGGTCCGCGAGGCCGCCACGGAAGACGACCCGGTCCCAGCTGGCGCCCCGCCCCCCCCCCGCCGCCCAGTCGGGCGAAGCCACCACCTCGACGCCGGGCGCCTCGCGCGCGAGCCGGCTCCGGGCCGCGCGGCGGAGCGCCCCGTCCTCCTCCACCACGACGACGCGCCCCGAGCCGCCGACGAGCCTCCGGAGAAGGGCGGCGCCGTAGCCGCTTCCGGCGCCGATCTGCATGACGCGCATGCCGGGTTCGATCTCGAGCGCCTCGAGCGTGCGCGCGATCTGCGACGGCCGCCGCGCGACGGCCTGGACGCGCCCGCGCCGGTCGCGCAGGGCCAGCGAAGTGTCCCGGTAGGCGTAGGCGCGCAAGGCGGGCGGGAGGAACAGGTGGCGCGGCACGGCGAGGAAGGCCGCCGCGACCGGCTCGCTGCGCAGGGCGCCGATGCGGATGAGCCGGCGCACGAGCGCATGCCGTTCCGCCCAACGGGGCAGATCGCGGGCGGGGCCGGCCGTGGGCTCGCCTTCTCCGGGCAGGGCGCGCACCCCCTTCCCTCGCTTCGAGAGTTCGGCCCCGAGCCGGCCGACCCTCCGCCCGCGCGGCCGCCCGGGCGGTCTCGGCGCCCGGCGTACAATGCGGTCGGGGAGGCGGCCCGTGGAGCTCCTCGGCATCCACCACGTCTCGGCCTTGACGGCCGATGCGCCGCGCAACGTCGCATTCTACACCCGCGCGCTCGGGCTCCGCCTCGTCAAGAAGACGGTGAACCAGGACGACGTCGCCTCATACCACCTCTTCTACGGCGACGAGCGGGGGACCCCGGGCACGGAGCTCACCTTCTTCGACATCCCGCACCTCGCACCGACGCGCGAGGGCACGGGCGCCGTCGCGGAGGTGGGGCTCGCCGTCTCCGACGACGCCTCCCTCGCCTGGTGGGCCGAGCGCCTGCGCGACCTCGGCGTCGAGTGCGGGGAGATCTCGGAGGAAGGCGGCCGCCGGCGCCTTCCGTTCCGCGACTTCGAAGGGCAACGGCTCGCGCTGGTCGCGCGGTCGCCGGGCGAGCCCCTTCCGGGGCGGCCGTGGGCGCGGAGCCCCGTCCCCCCGGAGCGCGCCGTCCTCGGCCTCGGACCGCTCCGCCTGCGGCTTGCGGACGTCGAGCCGAGCGCGCGCGTCCTCGTCGATGTCCTCGGCTTCCGCGAGAGGGGACGCTACCGGGCGGTCGACGACGACGGGCGCCCGGCCGAGGTCCTGGTCTTCGCCACGGGCGCGGGCGGCCCGGGCGGGGAGCTCCACCTTTTCGCGCGGCCCGACCGGCCGCGGGAGCGGCTCGGGCGGGGCGCCGTGCACCACGTCGCCTTCCGGGTGCGGGATGACCAGGACCAGGCGGAGTGGCTCTCGCGGCTCGAAGCCTTGGGGTTCCACACGTCCGGCGTCGTCGACCGCTACTGGTTCCGCTCCGTCTACTTCCGCGAGCCGGGCGGCGTGCTCTACGAGCTCGCCACGGACGGGCCGGGCTTCCTCGTCGACGAGGACTTCGAGCGGCTCGGGGAGACGCTCGCGCTCCCGCCTCGCCTCGAGCCCTTGCGGTCGTCGATCGAGGCGCGTCTCCGCCCCCTCTAGGCCGCCGGGGCGCCTCGGCCGCGCCGCCCTCCAGCCGATGCCGGCGGGCTCCAGAGCCCGCTCAGCCTTCGAGCTCGTGCCGACGGGGCATCGAGGGCTGCGCGCCGGGACGCGTCACCGAGAGGGCGGCGGCGCGGTTCGCGTACGCCACCGCCCGCCGCCAGCCGTCTCCCGCCGCCAGCCGGGCGGCGAGCGCCCCCGCGAAGGCGTCGCCTGCGGCCGTCGTGTCGACGACGTCGACCGCAAGCGCCGGCTCGTGCCATATCTCGCCCTCGACGTCGACGAAGACGCCGTCCCCGCCGAGCTTCACGACGGCCGTCCGCGGTCCCAGCGACCGGAGCGCGCGCGCCGCGGGGCCGGCCGCGCCCGGCCCGGGGACGGCGATCCCGGTGAGCGCCTCGGCTTCGAGCTGGTTGGGCAGGACGGCGTCCGCCGCCTTGAGGAGGCGGGCGACCTCGGGGGCCAGCCCGCCCGCCCGGGGCGGCGCGGGGGCCGGGTCGAGGAGGACCAGCATCCCGCGGCCGCGCGCGATCTCGGCCGCCCGCACGACCGTCTCCCCCGGGACCTCGAGCTGGAGAAGGAGGACCCGCGCGCCCTCCCAGAGCCCGGCCCGGACCGACGCCTCGACGTCGCCCGGGCGGAGCCCGCCGTTCGCCCCCGGGACGACGACGATGCGGTTCCCCCCGTCCCGCTCGACGACGATGAGCGCGACCCCGGTCGGCCCCTCGCCGTCGTCCGAGACCCCGCGCACGTCGACGCCCTCGGCCGCGAGAAGGGCGACGAGCGTGCGGCCGAAGGGGTCGCGCCCCACGCGGCCGACCATCGCCACCTGCGCCCCCAGGCGGGCCGCGGCCACCGCCTGGTTCGCGCCCTTTCCGCCCGGGAAGGTCTCGAACGACTCGCCGCTCACCGTCTCGCCCGCGACCGGCGCGCGCGCGACCCGCGCGACGAGGTCCATGTTGAGGCTTCCCACGACGACGACGTCCGTCACGCCTTGGCCTCGCCGACCTCCGCCCGCTCCGCGCCGGCGCCCGCCGACCCGCCCTCCCGGAGGAAGAGGAGGAACCAGTCGAGGTGGCGGCGCAGCCGGTCGACCCGGTGGCTCGGGCGGCCGGTGCGCGTGAAGCCGTGGCTCTCGCCCGGGTAGCGCACCATCGCGACCGGGAGGCCGAGGCACATGAGCGCCGTGTACCACTGCTCGGCCTGCTCGACGGGGCAGCGCAGGTCGTCCTCGCCGTGGAGGATGAGGACGGCCGCGCGCACGTTCTCGACGTACCGGAGCGGGGACATGAGCCAGAGCGGCTCCTCCCGGTTCCAGGGCACGCGGTCGCGCGAGAGCCGGTCGCGCACGAAGCCGAAGTCGCTCGTGCCGAAGTCGCTCGCGCGGTTGCTGATCGTGCCCTGCGTCACCGCCGCGCGGAAGCGCGGGTCGTGGGCGACGATCCAGTTCGCCATGTAGCCGCCGTAGGAGTTCCCCATGACGCCGAGACGCTCCGGGTCGACCTCGGGCCGGCCGAGGGCGGCCTCGACGAGCGCCTCGAGGTCGCGGAAGTCGCCTTCGCCCCAGTGGCGGTCGACGGCCGCCGTGAAGGCCTGCCCGTACCCCTGGCTGCCGCGCGGGTTGCCGTAGACGACGGCGAAACCGGCCCCCGCGAGCATCTGGTTCTCGAACATGAGCGTGTAGCCCCACGTGCCGTGCGGCCCGCCGTGGACGTTGAGGACCAGGGGCACGCGCTCGCCGGGGCGGCGCCCCGGGGGCAGAAGGAGCCAGCCTTCGACCGGCCAGCCGTCCGCGCCCCGACACTCGATGCGCTCGGGCTCGGCGAGCGAGAGCTCCCGGTAGAGCTCGTCGTTCACGGCCGTGAGGCGGCGCTCGGCGCGTAGAAGGAGCTCCCCGCCGGCCTCTTCGAGGTCGACGACGTGGACGTCTCCCACCGACGTGGCCGTCTCGACGACGGCGGCGAGGCGCCGGCCGTCGGCCGACACGGAGAAGCTCGGCACGACGCGCCTCTCACCCGGCCCGACCCGGACCGGCTCCCCGCCGTCGGCCGGCACGGCCCAGATCGGCTGCTCGCCCCCGTCGGTCGCGACGAAGAGGACCCAGCGCCCGCCCGGGCCGAAGGCGGGCTGGAGCGCCGGCGGGCTCGCGCGCTCGTACGAACGGTTGTGGTTCCCGACCGAGCGGTCGAACGTCGGCACGAGGTCCCTGGCCGGCCCGCTCGGGCGTCCCGTGGGGGCGAGGTCGAGGCGGAAGACGTGCACGTTCGTCGAGCCCTCGGCCTCACGCCCGTGGCCGAAGAAGGCGAGCGCGTAGCCCGGGCCCCCGACCGCCTCGGGTGGGAACCAGGCCGGGTGGCTCGCCGGCCCGGCGAGGCGAGCGGCGAGCCAGCCCTCGCCCGTCTCGGGCGAGGCGATCCAGATCTCGCTGCGGCCCCAGCCGCCGTCCTCCGTGTCGGCGGGTCGCCGGCGCGTGAACGCGAGGAAGCGGCCGTCGGGCGACCAGGCCGGGTCGCCGTCGTCGTAGGCGCCGGGCGGGTAATGGCGCGCCCCCCGGCCCGGCGGCGGCTCGTCGGCCGGGTCGAGCGTCGTCGCCCGCCCGTCGAGCCCGAGGACGACGATGCGCCGGCGCAGCGGTTTGCGGTAGCCTTCCCCGTCCTCGCGGTAGAAGGGCGTCGCGATGACGCGCGCGTCCTTCGCGTACTCCTCGGCCGGCCCTTGGAAGGCGCGGCGGACGAGCTCGGGCGCGGGCTCGGGGAAGACGGGCGCCGTCACGGCCACGCGCCGGCCGTCGGGCGACCAGGCCGCCGGGGACGACCCCGGGGGTGCGCCGGGGAACGGCCGGGCCTCGCCGTCCGTAAGCGAGGCGAGCCAGAGCCGCGGCCCCCGGCCGACCTCGCCCGGCCCTACATCGCCCTCGGCTTCGGGCCCGCCCCCGATCGGCCGGTCGCGCAGGAACGCCAGACGGGAACCGTCCGGCGACCAGCGCGGAGCCCAGTCGCGGCCGGCCGCTTCGTCCCCTTCGCCCGCGAGCGGGGTGGCCTGCGCGGCCCCTCCGCCCTCTACATCCGCGATCCAGATGCGCGACCGGTACCCGTCCCTCGCCTCGTCGACCGACGTGAGCACGTAGGCCACGCGGCTCCCGTCGGGCGCGAGGCGGCCGTCGCTCACGAGCTTGAGGCGCAGGAGGTCCCTCGGCTCGGGTGGTCTCGGCACGGAGCATCCCCTCCCCCGGCGCATCGCTTGCGCGTCGCGGGAGGGATTCCCGCAGCCGGCCCACCGTCCCTGCGGGCGGCCTTGCGCTTACTTGCCGTTCACGTAGGTGCGGCGCAGCGCCTCCACGGCGGCGATGAAGCGGCGGGCGTCGGTCGCGAGCGCGGCGGCGTCCTTTTGCGCTACGTCGTCCGCGAGCGCGTCGAGGCGCCGTTCGAGCTCGGGCAGGTCGTCGGGGGCCTTCGTGCGCGCCGTCGGGAAGAAGGCCAGCATGGCCGCGTCGAGGGCGGCCGCATGCGCCTCGGCCGCCTTCCACTCGCCGAGGCGTCCCGCGATCGCGGCCGCGCGCGCCTGCGCGTCGAGGGCGGGGAGCGCCGCCGGGACGGTCATGGAGAAGAGGTTCATGAGGCCGGCCGCGTACGCGGCGAGGCCGTTCGCCTTCTCGGCGAGCGGAAGGAGCCCGCCGGGCCGGACGTCGGCCGCCGACGCGCCGAGTTCGCGGACGAGCCCGTCGATCCGGCGGAGAAGCGCGGGGTCGACGGCCCGTTCGGCCGCCGCCGCCCGCACGGAGGGCCAGAGCCGGACGGCCTCCTCGGCAGCCTGGGCCGCCCGGGCGCCGTCCCCGGCGAGGGCGGCGTCGGCGGCCGACTCGGCCCGGTCCTCGATCTGGAGAAGCGTCGGCGGCGCCCACGGCATGCGGCCCGGTCCCGGCATGCGGAGGGGGCTCGCGTCGCAGGAAGCGGCGAAGAAGGCGGCGAGGACCAGGAAGGCGAAGGCGGCGCGGCGCGCGCCGGAGGACCTAAAGGCCCCCGCTGCCTCGGCCCTTTTCGCCGTCCGGGTCGCTGCGCCCGCCGTCGCCGGCCGCTTCGTCCGAGACGGCCTCCTCCGGCGTAGCATGGCCGGGCGGGGCGCCCTCGTTGCGCGGCCGGGCGGCGAGCCGGCGCGAGACGAGGGCGGCGACCTCGTCGTCGCAGATCGCGGCCACGAACACGCCCTCCGGTTCGTACCGCTCCTCGACGATCTCCGCGCGGCCGCGGAGCCACGCGACGAGGTCGGCCTCGCGGTAGGGGATGCGCCAGGTCCGCGTCGCCCGGACGCGCGCGATCGCCGCGACGAGCGCCTCTTTGAGCGCGTCGAGGCCGAAGCCCGTCGCCGCCGAGACGGGGACGCCGTCGGGGAGTCCGAGGGGCGGCTCGGCGCCCGCGGCGGCGAGCCGGTCCCACTGGTTCTGGGCCAGGACGCGCGGCTGGCGGTCGGCGCCGATCTCGTCCAGCACGGCCTCGACGGCACGGAGGCGGAGCTCCCATCCGGGCCGGCTCACGTCGAGCACATGGAGCAGGACGTCGGCTTCCGCGACCTCTTCGAGCGTCGCCCGGAAGGCGGCCACCAGGTGGTGGGGCAGGTCGTGCACGAAGCCGACCGTGTCGCTCAGGAGCACCTGGCGGCCGCGGCCGAGTTCGGCGCGCCGGAGCGTCGGGTCGAGGGTGGCGAAGAGCGCGTCCTCGACGTGGACGCGCGCGCCCGTGAGGCGGTTGAAGAGGGTCGACTTGCCGGCGTTCGTGTATCCGACGAGCGCCACGACCGGGAGCCCGAGGCGGCGGCGCCCTTCGCGCGAACGCCGCCTGCGCCGGCGGATCTCGGCGATCTCGGCTTCGAGCTGCCGGATGCGCTCGCGCAGCCGGCGCCGGTCGACCTCGAGCTTCGTCTCCCCCGGTCCGCGCGTGCCGATGCCGCCGCCGAGGCGCGAGAGGAGGCGGCCGACGCCGGCGAGCCGCGGGAGGAGGTAGCGGGCTTGGGCGAGCTCGACCTGGAGCCGCCCTTCCCGGGTCCGGGCGCGCTGCGCGAAGATGTCGAGCACGACCTGCGTCCGGTCGAGGACCGGCCGGCCGAGCGCCTCCTCGAGGTTGCGGGCCTGCGCGGGGCTCAACTCCCGGCTGACCACGGCGAGCTCCGCGCCGTTCTCGTCCATCGCGGCCCGCACCTCGGCCAGTTTCCCGGCGCCGACGACCGTGGCCGGGTCGGGCCGCGCGCGCCGCTGGAGCGACGTCCCCGCGACCTCGACGCCGGCGGCGGAGACGAGCGCCGCCAGCTCGCGCGCTTCGTCCTCCGGCGCCCAGCTCGCCCGGCCGGGCAGGTGGACGACGATGAGGTGCGCGGCCGTCAGACGGCCTCCCCGGGGACCGCGCCGCCGGCCGCGGGCTCCGTCTCCACGGAGAGGAGCTCCCGCGCCAGGGCGAAGACCTGGTCGAACATCGCCTCGCTCAGCTTGCCGGTCTGCGTGTTCTGGCGGCTCGGGTGGTAGCTCGTGACAAGGCGCGGCAGCCCCGGCCCGAGCTCGTGCGCCTCGCCGTGCCGGAACTCGACGTGCCGCGGCACGGGATGGCCGAGGTCGCGGAAGAGCCGCAGCATCACCTCGGTGCTCACCCGGCCGAGCGTCACGACGACCTCGAGCCGCCGGAGGAGCCGGAGCTCGCGCTCGAGGTAGGGCCGGCAGTTCGCGAACTCCTCGGGCAGCGGCCGGTTGCCCGGAGGGGCGCAGCGGACGGGGGCGGAGACGTAGCAGTCGCGAAGGCGGAGCCCGTCCCCTGGCCGCTCGCTCGTCGGCTGGTTGGCGAAGCCGGCGCGGTGGAGCGCGCGGAAGAGCCAGTCGCCCGAGGCGTCCCCGGTGAAGATGCGGCCCGTCCGGTTGGCGCCGTGCGCGGCCGGCGCGAGGCCGACCACCCAGAGCCGGGCGCGGGGGTCGCCGAAGCCGGGGACCGGCCTGCCCCAGTACTCCCAGTCGCGGTAGAGCAGCCGCTTGCGCCTCGCCACCTCCTCGCGGTAGGCGACGAGCCGCGGGCAGAGGCGGCAGGCGATGACCTCCCGCTCGAGCGCGGCCCAGGCGTCCCGATCCGGGCGGGCCCCCACGCGCTCTCCCTCCTTCGACATCATTCGCGCTCCGGCGACCAGGCTCCCTTCCGTCCGGGGGCCCATAGCATGGTGCGGACCGAGGCCTGAGGCCGCCCGCCGCGCGGCCGGCCGGAAGAGGTGAAGCCGGTGACGCACGAGGCATCGACGTGGGACGCCGGGGCGCTCGCGCTCCTTTCCCGCCGCTTCGAAGAGGCGCCGCCCGAGGAGATCGTGCGCTGGGCGGTAGAGACCTTCCACCCGCGCATCGCCCTCGCCTGCAGCTTCGGCGCCGAGGACGTGGCCCTCGTCGACATGGCGGCCCGCGTGCGCGAAGGCGTGCGCGTCTTCTACCTCGACACGGGCCTCCACTTCCCCGAGACGTACGACGTGCGCGACCGCATCCGGGCCCGCTACCCGATCGAGCTCATCCGCGTCGCGCCGGCCCTGACGGTCGCCGAGCAGGCAGAGATCCACGGCCCGGAGCTCTGGCGGCGCGATCCCGACGCCTGCTGCCGCATGCGCAAGGTGGAGCCTTTGCGCGCCTTCCTCAAAGGGTACGACGCGTGGATCACGGGCATCCGGCGCGAGCAGGCGCCGACGCGCGCGGCCGCCCGGCCCGTCGAGTGGGACGCGAAGTTCGGGCTCGTCAAGGTGAACCCCCTCGTCCGCTGGCGGGCGGGCGACGTGTGGGCGTACGTGCTCGCGCACGACGTGCCGTACAACCCCCTCCACGACCAGGGCTACCCGAGCATCGGCTGCATGCCCTGCACCACGCCCGTCGCGCCTGGAGAAGATCCCCGGAGCGGCCGCTGGCGGGGTGCCGGCAAGACGGAGTGCGGCCTCCATGGCTAGGCGCCCTTTCGATCCGCCGGAACCCGAGCCCTGGTCGCCGGCCGAGGCGGCCGGCCCCATCGAGCCGTACGGGGGGCGGCTCATCTGCCGCGAGCTGAGAGGCGAGGCGCGGGACGGCCTCCTCCGCCGGGCGCGCCGGCTCCGGCGCATCCCCGTCGCGCGCCACGTCGCCTCGGACCTCGAGCTCTTGGCGAACGGAGCCTTGAGCCCGCTCGGCGGCTTCATGACCCGCGAGGACTACCGGTCGGTCGTCGAGGGCATGCGGCTTTCATCGGGGCTCCCGTGGACGCTGCCGGTCGTGCTCGCGCTCCCCGAAGGCGAGCCCGACCTCTCGCCGGGGGAGCACGTGTCGCTCGTCGAGCCCGGCCGCCGGCGCATCCTCGCCGTCCTCCGCGCGGACGACGTCTTCCGGCGCGACCTGCGGCGGGAGGCCGAGCTGGTCTACGGGACGGCCGACCCGCGCCACCCGGGCGTCCTTCGCCTCCTCGGCGAAGGCCGCCGGCTCGTCGGCGGGCCGGTCTGGGTCCTGCGCCGGCCGGCACCCGTCGTCCCCGGCTGCCAGCCGGACCCGGTCGAGACGCGCCGCATGTTCCGCGAGCGCGGCTGGCGCCGCGTCGTGGCCTTCCAGACCCGCAACCCGGTGCACCGGGCCCACGAGTACATCCAGAAGTGCGCCCTCGAGGTGACGGACGGCCTGCTCCTGCACCCGCTCGTCGGCGAGACGAAACCCGACGACCTGCCCGCCCGCGTCCGCTTCGCCGCCTACCGCGCCGCCCTCGCCCACTACTACCCGTCGGGCCGGGTCGTGCTCGCCGCCTTCCCGGGCGCCATGCGCTACGCCGGGCCGCGCGAGGCGGTGCACCACGCGATCGTGCGGCGGAACTACGGCGCGACGCACATCGTCATCGGGCGGGACCACGCGGGCGTCGCCGGCTACTACGGCCCCTACGACGCCCAGGCCATCTTCGCCCGCATCGACCGGACGGCGCTCGGCATCGAGCCCTTCTTCTTCGAGGACGCCTTCTTCTGCCGCGCGTGCGCGGGCATGGCGACGGCCCGCACCTGCCCCCACGGCCCGGAATGGCACGTGACGCTCTCGGGCACGCTCGTGCGCCAGATGCTGCGGCGGGGCGAGGCTCCGCCGCCCGAGGTGACGCGGCCCGAAGTGGCCCGGGTCCTGATCGCGGCCCTCGCGCGGCCTCAGGCGACCGGGCGGCGCCTCGAGCCGCGGCGCGGCCCCGGACGGCGCGCGAGTTCGCGGTAGCGGAGGTAGTAGGCCACGTCGCGGGCCACCGCCAGCGACCGTTCGCTCGGCACGTCGGGCACGATCGCCTCGGCGCGCCGGCGGTACCAGTCGTCCTCCTGGCCCTCGTAGACGACGTGCAGCTCGAGCTCCGTCTCGATCGTCCGCAGCATGGGAAGGTAGAGCTTCATGAGCTTCCGGTACGGCGGCCGCCTCTCGAGCGGGAGCGACAGGTAGAAACGGAAATGGCCCGTCCACAGGCGGATGTGGAACTCGTCCAGCGGCAGAAGGCGCGGCCCGGGCACGTCCCCAGGCTACGCGCCGTTCGCCCCGCGGGTGCCGCCTCGGCCGCGCCTAGCCGGCCTGCACCCCGCGAAAGCCCTCGAGCGCGAGCAGCCGCGCCTTCGTCTCGGGCCCGCCCATGCCGTACCGACCGACTCCCCCGGCGGTCGGCAGCACCCGGTGGCAGGGCGTGAGGAGCGGGACCGGGTTGGCCCGCATGGCGAGCCCGGCCGCGCGGAACGCGCGCGGGCTCCCGGCCTCTCGCGCGAGCCACGCGTAGCTCCGCGCCTCCCCCTTCGGGATGCGCCGGCAGGCCTCCCAGGCGCGGGCGAAGAAGGGCGGCGCCCCGGGCAGGTCGTACGGACCGGCGAACGCCTCCCCCTCTGCCAGCGCCGCGACGAGCCCCGGCCAGCGGCGCGCAAGGGCGCGCCGCGCCTCGGCCTCGGCGAGCCGCTCCACGCGGACCGCGCCCACCCGGCGGGCCGCTTCCTCGGCGACGGCGCCGAGCTCCTCCTCCCACCCGAGCCCGACCAGGCCGCGGTCGGTCCAGGCGAGGGCCACCCGGCCCCAGAACGATTCCGACGCGGCGACGGAAAGAACGCTTGTTCGGTCCATGGCCCGATCCTGACACAGAGGGCGGCCGGCGGCAAGGGGTCAGCGGCTGCTTGTGGGCGTACCCGCCCACGCCGCCTGGACGGCGCTCGCGAGGTCCCCCTGGCTGCCCCCGGGCGCTTATACACCTCGGACGCGGCCGACGAAGG
>JADGHG010000070.1 GCA_019689585.1 Clostridia bacterium
CGACACCTGGCTTGTGACGCGCGCGCTCGCCCCCTGGCCGAGCGTCACGAGCGCGATCACGGCCGCGACCCCCACGATGACGCCGAGCATCGTGAGCGCAGAGCGGAGCTTGTTGCTGAGGAGCGAGAGCCAGGCCATGCGGAGGCTCTCGCGGATCACGAGGGCTGCGCCTTTCGTCCCGCGGCGCCGAGCGAGGGTGCGGCGGGCGCGAGCCTCGCCGCGGGCGGCACGGGCTCGTCGCCGACGAGGAGGCCGTCTCGGATGCGGAGGATCCGCTCGCAGTGCCGGGCTACGCGCTCGTCGTGCGTCACGACGACGAGCGTGCGACCGGACTCGTGCAGGCGGTGGAAGAGGGCGAGGACCTCCTCGCCCGCCGACGTGTCGAGGTTGCCCGTCGGCTCGTCGGCGAGGATCAGGTCGGGCTCGCCCACGAGCGCCCGCGCGATCGCGACCCGCTGCTGCTGGCCGCCCGAGAGCTGGCTCGGGCGGTGGTGCGCCCGGTCGGCGAGCCCGACGGCGGCGAGCGCCTCCTCGGCCAGCCGGCGCCGGCGGCCCGGCGGGAGGCCGCCCCGGTAGACGAGCGGCAGCTCGACGTTGTCGAGCGCCGTGAGGAGCGGCAAGAGGTTGAACGTCTGGAAGACGAAGCCGATCCTCCGGTTGCGGACGAGCGCGAGCTCGTCGTCCCCGAGCCGCGCCACCTCGCGCCCCGCGAGCCGGTAGGAGCCCGAGGTCGGCCGGTCGAGGCACCCGAGGATGTTCATGAGCGTCGACTTGCCGGAGCCGGAGGGCCCCATCACGGCGACCATCTCGCCTTGGCGGAGCCGGAAGCCCACCCCGCGCAGGGCGTGGACGGCGAGATCGCCGCGGCCGTACACCTTGCGGACGTCGCGGAGCTCGACGATCGGGGCCGCGGCCGGCGCCCGGGCTTGCCCCTCGGCCGGCATCAGCCGCCCCCGCCCGCCTTCTGCTGCTGAAGCTCCTGCTTCTGCTGATCGAGTTGCCCGCCGGGCGCCGTCTGCCCGCCGGGCGCCGTCTCTCCGCCGCCCGGCCCCCCGCGCCCGCCGCCGCGCCGCTCGATGACGCCGGGCGCTCCGAAGGGCCCGCCGAAGCGGAAGTTGGTCGTCGCGCCCTGGGCCGTCGCCGTGATGACGGTCTCGCCCGCCTGGATGCCCGAGACGATCTCCGTCACCGTGCCGTTCGTGAGGCCGACCTCGACCGGGACGACCTCGGGCCGGCCGTCCCGGAGGACGCGCACCGTCCCCCTCGAGCCCTCCGCCGCCACGGCCTCCGCCGGCACGAGCAGGGCGCGGTCCTTGTGCGCGACGGCGATCGTGGCCGTGACCGACATCCCGGGCTTGAGCCCCCCGCCCGCGCCGCCGGGGGTCCCGCCCGCGGCCCCGGCGGCTGCGCCGGTGGCTCGGCCGGTGACGCGGATCGTGACGTCGAAGGTGGCGACGCCCTGGGCCTCCGTCGCGACGGGCGCGACCGTCTCGACCTCGCCCGCGAAGACGAGGCCGGGGAGCGCGTCGGCCGTGAGGCGGACGGATTGACCGGGCCGGACGTCCGCGATGTCGAGCTCGTCGACCGCCACGTCGACGGTGAAGGCCGAGTCGTCGACGATCTGGAGGAGCTCTTCCCCGGGGGTGACGTCGTCGCCCGGGGCGACCGAGACCGATGCGACGACGCCCGCCGACGGAGCCGTCACGGAGAGGGCGGCGAGGTCCCGCTCGGCCGTGGCGAGGTTCAAGCGGTCCTGGGCGATGCGGGCTTCGAGCGACTGGACGGTCGCTTCGTCCGGGGGCTCCGGGTGGAGGAGCCGGTCGAGGGCCGCCTGGTCCTGGGCGAGGAGCGCCTTATCGCTCGCAAGCTGCGTCGCGAGGGCCGGGTTCTCGAGCTTCACGAGCACCTCGCCGGCCGCGACCCGGTCGCCCACCTCGGGAGAGAGCTCGGCCACCTGCCCCGAGACCTCGGCTACCAGGTCCTTCGTCTCGTACCGGAGCGGCCCGCCCGAGGTGATCGGCGGCCGGCCGTCCGCGGGGAAGACGGTGACCGCCGTGCCGAGCCCGGCCGGGAGCCCGGCCGGCGGGTCCGGGACGGCGACCGTGACGGTGAAGCTCGCCGCCTGGGCCGTCGGGCCGCCGCGGCCCGCGGACGTCGTCGCGCCCGCCTCGGCCGCGGCCGGCAGCCGGGCCACCTGGCCGGCGAGCGGCCCGGAGGCGTCGGCTCCGCCACCAGCGAAGCCGGGGATGTCGACCGTGGCCCGATCCCCTACGTGGATGCGCGTGAGGTCGAGCTGGGACACGGTGATGTCGACGTACGCCGTGCTGGTGTCGGCCAGGGTGAAAAGCGGCGCGCCGGGGGCGACCGAGGCGCCCGGGTCGACCGAGACGGCCGTCACGGTGCCGGCGAAGGGCGCCGTGACGGTGAGGGCCTGGAGGTCGCGCTCGTCCTGCGCGACGCGCTCCTCGTCGCCCGCCACCTTCGCCCGGGCGGCCGCCAGGTCGGCGTCGCTCGCAGGCGCCGGGTGCAGGAGCGAGTCGAGCTGGGCCTCGTCGGCCGAGAGTTGCGCCTTCGCCTGGTCGACGCGCAGGGCCAGCGTCCCGTCGTCGGCGAGCGTGAGAAGAGGCGCCCCCGCCTCGACGCGGTCGCCGACGGCGACGGCGAGGGAGGCCACCCGGGCCGCCACCTCGGCCGTGACGGCACGCACGGCGGCCGCCTCCACGGCGCCTGTGCCGCTCACCGTCACGTCGATGGGGCCGTAGGCCGCCTGGGCCGTGTCGAACTGGGGGACGGCCGCCGCGCTCCGCGCGCGTTCGGCCCGCACGTAGAGGAGACCTCCGCCGGCCACGACCACCACGGCCGCGAGCGCGAGGGCCCAAAACCGCTTCAACGACGAGGCCACCTCCTGCCAGGGCTAACCTGCCCGGCGACTGTCAACGTCCTGTCAACGCGGCGCCGCGGGGACAGGCCGACTTTACAGGCTCCCGGCGAAGACCTAGGGTATCGGGTTGTGAGCCCAAGTCTCCTGCGGCAACCGAGCGCCGTCTGGGCCGTCGCCTTCTCGTGCGTCATCGCGTTCATGGGCCTCGGCCTCGTCGACCCCATCCTGCCCGCCATCGGCGAGAAGCTCCACGCCACGAGGCCCGAAGTCGAGCTGCTCTTCACGAGCTACATCCTCGTCACGGGCGTGGCGATGCTCGTCACCGGCTGGGTGTCGTCGCGGCTCGGGCCCAAGCGGACGCTGCTCTTCGGCCTCCTCCTCATCGTCCTCTCGAGCGCCGCCGCCGGCGCGTCCTCGACCGTCGGACAGATCGTCGGCTTCCGCGCCGGCTGGGGGCTCGGGAACGCCCTCTTCATCGCGACGGCGCTCGCCGTCATCGTCGGCGCCGCGTCGGGCGGCACCGCGGGCGCCATCATGCTCTACGAGGCGGCCCTCGGCCTCGGCATCTCCACGGGTCCGCTCCTCGGCGGGGTGCTCGGCGGCATCAGCTGGCGCGGACCCTTCTTCGGGGTCGCCGCGCTCATGGCGATCGGCTTCCTCGCCATCCTGGCCTTGCTTCCGCCGGTCGAGGCGAGCCGGAGGCCCGTCTCCGTCCTCGATCCCATCCGGGCCCTAGAGAGCCGCGGCCTCCTCGTCATGGGCGTGACGGCGCTCCTCTACAACTACGGGTTCTTCACCCTGCTCGCCTTCACGCCCTTCGTGCTCGGCATGGACGCCCACGGGCTCGGGCTCGTCTTCTTCGGCTGGGGCGTCATGGTCGCCGTCACGGCCGTGTTCCTCGCCCCGGCCCTCCAGAGCCGCTTCGGCACCGTGCGGACGCTCGTCGGCGTCCTCATCCTCTTCGCGCTCGACCTCCTCTTCGTCGCCTTCTCCGTCGGTTCGCCGGCCCGGGTGGTGGTTGCGGTCGTGGCCGCGGGGGCGCTCCTCGGCGTGAACAACACGCTCGTCACCGAGGGCGTGATGCGGGTCTCGACGGCGCCCCGCGCGGTCGCGTCGGCCGGGTACAGCTTCGTGCGCTTCGTCGGCGGGGGGATCGCGCCCTGGCTCGCCGGGAAGCTCGCCGACGCCGCAGGCGACGCGGCGCCCTACTTCCTCGGGGCGGGCGCCTTGCTCCTCGCCACGGCCGTCCTCGTCCTCGGGCGGCGATCGCTCGCGCACATCGAGGAGGACCGGGGGCCGGGGGAGTAGGGGGCGGCCGCTAGCCCCCGATGTAGAACATCTCGACCTTGCGCCGCCTCTGGGTGGCGCGGCTTCGGAGCTCGGAATAGCGGTCGCGGCGGCCGGACCACACGGCCCGGATCGCGGCCTCGATCTCGTCGTCCGTCGCTCCCTCCCGCAGGAGCCGGCGGAGGTCGAAGCCGGCCGACGCGAAGAGGCAGGTGAAGAGCTTCCCGTCGGTCGAGACGCGGGCGCGCGTGCAGCCCCGGCAGAACGGCCGCGTGACGCTCGCGATGACGCCGACTTCGCCCGCGCCGTCGCGGTAGCGGTAGCGCGTCGCCACCTCGCCCGGCGCCTCGGGCGGGATCGGCTCGAGGCCGAAGGCGCGGTCCAGCTGGGCGAGGATCTCGGCGGCCGGCACGACGTCGTCGAGGCGCCAGCCGTTCGCCGTGCCGACGTCCATGTACTCGATGAAGCGGACGACGTGGCCCGTGCCGCGGAAGCGGCGCGCGAGGTCGAGGACGGCGTGCTCGTTCAGCCCGCGTCGGATGACGGCGTTCACCTTGATCGGCCGAAGCCCCGCCCGCTCGGCCGCCTCGATGCCGGCGAGCACCCGCGCGACGGGGAAACCGACGCCGTTCATCCTCGCGAACGTCTCGTCGTCGAGCGCGTCGAGGCTCACCGTGACGCGGCGCAGGCCGGCCTCGGCGAGAGGCTCGGCGAGCCGCGTGAGGAGCGCCCCGTTCGTCGTGAGCGCGACGTCCTCGATCCCGGGGACGGCCGCGACCATGCGCACGAGCGTGGGGAGGTCGCGGCGGAGGAGCGGCTCGCCCCCCGTGAGCCGGATCTTGCGCACGCCGAGCCGGGCGAAGACGGCGGTAAGGCGCGCGATCTCCTCGAACGTGAGGATCTCGGCGCGGGGGAGGAAGGCGTAGTCCGGACCGAAGACCTCCTTCGGCATGCAGTAGACGCAGCGGAAGTTGCAGCGGTCGGTCACCGAGACGCGCAGGTCGCGGAGCGGCCGGCCGAAGGCGTCCGTGAGGGGCGTGCGCAGGAGGGGGCCCTCCGCCGAGGGTTCCATGCCCCTACCGTACTGTATCGACCCGCTCGGCGTGAGGGTTCCGGGCCTGCGCCGGGGCGCGGGTATCATCGGGTGGAGGAGAGGGGGGCGCCCGCGTGCGCGACAGCCGGGAGTGGCGGGCGGCGGCCGAGGAGGCCTTGTCGTGGGGGGAGGCGGCCGTGGCGACGGTCGTCGACGTGCGCGGCTCGGCCTTCCGCCACGAGGGCGCGCGCGTGTTCGTGCGCTCGGCCGAGGAGTGGCGAGGGAGCATCAGCGGCGGCTGCCTCGAGCCCGAGGTGGCCCTGAGGGGCGAGGAGCTCGCTCGCGCCGGGGCGGCCGGGGGGCCGCACGGGGAGACGCGCCGGTACGACCTCGCAGAGGAGGACATGTGGGGGCTCGGGCTCGGCTGCGGCGGGGAGGTCGAGGTGCTGATCGAGCGCCTGCCGCGGGCGCTCTACCGGCGGATGCTGGCCGCCCCCATGGGGGGTGTCGCCATCCGGCGGCTCGCGCCCGAGCCTGGACCGCTCCCCGACCCGCGCGCCGTCGGCCCGAGCTGGTGGTGGCCCGCCCCCGACGGGCCGCTTTTCGCCATCCCGGCCGACGCCGACGAGGAGGCGGACGGGACGGCCCCGAGCCCGACGGCCGCCTGGGCCGAGGAGCTCTCGCGGCGCGCGCGGGCCCGGTGGCGGAGCGGCGAGTCGGGTCTCGAAAGGCTCCCGTCTCCCGAGGGCGAGCGCCGCTTCTTCTTCGACGTCGTGCGGCCGCCGAGGCGGCTTGTCGTCGTCGGCGCAGGCCACGACAGCCGGCCCCTCGTCGAGCTCGCCGCCCAGGCCGGCTTCGCCGTCGCTGTCGTCGACCCCCGCCGGGCGCTTCTCACGCGCGAGCGCTTCCCGTCCGCCGACGCATTTCATGTCGGCGAGCCCGACGCCGTCCTGCCGGGCCTTGGGCTTCGCCCGGAGGACGCGATCGTCGTCAAGAACCACCACAAGGCGCGCGACCGCAAATCGCTCGCGGCCGCCCTCGGGACGGAAGCCGGCTACGTCGGCCAACTCGGGCCGCGCGCCCGCACGCTCGGGATGCTCGAGGAGCTCGGCCTTTCGCCCGACTCGTTCGGCGGAAGGCTGCGCGCCCCGGTCGGGCTCGACCTCGGCGGCGAGACGCCGGAGCAGATCGCCGTCAGCGTCGTGGCGGAGCTCCTCGTGTGGGCGAACGGCCGCACCGGCCAGGAGCTCCGCCGCCTCGAGGGTCCGATCCACGGTACGCTGCACGGCCGGCGGCCGGCGTGACGCGCTTCCTCGTCGCGTTCGTCTTCGTCACGGGCGCGTCCGTCATGGAGCTCGAGATGGCCGCCTCGCGCCTTCTCGCCCCCTACTTCGGCACGTCCCAGATCGTGTGGGCGAACCTCATCGGGCTCATCCTGATCGGCCTCTCGCTCGGCTACCTCCTCGGCGGCCGCCTCGCCGACCGCCGGCCCGACGGCCGGCTCATGTGCGCGATCGTGCTCGCGGCCGGCGTCTACGAGGCGCTCCTCCCGCTCTTCTCGCGCCCGATCCTGGCCGCGATGACGGGCGGCTGGTTCGGCACGCCCGTGACGGTCATCCTGGCCTCCTTCGCCGCCATCCTGGCCGTGTTTCTGCCGCCCGTCGCGGCGCTCGCGACCGTGAGCCCCTTCGCCATCCGGCTCGCGACCCGCGAGGTGGAGCAGAGCGGTCGCGTCGCGGGCGCCCTCTACGCCGCCTCGACGGCGGGGAGCATCCTCGGCACGTTCGTGCCGGCCTTCCTCACGATCCCGTTCCTCGGCACCCGCGAGACGATCGCGCTCTTCGCGGCGCTGCAGGTCGCGACGGCCGCCTGGGGCCTGGCCCTCGGCGCGGGCCGGGGGCCGAGGCGGTTCGGCCCCTTCCTCTGGCTCCTCGTGCCGGCCCTGGCCTACGGGGCGCTACCCGGGGTGACGAAGCCCGTGCCCGGGCTCCTCTTCGAAGCCGAGACGTTCTACCAGTACGTCCAGGTCGTGCGCCAAGGGGGCGCGAACCTGCTGGTCGTGAACGAGGGCGGCGGGATCCAGTCGATCTACGAGCCGGGCCGGGACTTCACCGGGCTCTACACGGACGACTACGCGCTCCTCCCTTTCCTCGCCCGGCCCCGGGGCGCCCCGGCGCGCCCCGAGCGCGCCGTCGTGCTCGGTTCGGCGGGCGGCACGATCCTCCGCCTCTGGGACCGGATCGCGCGCCCCTTCGTCCCGATGGAGCTCGAGGGGGTGGAGATCGACCCCGTCGTCGCCCGGCTCGCCGCGCCGTATTTCGGCTTCCGGCCCGGCTCGGCGGCCGTCACGGTCGGCGACGCGCGCGTGGTGCTCGACCGCTCGCGCGAGACGTACGACCTCGTCGTCGTCGATGCCTACAGCCACCAGCTCTACATCCCGTTCCAGCTCACGACCGTCGAGTTCTTCCGCTCGGTGCGCGCGCACCTCGCGCCCGGGGGGTTCCTGGCCCTGAACGTCAACGCCAGCTCGCCCGAAGACCCCCTCATGCTCGCCTTCGAGCGGACGCTCCTCGCCGCCTTCCCGCACGTGTACGTCGCCAAGGTGCGCGGGCCGCTCAACTTCCTCCTCGTGGGCGCCCTCGAGCCGGTCTCGCTCGCGCCGCTCCGCGCGATCGCCGAGGATGGGCTCGCCGCGCTCGCGCGGCCGCTCGAGGGGGCCGGGGCGGGCGTGCCGGCCGACCTCGACGGTGAAGCCGTCCGCGACCTCGCGGCCGAGCTCCTTTCCGCCTGGCGGCCGGTCGACGCCGGCCTGGCCCGCCGGGGCGTCCTCCTCACCGACGACCGCGCGCCCGTCGAGTACCTGACGAACGCGATGGTCGTGCGCGCCATCGAGGAGGCGCTCCGCTGACCGGTGAGCGCGGCCCGGGCGCGGAGCGCGCCGTCTGGAGGAGAGGACCTCCGGCGCGTCGTATGGCCGAGGTGGCCGAGACGGCCGGGGAAGGGGCGGTCTTCCGGTGGACGGCACGGTGGCGGCGTTCGTCCGGGAACTGAAGGGCGCGCACGAGACGATGCGCCGGGCGATCGAGGGGGCGAGTCCGGAGGAGCTCGCCTGGACGCCGGCGGAGATCGTCTACCCCGGGGGGCGCACGCCCGGCGAGACGCGCTGGAACTCGCTCGCCATGCTCGTCCGGCACACCACGGGAAGCGCGAAGTCGTACGCCGCCGCCGTAGCGGGCCGCGAGGAGCGCTTCCCCGCCGCCCTCGCCGACGACCCGGCGACGGCCGCGGAGCTCCGCGCCCTCATCGACGAGGCCGAGGAGTACGTCCTCGGCGCGCTCGAGCCGCTCCGGCCCGAGGACTTCGCCTCCGAGGGGATCACGCTCCGGCGGAGCGGCGTCCAGCTCTCCAAGATCGAGACCGTCGCCCGGCTCGTCGCCCACACGGCGGGTCACGCCGCCCAGATGACGGTCCTCCGCAAGATGCTGCGCGAGCGCGCGCAGAGTTGATGCTGATCGGCTACCGCCCCCGAGGCAGCCTGGCCGCGCTCCTCGTCGGCTGGGCGGCAGGGTGGGTCCTGGGCTTCCTCGCGCTCTTCGCCGTCTGGGCGACCGTCGTCCCGGCCGGGGCGGGCTGGGAGCGGGAGTGGCTCGTCTTCGCCCACGAGCGCCTCGCCGCCTGGCGCGGCCCCCTCGCCTTCCTCGTGAACCCCCTCGGCACGGCGCCGGTCGTGGCGGGGCTCACGGTGGTCCTCGCGGCCGTCTGGTGGATCGCGGGCAGCGCGTGGAAGGGCGCGCTCCTCGTCGCCGACGCCGGTCTCCTCTGGGCCCTCAACCATTTCGGCAAGGACTTCTTCGCCCGGCCGCGGCCTGCCCTCTACCCGCACCCCGAGACCGACTTCGCCTTCCCGAGCGGGCACGCGCTCTTCGCCGTCGGGTACTACGGCTTCCTCGTCTTCCTCCTCGCGTACGGCGCCCGGCGAAGCGTCCGCCGCGCGCTCTGGGTCGTCTGGTTCGTCGTGGCCGTGTGCCTCGGCGGCGTGCGCATCCTGCTCGGCGCCCACTGGCCGACGGACGTCCTCGCCGGCTACGCGGCGGGGCTCCTCGTGCTCCT
>JADGHG010000071.1 GCA_019689585.1 Clostridia bacterium
GGCTGTCCGATACTGTCTTTGCGCTGACCTACGAGTAAATAAGTCGTTATGGTCACTTGCCGAATACCACCGAGAATGCCGTGCGGGTGGTGAATGGACGCCGTCGCCCGGGAGGGCGCGCGCACCTCGCCGGCGTCGTCCCGACCGTCCTCGCCAGTGTCACCGCCCGCACCTCGGGGGCTCATCTGTAACCGATTCCCAGCCCACCTCCAGGGTCAGTGTCAGGCCATGCCATGTCCAGCTGCAGTCCCCCTCGCCTTCTCCGCCGACCAGCTCGACGCGCAGCACCTCCCCGGGTTCGACCCACACTGTGAGGGGCCGCTCACCCGATGCCCTAAAACAGAAGCCAAAAAGGGAGTGGTTGTCGCGGTTCTGCCGCGAGGGGTATTGGCTTAAGGTCCGGTAAATAAGCTACCCGACTCCGAAAAGCAGCGGGTTCTGTCAACGCCGGACCAAAACTGACCCACTTGGCGCCGGTTGGAAATTGACCCACCCCAGCGAGTCAGTGCTCCGAGGCCGTACCTTGGGTGGTGATCACCTCCCGTGCGTGCGGGGTACCGAATAGGCCCGCCCGCTTCTTCTCCCGCAGGCGGTGACTCTCGCCGCGGATGTTGATCACGTGGCTGTGGTGGAGGAGCCGGTCGAGGATCGCTGTGGCGATCACCGGATCTCCCAGCACCTCGCCCCACTCCGCGAAGCCCTTGTTACTGGTCAGGATCACGCTGCCGCGCTCGTACCGGGCCGAGATCAGGGCGAACAGTGCGGTAGCCGCCGCACGGTCGTACGGCCAGACTCCGAACTCGTCGATGATCAGCACCTTGGGCGCCAGGTACACCCGCATGCGCCGGTCGAGGCGGTGCTCGGCCTGGGCGCGGCGCAGGTCCTCCAGCAGGTCGTGGGCCCGCACGAAGTAGACGCCGTACCCTGCCTCGATGACCTTGATGCCCAGCGCCACGGCCAGGTGGGTCTTACCCACGCCCGGTGGGCCGAGGAAGATCACGTTGGCGGCGTCGGCCACGAAGGCCAGGGTGGCCAGCTCGCGGATCTGGCGCTCGTCGATGGACGGCTGGAAGCTAAAGTCGAACTGCTCCAGCGTGCGGTGGAAGGGCAGGTGGGCCAAGCGCATGCGCGTGCGCAGGTAGCGCTCGCGGCGCGCGGCGGCCTCGATGCCCAGCAGGTCCACCAGGAACTCGGCATAGGGCAGCTGCTTGTGGGCCGCCGCCTCGAGCCGGCTCTCCAGCACGGCCGCGGCCTGGTGCAGGCCCAGCTGCTCGAGGTACTGCCGCGCCTTCGCCACCGCGATCACGGCCGGCTCACCGCCCCGACCAGGGCCTCGTAGGCGCTCAGCGGCCGCTGCTCCACCTCGACGGCGGGTAGCTGCACCGCCAGGGGCTCCGGCCGCGGACGGGCGCCCTGGGTGGGGATGCCCGCCCACTGACGGGGATGGGTGACGCGCTGGCCGGGCCGCGTGGCGCGCGGGTGCACCGCCACCCGCTCATCGCCCACCCACAGCTCCACGATCCCGTCCCCCGGCTGGACCTGCACCACCTGCCCGGGGCGCCAGGGCCAGGGCAGACCGTACCACGCCCGGTCCCACTGCACGTACCCGTCACGGCCCACCCGCCGCTCCTCCCGCAGCCACGGCCGCAGCCGCTCCAGGCCGGGCAAGGGGCGCAAGTACGCCCGCTCCACGGCCAAGCGGTCGATCGGGCGCTCACGCGTGGTGCCGTGGATGCGTACGTTGGCCACCGTGTCGAGCCATACGCGAGCCTGGCGGTTGAGGTCGTCCAGATCGGTGAACCGTACCCCCGGCCAGAAGTTGCACTTGGTGTACTTGATCCCGCTCTCGGCCCGGCCCTTGGTCTGCGGCCGGTAGCCCTGGCAGAGCCGGATCTGCAGCCCCAGCCGCAGGGCGAAGTCCAGGAACTGCTCGTTCCACTGCACCTCGCCCGTCTCCGTCAGGCCCAGGACCACCAGCTTGGTGCGGTCGTACAGGCAGTGCTGCACCACACCGCCGAAGTACTCAAAGCCGTGCAGGTGGCAGCGGATGAACGTGGCCGTATTGGCCCGCGCGACAAACTCCACGTACAGAGCCCGCGACCAGCTCAGGACCATGGTGAACAGCCATACCCGCCGCACCCTGCCGTCCGGCAGCACGTACGCGCAGCTGCCGAAGTCCACCTGCGCCTGCTCGCCCGGGGCGGTCTCGAACCGCACCGTCGCCTGCGACGCGCGGCGCGCACGTAGCGGCTGCACGAAGTCCTTCAGGATCGTGTAGCCCCCGGTGTACCCCTTGGACTTGCCCCGGTTTGGTGGACACCAAAATGCTTGGGGGGAAGCCCCCGGGAAGGTGATTGAGGTGCCTCTCACCAAGCCGCCGTATCCGCCGGAGTTCCGGGCCGAAGCCGTTCGGCTGGTTCGGGAGCAGGGGATGAGCATCCGGCAGGTGGCCCGCGATCTCGGCGTTTCGGAGAACAGCCTGCGCAAGTGGGTGCATCAGACGGCGGTCGACGCCGGCGAGCGGGACGGGTTGACGACGGCGGAGCGGGAAGAGCTGAGGCGCGTTCGGCGGGAGAACCGGATCCTTCGCGAGGAGCGGGAGATCCTCCGAACAGCGGCCGCCTTCTTCGCTCGGGAGACCGACCGGATCCGGTAGCGGTGTTCCGGTTCGTGGAGCGGAAGAAGGCTCACCATGCGGTCGTCACGCTGTGCCGGGTGCTGGGTGTCTCCCCCAGCGGGTACTACGCGTGGCGGAAGCGGGGGCTGTCGGCGCGGGCGCGGGCCGATTGGGCGCTCATGGTCCGGATCCGGGCGATCCACGCGGCCAGCCGAGGGACCTACGGAGCCCCGCGGGTGCACGCCGAGCTCCGCCTGGCGCAGGGGATCCGCCGTTCGCGAAAGCGCGTGGCACGGCTGATGCGCAGGATGGGGCTGGTGGGCGTGCACCGGCGCCGGAGCCCTCGCGGGTGCACCCGGCGAGACTCGCGCCGGCGGCTCTTCCCGGACCGGCTCGGGCGCCGCTTTGTGGCCGAGGCGCCCGACCGGGTCTGGGTGGCCGACCTGACCCAGCATCCGACGGACGAGGGTTGGCTGTACGTGGCCGTCGTGCTGGACGCCTTCTCGCGGAAGGTGGTGGGCTGGGCCATGGGAGAGCGGCCCGTGGCGGAGCTGGTGGTGGACGCGGTGAGCATGGCCGTGCGGCGTCGCCGACCCAAACCGGGCACCATCCACCACTCCGACCACGGCGCCCAGTACACCGCGCTCGCCTTCAGCCGGCGACTCGAGGAAGCCGGCCTGGTCGGCTCGATGGGAACCGTCGGCGACGCACTGGACAACGCCGTCGCGGAAAGCTTCTATGCGAGCCTGCAGACGGAGTGCCTCGACCGACGGCGCTGGCGGACACGCCGGGAACTGAAGGCGGCCATCTTCGACTACGTCGAGATCTTCTACAACCGCCAGCGCCGCCACTCCGTGCTGGATTACCTCACGCCCGAGGAGTTTGAGAGGAGGTGGCGCGCACGCGATCACGAACCCCATACGCTGTCCGGCCAGACCGCAGCCCTCTGATTGTCCACGAAACCGGGTCAACTCCACTCGTAGAACTGCGTTCGCGTGATCCCGCGCTGACGGCACGCTTTGCTGACGTTACCCAGCGCCTCGGCCAGTTCCAGCACGCTCAGTCGCTGCCGTGCGATCTTCGATGCGGCGTCCATCCTCGGCTCCCCCTCATGCCGGCTTCACTTCGGTGCTGCTCAGCCGGCTCCTTTGTTGGGGGAGAAGCTTAACTGTACAGCCGGCGAGTCCACGATCCCGTCCGACGCGCCCCGTGAAGGCATGCTCGCCGCCCTCGCGCGCCCTGGACTCCCGCCCCGCCCGCAGCCAAACGCTCGCCCCGGCGCATCAGGCGATGGCGCGGGCTAGGAGGAAGGCGGCCGCCGCCGCCACGCCGCCGACGAGCGTCGTCTGCAGCCCGCTCCGAAGGGGCCGCGCGCCTGTCAGGCGGCCTTTCACATATCCGAACGCGAAGAGCGCCACGGCGGTCACGGCGGCGGAGGTCGCGAGAGCCGTGAGGGCGTGACGGATGACCATGTAGGCGCTCAACGGCACGATCCCGCCGAGGACGTACGAGAGGGCGATCGTGAGGGCGCTGAGGAGAGCCCTCCGGCGGTCGGGTCGGGAGAGCCCGAGCTCGAACCGCATCATGAAGTCGACCCACCGGTCCGGTCGTGCGCGCAGCGCCTGGACGACCGGTCGCGCCGCCTCGCGAGGCACGCCGAACTCGCCCAAGATGTCCTCGATCTCCCGCTCCTCGGCGTCCGGCATCTCGCGGACCTCTTTCCACTCGCGCGCGAGCTCGGCCTGGTAGTGCTCCTCGTCCGTGCGGGCTGCGAGGTACCCTCCGAGGCCCATGGCGATCGAGCCGGCCGCGATCTCCGCAAGCCCCGCCACCACGATCAGCCCCGTGTCGGCCACGGCCCCGGAGAGCCCGGCCGCGAGGGCGAACGGGACAGTGAGACCGTCGGACATCCCGATCACGACGTCGCGGACCCACTCGCCCCCGCCGAAATGAGGTTCCTCGTGACGTCGGCTCACCGGGCGTCCTCCTTGCGGCGCGTCCCACCCGAGTGTACGACGCGGCAAGCCTGCAGGCGGCTTCTGGACCCGACCGGGGCCGGCGAGCGACCCCTGCCGTCCTGTGGCTGCGTGGCCGGTGCGGAGAGCCTTTTGCATCGTCGCGCGGTGCGGAGAGCCTCTTGCGTCGTCGCCAGGTGCGGAGAGCCTCTTGCGTCGTCGCGCGTTGGAGGCGTCCGTGGGCCGCCGGCGCGCGGGAGGCCCGGGTGGGCGTCGGCCTACGCCCGATGGTCGCCGATAGTATAAAAACGCCATCGCTATTCGGCGCCGGGTCGGGGCAGGCCGGGGCGTAGGGTGAATCTGCTCACCCTATTCGACGCGCCGCGTGCCTCCACAGGGACGACGCTCGGAAAAGCGACACCGGATTCACGCAGTCGGCCGAGCCAGCCGGCCACCCGGGCGAATAAGACGACCGGGTTCCCGCTACGGCTCGCGCCCCGTCGGTCCAAGCGGGGCCGGGCGTCCGAGGGGATCCTCACCCGCCTCCGAGAGCACCTTGCCGGGGTTCAGGATCCCGCGCGGATCGAAGGCGCGCTTCACGGCTGCCATGAGCTCGAGCAGGTCGCCGTGCTCGCGCGCGAGGTAGGCGCGCTTGCCGAGCCCCACGCCGTGCTCGCCCGTGCACGTCCCGCCGTGCGCGAGTGCGAAGTCGACGATCGCATCGTTCACGCGCCGCGCGCGCGCCACATCGGCCGGGTCCTCGGGATCGACCATGAAGACGGCGTGGTAGTTCCCGTCGCCCACGTGCCCCATGATCGCCCCTTCCACGCCCTCGCGCGCCATGGCCTCGCGCCCCGCGCGGAGCGCCTCGGGCAGGAGCGAGATCGGTACGCACACATCCGTCACCATCTGACGCTTTCGCGGGTCGGTGGCGCCCACGGCGAGCGCCGCGTGGTGGCGGGCCTCCCAGAGCTTCTCGCGCGCCTTGGGGTCCGTCTCCCGGTGGAACTCGGACGCGCCCTCCTCGCGTGCGAGCCGCTCCGCGTACTCCGCCTCGGCGGCCACGGCCGCCTCGCTCCCGTGGAACTCGAGGAAGAGCGTCGGGGCCTCGGGGTAGGCGGTGCCCTTGAAGCGGTTGACGGCGCGGATCGTGAGCGGGTCGACGAGCTCGACCCGCGCCACGGGCACGCCCGAGGCGATGAGGCCCACGGCGACCGCCGCGGCCGCATCGAGCGTCGGAAACGCCGCCCGGGCCGCCAACACCGCCTCGGGCAAGGGCCGCACCCGCACGGCCACCTCCGTGATGACGCCGAGCGTGCCCTCCGACCCGACGAAGAGCGCCGTCAGGTTGTACCCGGCCGAGGACTTCACGGCCAGCGACCCCGTGCGCACGACGCGGCCGTCGGCGAGCACGACCTCGAGCCCGAGCACGTTGTCGCGCATGGCGCCGTAGCGCACCGTGTTCGTGCCGCTCGCGTTCGTCGCCGCCATGCCGCCGAGCGAGGCGTCCGCCCCCGGGTCGACCGAGAAGAAGAGGCCCTCGCGCTCGAGCCGCCGGTTCAGCTGAAGCCGGGTCACGCCCGGCTCGACGCGCGCGAGGAAGTCGGCCGGCCGCACCTCGAGGATGCGGTTCATGCGCGAGAGGTCGAGGACGATGCCGCCCCGCACGGGGATCACGTGGCCTTCCAGGCTCGTCCCCGCGCCGAAGGGCGTGACCGGGATCCCGCGCTCGCTCGCGAAGCGGAGGACGACCTCGACGTCGCGCCGCGACTCGGCGAAGACGACGGCGTCCGGCGGGCGCCTCGGGTGGTAGCTGAAGTCGCCCGCGTGCTGCTCGAGCACGGTCGCGTTCGCGCTCACGCGCGCGGGGTCGCCCAACGCGCGCGCGAGGTCTCCCGTGAGCGTCGAAGGATCGCGAGCCATCACCTATGCCTCCCTTGTGCGCGCGGTGCGCGGCTTCCCGTCGTGGACCTCACTCACCGGTAAAGCGCGGCGGTCGCTTGTCCAGGAAGGCCGCGACCCCCTCCCGGAAATCGCGGCTCCCGTACGCCTCGCGCAGGAGGTCCTCGCACTCGACCTCGGCGAGCCGCGCAAGCATGCGCCGCGTGGCCTCCTTTGTGACCTTGAGGGTGATGGGCGCGTGCTCGGCGATCTCCCGCGCGACCTCGCGCACCCTGTCGAGAAGTCGACTGCGCTCGACGACCTCGTGGACGAGGCCGAGCGCGAGCGCCTCGGCGCCGTCGACCAACCGCGCGCGAAAGACGAGCTCCTTCGCGCGCGCCGGCCCGACCGCCGCGATGAGACGGGCGAGGTTCCCGGCGGAGAGGCAGTTCCCGAGCGTCCGCGCGATGGGGACCCCGAACCGGCTGTCGGGCGTGCAGTACCGGAGGTCGCACGCCAGGGCGATCGCGGCCCCGCCGCCGACGGCGAAGCCCTCCACGGCCGCGAGGACGGGTTTCTGCACCCGCTCGAGCCGGTCGAGGACGCGGGAGATCCGACGCTCGTAGGCCACGCCGTCCTCGGCGCTCGCAAACTCTTGAAACTGCCGGATGTCCGTCCCCGACGCGAACGCCTCGCCCCCTGCGCCCCGGAGGACGAGCACGCGGAGCGACCGGTCGGCGTCGACGGCCCGGCACGCTTCCTCGAGCGCGTCGTACATGGCCCACGTCATGGCGTTGTGGGCCTCCGGCCGGTTGAACGTCACCCAGGCGACCGGACCGTCGACGTCGAACGTGAGTTCCGTCACGGTCGGGAGCCCGTAGCCTTCGGCCGGGCGCTATGGCTCTCTTCGGCCTTCAGGGCGCCATGGCGCAGATCCGAGAGGAGATGAGCCGCCATGGCCCGCTCGGCCGCGTCCGGATCGCGCCGCCGGAGCTCTCTCAGGATCGCGGCGTGCTCGCGGAAGACGCGATCATAGTCTTCGCTCGCGCGTAGGACGCTCACCCGGAAGAGCGTGATCCGGTCCCAGATCTGTTCGAGAAGCCGGACGGTCCACGGGTTGCCCCCCGCGGCAGCGATCGTCCGGTGGAAGTCGACGTTGACGGACGTGACTTTGGCGCGGTCGCCGGTCCCGGCCGCCCGCCGGGCCTCCTCGAGAAGCCGGTCGAGGTCGTCGAGGACGTCCGGGCTCGCGAGCTCGGCCGCCTTCCGTGCGGCGAGCCGTTCCAGGGCGATACGACACTCGTACATGAGGTGCACTTCCGAGAGGTCCACCGGGCTCACGACGAGACCGCCGCCCGACCGCCGCAGAAGCCCCTCCGCCTGGAGCTGCCGCAACGCCTCCCTGAGCGGCGTGCGGCTGATCTGAAGCTCCTCCGCGAGCTGCACCTCCGTGATGCGGTCGCCGGGCTTGAGCTCCCCCTGGATGATCGCGCGCCGGAGCACCTCGTGGGCCTTGCGATAGAGGGGTGGGCTCTTGATGGGAGAGGCGGACAGGTTCACGCGAGGTCCTCCTCCTGGATCTCCCTGCCTCCTGTGATGATACGAGGTGCAGGCCGCTCACCCCTCGCGCCGCGCCGGCCGGCCGACTTTCCGGCGCCCGGGACCGGAGGCGGTCCGGCCGCCACCCCATCCTCGAGGAGTCGCCTCACCTCGGCCTCGTCCAGCCCGAGCCCGACGAGGACCTCCACCGTGTGCTCCCCGAGCAGGGGAGGGCGCAGGCGCACCTCGGGCGGCGTCTCCGACATGCGCACGACGGGCCCGACGAACCGCACCGTCCCTCCCACCGGGTGTTCCAGCGTGCGGACGACCTCCCGCGCGCGGACATGAGGATCGGCGAAGACCTCCGCGTAGTCGAGGATCGGTCCGGCGGGCACGCCGGCCGCCTCGAAGAGGCGCAACCAGTGCGCTCGGGGACGCGCGCGGGTGACCGATTCGATCTCCGCCACCAGGGCGCCGCGGTTGCGGACTCGGCGCGTGTCGTCGCGGAAGTCCGCGCGCGCGAGGAGATCCTCGCGGCCGATCGCGCGGGCGAGCCGCTCCCAAGTCCGCTGGTTGGCCGCGCCGACGGTGATGTACCCGTCGGCACAACGGATGGCCTGGTAGGGCGCGGACATGCGGTGGGCCGAGCCTAGCGGGCGGGGGACACCCCGCCCCGAGAAGTACTGAGCCGCCTCCCACACGGAGAACGCGATGCCCGCCTCGAGGAGGGAGGTCTCCAGGTATTGCCCGCGTCCTTCCCGCAAGCGGTGGATGTAGGCGCCCAGGATCGCCTGAAGCGCCAAAAGTCCAGCCCCGAGGTCGGTGACCGGGATCCCCGCCTTCATCGGTGGCAGACCCTCGTCGCCCGTGACGGACATGATTCCCGACATGCCTTGTGCGACGAGGTCGAAGCCGCCCCTCTCGGCGTACGGGCCCGTCTGCCCGAAGCCGGAGATCGAGGCGTAGACGAGACCAGGGTTTTCCGGCGCGAGGTCCTCGTAGGCCAGCCCGAACGAGCGCATGACGCCGGGGCGGTAGTTCTCGACGAGGATGTCGGCCGAACGTGCAAGTCTCCGGGCGACCTCGCGCCCGCGCGGGTCCTTCAGGTTGAGGACGACGCTGCGCTTGTTGCGGTTGAGCGCCCAGAAGCTCGGGCTCTCCGTCCCGCGGTTCCCCGCCATGTACCGCGTCGGGTCGCCCTCGGGGGGCTCGACCTTGACGACGTCCGCTCCCATGTCGCCGAGCAGCATCGTGCAGAACGGGCCAGCCATCACCTGGGTGAGGTCGAGCACGCGCACGCCGGCGAGAGGCGCGTG
>JADGHG010000008.1 GCA_019689585.1 Clostridia bacterium
TCGGGCCGCGTGAAGTACGTCGAGGAGATCGCCGAGGTCTGCGAGGAGCTCGCCCGCCAAGTCGCCCGGGCGCTCGGCGAGGGACGGACGCCGCTCGTCCTGGGCGGCGACCACAGCATCGCGATCGGCACCCTGGCCGGTCACGCGCTCGCCGGTTCGGAGGTCGGCGTCGTCTGGATCGACGCGCACGCCGACTTCAACACACCTGAGACCTCGCCGAGCGGGAACGTCCACGGCATGCCGCTCGCGGCGGCCGCCGGGCTCGGGGACCGGCGCCTTGTCGATCTCTCCGCGCCCGGGCCGCACGTGCGCCCGGAGCGGGTGGCGATCGTGGGCGCGCGCAGCGTCGACCCCGGCGAGCGGGAGCTCCTGCGCCGGACGGGCGTCCTCGTGCGGACGATGAAGGAGATCGACGAGCGCGGCATGGCAAGCGCGGTGCGCGAAGCGGTCGAGCGCGCATCCGACGGCGGTCGCCTCGGCGTCCACGTCTCGTTCGACCTCGACGCCCTCGACCCTATGGTGGCGCCCGGCGTCGGCACGCCCGTGCCCGGGGGGCTCTCCTACCGCGAGGCGCACCTCGCCATGGAGCTCCTCGCCGAAAGCGGCCTCGTCCGGTCGTGGGAGTTCGTCGAGGTGAACCCGATCCTCGACCTCGGGAACCGTACGGCGCAGACGGCCGTCGAGCTCATCCAGTCGGCGCTGGGCAAACGCATCCTCTAGGGGCAACGGTCGGGACGCGGCCGGCCGGGAGAGGGGGGCTGCGGACGGCGCACCTTGTGAGCTTCGAAGGCGGGGACGCCTCGGGCAAGTCGACCCAGGCCCGGCGGCTCGTCCAGGCCCTCGCGGCCAGGGGCACGCCGGTCGTCCTCGCGCGCGAACCGGGTTCGACCCCTCTCGGCGAACGGCTGCGCGAGCTCCTCCTCGCCGGGGAGACGCCGCCCTCGCCCCGGGCCGAGGCGCTCCTCTTCGCGGCCGCGCGGGCGGAGCTCGTCGAGCGGCTCGTCCGGCCCGCCCTCGCGGCCGGCGTGTGGGTCGTGCTCGACCGGTTCGCCGACTCGAGCGTGGCCTACCAGGGCGCGGGGCTCGGGCTCGGGGCCGACGTCGTCGCGCGGCTCAACGATTGGGCGACGGGCGGGCTCTTGCCCGACCTCACATTTCTCCTCGACCTCCCGGTCGACGCGGCCGACGGGCGCACCTCGGCCGCCGACGCGATCGCCGGCCGCGGGGCCGCCTTCCGCGAGCGCGTGCGGCAGGCCTACCTGGAGCTCGCGGCGCGCGAGCCCGAGCGCGTCGTCGTCCTCGATGCCCGGAAGAGTCCGGATACAATCGAGGAGGAGATCTGGCGGCGCGTCGGCCGGTGGCTGGAGGGAGGGCGGTCGGGATGAAGATGATCATCGCGGTCGTGCAGGACAAGGACGCGGCCAAGCTGATGGAGAGGCTCGTCGCCTCGGGCCAGCGGGCGACGAAGCTCGCGAGCACGGGCGGGTTCCTGCGCGAGGGCAACACGACCTTCCTCATCGGCTCGGCCGACGAGGAGGTCGAGACGGTGCTCCGCACGATCCGCGAAGTGTGCCACGCCCGGGAGCAGCTCGTCACCCCGCTCTCCCCGGTCGGCGGCCCCTCGGACGCCTACGTCCCCTACCCGGTCGAGGTGACGGTCGGCGGGGCGACCGTCTTCGTATTGAACATCGAGCGCTTCGAGAAGGTATGACGGCCGCCGCCCGGCTGATCCGGCGCGAGCTCGCCGAAGGCCGCACGGCGCACGCCTACGCCTTCCTGGGCCCGGCAAGCCGGAAGAAGCGCGCGTGCCTCGACGAGCTCGTCGGCGCCTTCCTCTGCCGTGCGAAGGGGCCGGGCGGCCTCGCGTGCGGCGCCTGCCGCGACTGCCGCGCGCGCGAAGCCGGCGAGCATCCCGACCTCCTCGCGCTCCGGCCGGACGGCCGGCGCATCGGGCTCGAGACGGCGCGGCTGGGCCTGGCCCACCTCGCCCGGCGGCCGCACCAGGCGCCCGTGCGCGTCCTCGTCCTCGAAGCGGCGGACGAGCTGACGCCCGAAGCGGCGAACGCGCTCCTCAAGCTCCTCGAGGAGCCGCCCCCGACGGCACGCGCCGTCCTCGAAGCCCGAGCGGGCGGGTCGCTCCCGGCCACGCTCCTTTCGCGCTGCCGGGCCGTCGCGTTCCCGGCGCCGCCCCTCGACGAGGCGGCCGCTCACCTCGAAGCGCTCGGCGTCGAAGCCGGGCTCGCGCGCGAGGCGGCCGTCCTCGCGGAGGGCGACGTCGAACGCGCGAGCGCCTGGCTCGCCGAGGGGGAGGCCTGGCGGACGGCGCGGGAGGCCGCCCGGGAGGCCGTCCTGCGAGGGGGCGCGACGGTCGTCGAAGAGGTCGCGCTCGCCGAGTCGCTCGCGCGCCATGCGGCGCTCGGCTTCCCGGTCGCGGAATGGATGATGCTCGCCGTCCGCGACGGCTTGGCCCGGTCGTTGGGAGGGCGGGCGCTCTGGTTGTCGGCGCAAGAGGCGGAGGCGCTCGCCAGGCTCTCCCCGGAGCGCCTTCTCGCGATGGCGAAGACGCTCGAGCTCGTGCGCCGCTCGCTCCGGCAGAACGTGACGCCGCGGCTGGCGTTCGAAGCGGCCCTCATTGAACTCGGGCGGGCGCGGGGCGGGCCAGCGCGGGGCGGGCGGCTGGCGTGACGGCCGGCCGGCTCGCCGTCTGCGCGACGCCGATCGGGAACCTCGAGGACGCGAGCCCGCGGCTCCTTTCGACCTTACGCGGCGCAAGCGCCGTCTACGCGGAGGACACGCGCCGGACGCGGGAGCTGCTCTCGGCGCACGGCATCCGCGCGCGGCTCGTCTCGTGCCACTCGTACAACGAGAGGCGCCGCGTGCCCGAGGTGCTCGCGCGGCTCGCGGCCGGGGAGACGGTGGCGCTCGTCACCGACGCGGGCACGCCTGGGATCTCCGACCCGGGCGCCGCCATCGTGCGGGCGGCGGCCGAAGCCGGGTACGACGTGCAGGCCGTGCCGGGGCCGAGCGCCGTCACGGCGGCGCTGTCCGTCTCGGGCTTCCCGGCCGTGCCGTTCTCCTTCCTCGGCTTTTTGCCCCGGCGGCCGGGCCCCCGCCGCCGGCTCCTTTCGTTCTGGCGCGACACCGGCGTCACGCTCGTCCTCTTCGAGGCGCCCGGCCGGCTGGCCGAGCTCCTCACGGACGTGGCCGACCTCTTCGGGCCCGGGCACCCGGTCGTCTTCGCGCGGGAGCTCACAAAGCGGTTCGAGCGGGTCGAGCGTGGGCCGGCAGCCGAGGTGCTGCGCCGGGTGAGCGAGGAGGTTCCGCGCGGCGAATGCACCCTCGTGATCGCGCCCCGGACGGGCGGAGGGGCGGGCGCGGGACCGGCCTAGACGGCGCTTGTGAGGTGCGTCGACCGGGTGAGCGTGTCGATGCACTCCTGGCAGATGTTCTTGCCGCGGTACACCTGGATGCCCTGGGCCGAGCCGCAGAAGATGCAGGCCGGTTCGTACTTGCGCAGGATGATCTTGTCGCCGTCGACGTAGATCTCGAGCGAGTCCTTGTCGGCGATGTCGAGCGTCCTGCGAAGTTCGATTGGAATGACCACACGTCCCAGGTCATCCACCCGGCGGACGATTCCGGTCGACTTGATCATGGGCCCTCGCCCCTTTCTTGGACGCGAGCGGGTTCTCGCATCCATCCTACCAACGGCGCACAATTGAAGTAAAGACGCTCACCCGGCGCCCACGGCCCCGCCGCCCGCCCGGGGGGTGCCGTCGGCGCTTGCGCACCGCCGGGAATTGGACGTGGCGATACCAGAGCGGGTTCCGTTTGACAGGCCAGGGCCGCCGTCGCTATTGTGGGACTACTTCCGCGGGCGGCGAGGAGGATGTCGTCCACGGGCGTCGAGAGCCGGGCGCAGGCCGAACCGTTCTATCTGACGACCGCCATCGACTACACGAACGGCGATCCCCACTTCGGCCACGCGTACGAGAAGGTCACCGCCGACGCGATCGCGCGCTACCAAAGGCTGCGCGGCCGCGAGGTGGCGCTCGTCCTCGGTGCCGACGAACACAGCTATAACGTCGCGCGCGCCGCCCGCGAGGCGGGCCTCGAGCCGAAGGCGTACTGCGACCGCATGGCCGAGCGGTTTCGCGCCACCTGGGACCGGCTCGGCATCACCTACACCGACTTCATGCAGACGAGCGACCCCCGCCACGAGGCTGCGGTGCGCACGTTCGTGCAGCGGATCTACGACAACGGCCACGTCTACCGCTCGACCTACCGGGGCCTCTACTGCCGGTCGTGCGAAGCCTTCTACACGGAGCGCGACCTGGTCGACGGGCGATGCCCCTGGCACGACGAGCCGGTCGAGACGGTGGAGGAGCCGAACTGGTTCTTCCGGCTCTCGGCCTTCCGGGACCGGCTGCGCCAGCACCTCCTCGACCACCCGGGCTTCGTCGAGCCGGAGTCCCGCCGGAACGAGGTGCTCTCGCTCCTTCAGGCAGGCCTCGAAGACCTCAGCATCTCGCGCGCCCACCAGAGCTGGGGCGTGCGCGTGCCCTGGGACGAGAGCCAGGTCGTCTACGTCTGGTTCGACGCCCTGATCACGTACGTGTCGGCGATCGGCTTCGGCTGGGACGAGGCCCGCTTCCGGCGCCTCTGGCCGGCCCGGCTCCATCTCATCGGCAAGGACATCACGCGCTTCCACGCGGTCGTGTGGCCAGCGATGCTCTGGGCGGCCGGTCTCGCGCTGCCGGAGAAGGTGTTCGTGCACGGCTTCTGGTACTGCAACGGACAGCGCTTCTCGAAGTCGCTCGGCAACGTCATCGATCCGCACGACCTCGTCGCCGTCTACGGCCGCGACGGGGCCCGCCACTACCTCGTGGCCGAGACGCCGTTCGGCCAGGACGGGAACTTCACGGACGAGTCGATCCGGAAGCGCGTGACGAGCGACCTCGCGAACGACCTCGGCAACCTGTTGCACCGGACGACGCGGATGATCGAGCGCTACCGCGACGGCCGCGTCCCCGACCCGGGGCCCGGCCGCGCCGGGGAGACGGAGCTCGCGCGTCTGGCCGAACGCGTGCGGGACGCCTATGAGGCGGCCATGGAAGAGCTCCGGCTGCACGACGCGGTCGGCGAGGTGATGCGGCTCGTCCGGCGCGCCAACAAGGCCATCGACGAATGGGCCCCCTGGGCGCTGGCGCGCGACCCCGCGAAGGCGGGGGAGCTCGACCGCGCGCTCTACGCGCTCGCCGAGACCCTGCGCCTCGCCGCCCTCCTGCTCTCGCCCGTCCTCGTCGACGGGAGCCCCGAGATCTGGCGCCAGCTCGGGATCGCGGGGGAGGATCCGCCCCCGTTCCGCTGGGAGGACGCGGCCTGGGGCCGGCTTGCCCCCGGTACGGCGATCCGGCGCGGCCTACCGGTCTACCCGCGGCTCGACCCGGCGACGACCCGCCAGCTGGCGCCCGTCCGAACGCAGTCGGGCCGCCCGGCGGAGGCCGCCCCCGCGGGCGGGGGGGCCGAGCGGCCGGCGGCTCCGGCCGACGGGGCGCACGTCTCGTACGACGACTTCGCGCGGCTCGACCTGCGCGTGGGGCTCGTGCTCGCGGCTGAGGCCGTGGCCGGCTCGGAGAAGCTCCTCCGCCTGCGCGTGAAAGTGGGGGAGGAGATCCGCCAGATCGTCGCCGGCATCCGGGAACAGTACCGACCGGAGGAGCTTCCGGGGCGACGGGTCGTCGTCGTCGCCAACCTCGCGCCGAGGCGCATCTTCGGGATCGAGTCGCAAGGCATGCTCCTCGCGGCCGAAGGCGGGGGGCGCCTTGCGCTCGTCGTACCGGAACGGGACGTCGACGACGGATCCCGCGTGAAGTGAGCTGGTTCGACACCCACGCCCACGTGGCCGACGACGCCTTCGACGGCGATCGGGACGCCGTCCTCGCCCGCGCCTGGGAGGCCGGGCTCTCGGGCATCGTCGTCGTCGGGACCGACGCCGACTCGTCCCGGCGCGCGCTCTCGCTCGCCCGGGCGACGCCCGGCCTCTGGGCCACGGTCGGGCTTCACCCGCACGCGGCCGCCTCGCGCCTCGGCGACCTCGATGAGATCGCCTCGCTGGCAGAAGAAGGCGCGGTCGCCGTCGGCGAGATCGGCCTCGACTACCACCGCGGCAGGGAGACCCAGAAGGAGCAGCGGCGCGCCCTCGAAGCCCAGCTCGAGCTGGCCTCGAGGCTTCGCCTGCCCGTCGTCCTTCACGTCCGCGACGCGGCGGACGACATGATCGCGGTCCTCCGGGGTGTGGCGCTGCCCGCGGGCGGCGTCTGGCACGCCTTCACCGGCTTCTGGCCCGAGGCGGAGGCGGCGCTCGCGGCCGGGCTCCACATCGGCCTGGGCGGCATCCTCACCTTCCCCCGCTCGGAGGAGCTGCGCAAAGTGGCGCGCCGGCTTCCGCTCGACCGCGTCGTCCTCGAGACGGACTCCCCCTACCTGGCCCCGGTCCCGTACCGCGGCCGGCGAAACGAGCCGGCGTACGTGGTCGAGGTCGGCCGGTGCCTGGCGAGGCTTTTGGGCCTCTCGCCGGACGAGGTGGAACGACGCACCACGGCGAATGCGCTCGCGCTCTTCCGCCTGGCGGCCGGCGAGCGGTGAGGGGCGAGGCGGCCTGGATCCGCAGGGCGCTCGCGGCCCACGGGCTTCGGCCGAAGAAGTGGCGCGGCCAGCACTTCCTCGTCGACCGGGGCGCGTGTCGGCGCATCGTCGCCGCGCTCGAGGTCGGGCCCCGCGACCTCGCGTGCGAGGTCGGGCCCGGGCTGGGGGCGCTCACGGCGCTTCTCGCCGAGCGCGCCGGCCGCGTGGTGGCGGTCGAGGTCGAGCGCGGCTTCGAGCCCATCCTGCGGGAACGGCTCGCCGGTCGGGCGAACGTCGAGCTCCGCTTCGAGGACGCGCGCCGGACGCCGTGGGGGGAGGTCGTGCCGGCCGGCACCCGGGCGAAGCTCGTCGGGAACCTGCCGTACAGCCTCACGGGCCCGCTCCTCGGCGCGGTGCTCGCCGCCGGGGACCGCTTCGAGCGCATCGTCGTCATGGTCCAGCGCGAGGTGGCCGAGCGGATGACGGCTGCGCCCGGCGGGCGCGCCTACGGCTTCTTCTCGGTCTTCGTCCAGGCGCACGCGCGCGTCGAACGGCTCTTCGGCGTGCCGCCGCAGGCCTTCTGGCCGAAGCCGAAGGTCGCCTCGGCCGTCGTGCGGCTCTGGCCCGCTCCCTGGCCCGGCGGACCGGAAGCCCGGACGCGTCTCATCCAGGTGGCGCGGATGGCGTTCTCCAGCCGGCGGAAGACGCTCTTAAACGCACTCGCCCAGGCCAGCGGCCGCAGCCGGGCAGACCTCGCCCCGACCCTCGCCCGGGCCGGGATCGCGCCCGAGCGGCGGGCCGAGACGCTCTCGCTCCCAGAATTCGCCGCCCTCGCCGGCGCGCTCCTGGCCGAGCCCCCGCGTGGGGGCTGATATAATCGGGGCGCGATGGCGTTCACCAGTCCCTCGCTCGGCCCCATCACGTTCGAGGGCATGTTCGAGGACATCCGGCGGTACGTGAGCCAAGTCCCGGACGCGCGCTACCGGCTCATCGTCGGGACCGACTCGCAGCTGCGCGAGGGTCGGGGCGTCCAGTTCGTGACGGCCGTCGTCGTGCACCGCCTCGGCAAGGGCGCGCGCTACTACTACCAGCGCGAGGAGCAGCGGCACATGCGCTCGCTGCGCCAGCGCATCCTCTACGAGACGTCGCTCAGCCTCGCCGTCGCGGCCCGCCTCGCCGAGCGGCTCGCCGAGGCGCACCTGCCCGAGCTCGACCTCGAGGTGCACCTCGACGTCGGGCCGAACGGCGACACGCGCGAGCTCATCCGCGAGATCGTCGGCATGGTCGTGGGGAGCGGCTTCCAGGCCAAGATCAAGCCGGAGTCGTTCGGGGCCTCGACCGTCGCCGACCGGTACACGAAAGCCGCATCGCGTCTCGGTTGACACCCCTCCACGCCTCTCATATACTGGTCGAATTTTGACATTCGACTATACGTTCGCTACCATAGTGACAGGCATGCGGCTGAAGGGGTGATGGCCATGGCGTCCCAGCGCACGAGCCTCGCGGAGATCAAGGCCGACATCGAGAGCATGATCGGCCAGCGCGTGCACATCCGCGCCAACCCGGGCCGGCGCAAGATCGTCGAGCGCGTCGGCACGCTGGAGAAGACGTACCCCAACCACTTCCTCGTCCGCCTCGACCCCGAGGCGCAGGGCCGCGTCGTCTCCTACTCGTACGCCGACATCCTCATGGACGCCGTGCAGCTCACGCCCTGCGAGAGCGTGACCGTCTCGGCCGACTGACGGGGCGCAGAGCGCCCGACCGCGAGGCAAGAAAGGGGCCGCCGGCCGAGGCCGGCGGCCCGTCCGCGTCTTGGGATTCGCATAGCGCTTGCACCGCGACGGCACGCTAGCGGCGATGTCACGCGGCCTGGTGATCCTCATCGGCGGGCGCGAGGCGACGCGCGGCGAGCCGGCCTGCCTTCGGCGCTTCGTCACCGAGTGCGGAGGGCGCCGGTGCCGGGTGGCCGTCATCGGGGTGGCGTCCGAGGACCCCCGCGCCGTGCGGGAGACGTATGAACCCGTGTTCGCCGAGCTCGGCGCCGAGGTGCGCTTCCTCATGCTCCCCGACCGCGGGAGCGCCTTCCGGCCCGAGGCCGAGGCGGCGGTCGGCGAGGCGGACGGCCTCTTCTTCGCCGGCGGCGACCAGCTTCGCATCACGAGCCTCCTCGGGGGGACGCCGGTCGCGCGGGCCGTGCGGCGGAGGTGGGAGGAAGGCGCGGTGCTCGCCGGCACGAGCGCCGGCGCCTCGGCGATGAGCCAGACGATGATCGTCGGGGGCGAGGGCGACGCCCCGCCGACCCTCAACACGATCCGCATGGCGCCGGGGCTGGGCATCCTCGAGGGTGCCGTCGTCGACCAGCACTTCGCGCAGCGCGGGCGCATCGGGCGCCTGCTCTCGGCCCTCGCCCAGAACCCGGACGTGCTCGGCATCGGCCTCGACGAGGACACGGCTCTCGCCGTGGGCGGCGACGGCGTGGCCGAGGTCGTGGGCACGAACACCGTCACGTTCCTCGACGCGCGCGAGGCCTCGGGGTCGAACGCCTCGGAGGCGCGCTCCTCCGCCCTCGCCTTGACGGACGTGCGGCTGCACGTCCTCCCCGGCGGCTACCGCTTCGACCTCCGCTCGCGCCGGCCGCTTCCGCCGCGGGACGGGGAGGTCGGCGTGTGAAGATCGAGCGCATCGACGTCTTCGAGGGGCCGAACGTCTACTGCCTGCGGCCGACGGTGCGCATGCTCCTCGACCTCGAGGGGCTCGACGGCGTCGAGACGCGCGCCGTCCCCGGCTTCGACCGGGCGCTCCTCACGGTGCTCCCGGGGCTGCGCGACCACCACTGCTCGCGCGGCCGGCCGGGCGGCTTCGTCGAGCGGCTCGTCGTCGGCACGTGGTTCGGCCACGTCGTCGAGCACGTGGCGCTCGAGCTCCTCTGGCAGGCCGGCCAGGACGTCCGCTACGGCCGCACGCGTCGGCACAAGGGGTCCGTCTTCGCCGTCGTCTTCGAGCACGCGGAGCCCCGGGCCGGCCGGGCCGCGGCCGTCCACGCCGTCGGGCTCGTCGAGGACCTCCTGCGCGGGGACGAGGAAGGCGCGCGCGCGAGGCTCGGCGAGGTGGCCGCCGTCGTCGAAGGGACGCGGCTCGGCCCCAGCACGCAGGCGATCTGGGACGAGGCGCGAAGGCGCGGCATCCCGGTCCGGCGCGCGGGGGACGGGAACCTCATCGAGCTCGGCTACGGCGTCCACCGGCGGCGGCTGTGGGCTACGCTCACCGACCACACCTCGGCCGTGGCCGTCGACCTCGCGGAGGACAAGGTGGAGACGAAGCGGATCCTCGCCGAGGCGGGGCTGCCCGTGCCGGACGGGGTCGCCGTGCGGGATGAGGAGGCGGCCGTGCGCGCGTTCTTCGCCTTGGGCGGCAAGGTCGTCGTCAAGCCGGCCCGCGGCAACCAGGGGCGCGGCGTCTCGGCCGGGCTCGGGAACGAGCACGAAGTCCGGCGGGCCTTCCGCCTGGCCGAGGCCGAGGCGCGGCCGGGCGAGCCGGTCCTCGTCGAGCGCCAGGTGCCCGGCCGCTCGTTCCGCGTCCTCGTCGTCGCGGGCGAGGCCGTGGCGGCGGCCGAGCGCGTCCCTCCCTCCGTGGTCGGGGACGGACGCCGGACGGTGCGCGAGCTTGTGCGGGAGACGAATTCCGACCCGAGGCGGGGCGAGGGACACGGGCGGCCCCTCACGCGCGTGCCGCTCGACGCGATCGCGCTCGCCTGCCTCGAGCGCCAGGGGCTCGGCCCGGACGACGTGCCGGCTTGCGGCCGCACCGTGTGGCTGCGCGACAGCGCCAACCTTTCGACCGGCGGGACGGCCCGCGACGCCACCGACGAGCTGCACCCGCAGGTGGCGCGCGCCGCCGAGCGGGCCGCGCGGGCCATCGGCCTCGATCTGGCGGGCGTCGACCTCGTCGCGCCCGCCGTGAGCCGCCCGCTCGAGGAGACGGGGGGCGCGGTGATCGAGGTGAACGCGAGCCCGGGGCTGCGCATGCACCTCCACCCGGAGCGCGGCCGCCCCCGGCCGGTCGCGGCGCGCATCCTCGACGCCCTCTACGGCGGGTCTTCGGCGCGCATCCCGATCGTGGCCGTGACGGGCACGAACGGGAAGACGACCGTCGCGCGCCTTGTGGCCCACGGCCTTCGCCGGTCCGGGCGGGTCGTCGGGCTCGCGGCCACGGGGGGCGTGGAGGTGGCGGGCGAGCGGCTGGCCGTCGGCGACACGACGGGGCCGCAGAGCGCGCGCCTTGTGCTCTCCGACCCGCGCGTGGAGGCGGCCGTGCTCGAGACGGCGAGGGGGGGCATACTGCGGGCCGGGCTGGGCTTCGACGCCTGCGACGTGGCCGTCGTCACGAACGTCGCGGCCGACCACCTCGGCCAGGACGGCGTCGAGACGCTCACGGACCTCGTCTGGGTGAAGAGCCTCCTCGCCGATGTCGTGCGGCCGGGCGGCTCGCTCGTGCTCAACGCGCAAGACCCGAGCGCGCGGGCGATCGCGCGCGGTCGGAGCGTCCGGCTCGTCTGGTTCGGCGGCTCGCCGGAGCGCGAGAGGCCCGATCCGGCCGGCGAGGCGTGGGTCTACGCGGCGGAGGGCGCGCTCTGGCTGGAAGGCGGGGGACGGCGGGAGAGGCTTCTCCCCGTCGCGCGGCTCGGCTTCGCCGGCGCCGGCCGGCCGGCCTACCAGCTCGAGAACGCGGCCTGTGCCGCGGCGGCGCTCCTTTCGCTCGGGGTCGGCCTGCGCGAGGTGGGCGAGGCGCTCGCCTCCTTCGGCGAACGCGACAACCTCGGCCGGTTCCAGGTCTTCGCCGCGCGAGGGGCGACGGTCGTCGTCGACTACGGCCACAACCCGCCGGCCTGGGAGGCGACCCTGCCGGCCGCCCGCCGGCTGGCCTCGGGTGCGCTCTGGGGCGTGATCGGCGTCCCCGGCGATCGCCGCGACGACCTCGTCCGCGCCGCGGGGGCGGCGGCGGCGCGCTGGTGCACGCGGCTCGTCATCAAGGAGGACGCCGACCGGCGGGGACGGCGCCCGGGCGAGGTCGCCCGCCTCCTCCTCGAAGGGGCGGTGGCGGCCGGCTTCGAGCCCGGAAGGGCCGAGATCGTGCTCGACGAACGCGAGGCGGTGCGGCGCGCGCTGACGCTGGCGGCGCCGGGCGACGTCGTCGTCGTGTTCTACGAGTCGTTCGAGCGGGTCGTGCGGGAGGTGGAACAGGCCGCCTCCGCCTGGGAGCGGGCGGTAGGCGGGCTCGCGGCCACGTAGGGCTCGGGCGAGGAGGCGGCCCGCCGCACGACGAACGTAGGCACGTGCTAGCCGTCGAGGTGCTCGCCCCCGCCAAGCTGAACCTCGTCCTCGCCGCCGGACGGCGCCGGGCGGACGGCTACCATCCGCTCGCGACGATCTTCCAGACGATCTCGCTCTGCGACCGCTTGCGCGTGTGGCCTCTCCCCTCGCAGCCGTCTCGAGCCGCCGGGACGGAGGGGATCGTGCTGAGGGTCACCGGGCCCGAGGCCGCCGGCGTGGAGGCGGGCCCGGCGAACCTCGTCGCGCGCGCATACCGCGCCTTTCGACGCCGACTGGGCCCCGCCGGACCCGCAGGCGTGCGGGTCGCGCTCTTCAAGCGCGTGCCCAAGGGCGCCGGCCTCGGGGGCGGTTCGAGCGACGCCGCCGCGCTCCTTCGCGCGCTCGCCCAGATGACGGGGCGGAACGACGCCGAGGCGCTCGCCGAGGCCGCCCTCGAGGTCGGGTCGGACGTGCCGTACTTCCTCACGGGTGGGACGCGGGCCGCCTTCGGCCGCGGGGAGCGGCTTACGGCGCTGACGCCGCTCCCGCCCGAGGTGGTCGTCGTCGCCAAGCCGCCGCGGGAGCTCGAGACGGGGCGCGTCTTCCTCGCCTTCGACCGCTTGCGCGACGACGCGCTCGCCGACCCGGCGGCCGATCCGCGCTGGCGGAAGGCGGTCGCGGCGGCCGCGGCGGGCGACCGCGACGCCCTGTGGCGGTCCGTCTTCAACGACCTCGAGCCGGCGGCGCTCGGGCTCGCGCCCGAGATCGAGGAGGGGCGCGAGCGCCTGCGCGCGGCGGGCGCCCAGGCCGTCGGGCTTTCGGGGAGCGGCTCCGCGCTCTGGGCGGTGATGCCGAGCCCGGCCGCCGCCGATCGCGTCCGGCGCGCGCTCCGTCGCGCCGGTTGGTGGGCGTGGAGCGGCCGCTTCGTCGAGCGCCTGCCGGCCGTGCGCGTCCTGGGCCGGGCCGGCGCCGGGGAGGGAGACCCGGCATGATGGCATCCGTCGTCCTCGCCGGACGCGAGAACAAAGGCCGTCTCGCCTCCGTCTCGGACGCGCCGTGGGAGGCGCTCGTGCCCGTCGCGGGCCGGCCGATGGGCGCGCGGGTCGTCGAGGCGCTCCGGGGGGCCGAGGGGCTTACGCGCGTCGTCGTCGTCGGGCCGGAGGAGGCGGCCGGCTGGCGGGCCGGCGCGGCCGAGGTGAAGGTCCTCGCACCGGGCTCTTCGCTCGTCGAGAACCTCGTCCGGGGCGTGGAGGCGGCGCTTCCGGCCGACGAGCTCCTCGTCGCGACCTCCGACGTGCCGCTTCTCACCCCCGAGGACGTGGGCGAGTTCGCGCGCCGGGCGCGCGCACTCGAGGCCGACCTCGTGTACCCCATCGTGCGGCGCGAGGTGTGCGAAGCCGCCTTCCCCGGCGTGCGGCGCACCTACGTGCGGCTCCGGGACGGGACGTTCACGGGCGGGAACCTCTTCTACCTGCGCGCCGAGCGGGCGGGCGCGCTCTGGCCCTTCCTCGAGCGGGCCTACGCGGCCCGCAAGAGGCCCCTGCGGCTCCTGCCCCTCTTCGGCGTCGGCACGATCGTTCGAGTACTCTTCGGTAGGGCGGGCCTCGGCTTCCTCGAGGCGCGGGCGAGCCGGCTCCTCGGGCTCAGGGCGCGGGCGCTCCCGTTCGAACGGCCCGCCCTCGCCGTCGACGTCGACAAGCCCGACGACCTCGAGCTCGCCGACCGCGTCCTCTTGGCGCGGGAGAAGGGGGAGGGCCCGTGAAGCGAGCCGACCGCCTCGCGGCGATCGTCCACCGGCTCGTGAACCAGCCCGGCCAGCTCGTGTCGCTCGCCCAACTAGGCCAGGCCTTCGACGCGGCCAAGTCGACGGCCAGCGAGGACGTGGCCCGCGTGCGCGAGGCGTTTCGCGCGGCCGGGCTCGGCCGGGTCGAGACGATCCCCGGGGTCGGCGGGGGCGTGCGCTATCTGCCCGAGCCCGCGCCCGAGACGATCCGCGCCTGGGCCGAGGAGCTCCAGCAGGTCCTCGGGCAGCCGGGGCGCGTCTTGCCGGGCGGCCTCGTCTACCTCATGGACGTGCTCTTCCACCCGGTCTGGGCGCAGCGCGTCGGCGAGGTCTTCGCCACCTGGTTCCGCGAGCGCGACCCGGAGTACGTGCTCACGGTCGAGACGCGCGGTGTACCGCTCGCCCTCTTCACCGCCCGCGCGCTGGGCCGCCCGATGGTGCTCGCGCGTCGCAACAGCCGCGCGACCGAGGGCTCGGCCGTCAGCATCCACTACGCGAACGAAGGGGGCGACCGCGTGCAGACGATGAGCCTCGCCCGCCGGGCCCTCCCGGAAGGGCGCCGGGTGCTCGTCGTCGACGACTTCATGCGGGGCGGCGGCACAGCCCGCGCGATGATCCAGCTCTTGGCGGAGTTCCGCGCCGACATCGTCGGCATCGCCGTCCTCATCGCGACGGCGAAGCCGGCGAAGAAGGAGGTCGGCAGCTTCGAGCCGCTCCTCCTCCTCGAGGAGGTCTCGGAGGAGAGCGGCCCCGTCCTGCGCCTCGGGCCCCGCGTGCGCAGGACCTCGGGCGCGTCGGCGTGAACGGGCGAGGGAGGCGGCCGGGATGGACGTGACGATCCGCGACGTGGAGGAGGCGGCCGAGCGCGTGGCCCGGGTGGCCCAGCGCACGCCGACGAGGCGCGTGCCCTCGCTCGACCGCGTGGCCGGGCGGCGGCTCGCCCTCAAGATGGAGAACATGCAGAGGACCGGCTCCTTCAAGATCCGAGGGGCCTACAACAAGATCTCACGGCTTAGCCGGGACGAGCTCGCGCGCGGCGTCGTCGCCGCCTCGGCCGGCAACCACGCGCAGGGGGTGGCGCTCGCGGCGACGACCTGCGGCTCGCGGGCGACGATCGTCATGCCGCGCGCGGCCACGCTGCCGAAGGTCGTGGCCACGCGCGACTACGGGGCCGAGGTCGTGCTCTTCGGCGACGACTACGACGCCGCCTACGAGAAGGCCCGCGAGATCGAGCGCGAAGGCCGGCTCGTCTTCGTCCACGCCTTCGACGACCCGCTCATCGTGGCCGGCCAGGGCACGGTCGGGCTCGAGATCGCCGCCGACGCGCCCGAGGCGGAGCTCGTCGCCGTGCCGGTCGGGGGCGGGGGGCTGATCTCGGGCGTGGCGCTCGCGCTGAAGGAGCGGAACCCCCGCGTGCGCGTCGTCGGCGTCCAGGCCGAAGGCGCGGCCGCCGTCTACGAGTCGCGGCGCGCCGGGCGGCCGGTCGCGCTCGAGCGCGTGAAGACGATCGCCGACGGCCTCGCCATCAAGAGGCCCGAGGGGCTGACGCTCGACCTCATCGCGCGCTACGTCGACGACATCGTCCTCGTCCGCGAGGACGAGATCGCGCACGCCATCCTCCTGCTCGCCGAACGCGCGAAGGCCGTCGCGGAAGGAGCCGGGGCCGTGACGCTGGCCGCGGCCCTCGCGGGCCGACTGCCCGAGGCGAAGGAGACGGTCCTCGTCGTCTCCGGCGGCAACATCGACATGCTCCAGCTCACGCGCGTCCTCGACCACGGGCTGGTCGAAGCCGGCCGGTACGTGCGCCTCGCGACGACGCTCGCCGACCGGCCGGGCGCCTTGCGCGACTTCCTCACGATCGTGGCCGACGTCGGCGGCAACGTCGTCACGGTCGAGCACGAGCGGCTCCGGCCCGGCGTGGCTGTCGACGAGACGGACGTCGCCCTCACGATCGAGACGCGCGACCCGGGCCACGCCGAGGAGCTCCTCGCGCGGCTGCGGGCGGCCGGGTACGAGGTGCGGACGAGCCGCTGACGGAGCCGGGGCGAGTCGGGCTCGCCTGGAAGGAATTGGGTCCTCGAACGCGAATCTCTCCCCGAGCCGGCCGGTCCGTGAGGAGGCGGGCGCGCACCGCCTCCGCGAGGGGGGATGGCGTTGCAGATCACCGAGGTGCGGCTCCGCCGCTCGCTCCGGGACGGGAAGACCCTCGCGAGCGCGTCGGTCGTCTTCGACGGGTCCTTCGTCGTCCACGACATCCGCATCGTGCTCGGCTCGCAGGGGCCGTTCCTGTCGATGCCGGCTCGCCGCACGCAGTCCGGCGAGTACCTCGACGTAGCCCACCCGCTGACGGCCGAGTACCGCGAGGAGCTCCAGCGCCGGGTCCTGGCGGCCTACGAGGAGTGGCGGCGCCGGAGCGGGGATGCGCCGGGCCCGGGCGCCGAGGCGCGCGCGCCCGGTGCCCAAGCCGCGACGGACGAGGCGGCCTGCGCACCCGAGGGGCCGGACGCAGCGGACGGCTCGTTGGCGGCGCGCGCAGGCGGCCAGGGTTAGCCGGCCGGCCGGGGAAGGCCGAAGGCGGAAGGGGGGACGGACCGGCCTTCGGCCTTCCGCGCGCCGTCGTCACCTCGGGGCGGCGAACAGCGCCAGGATCCGGGCCCAGGTGAGGAGGCCGGCGGCGACGTGCGCGGCCCCGATGGCGGCCGCCGCGCCCGGGAGGCCCAGGCCGGGAAGGCCGGCGAGGAGCCAGAGGAGGGCGACCCGCAGCGAGGTGGCGACGAGCCCGATGGCCATGGCGTCGAAGGTGCGCCCGAGCCCGGAGAGGATGCTCGCCCCCGTCTGGTGGAGGTACATGAGCGGCGCGGCGAAGGCGAGCACGCGAAGGAGCGGGGCGATCTCGGGCGCGCCGTAGAGGGCGCGGCCGAGCGCCGCGGGGAAGAGGGCGAGCGCGGCCGACGTGAGGAGGCCGACGGCCAGGGTGGCGGCGAGGGCGAGCGCCGCCCGGCGGCGCAGCGCGCGCCGCCGGCCGAGGGCGGCCGCCTCCGCGATCTCGGGCACGAGCGTGTTGGCGAGCGGGTGGACGACGACCGTGGCGAGGAACACGACGGGGAGCGCCATCCCGACGAGCTGGCCGAAGGCGGCCGTCGCGGCGGCGACCGACAGGCCCGAGGCCATGAGGCGGGCCGGGATGAGCCAGGCGTCGATGGTGGCGTTGAGCGAGCCGACGAGGTGCGCGAGGGCCACCGGCCACGAGAGGCCGAGGAGGTCGGCCGCAAGGACGCGCGTCTCGCCGGGCCGCGGCGCGGCCGCGGGCGACGCCAGGCCGCGCCCCCGGCCGCGCCGGAAGCTCGCGGCCAGGGCGCCGAGCCCCACCCATTCGCCGACCGTCGTGCAAAGCGCGGCCAGCGTGGGAAGCCACGCCTCGTCCTGCGGCCGGACCGGGCCGAGGAGGAGGTAGACGCACAAGACGCGCGCGGCCTGCTCGGCCACTTGGCCCGACGCGATCGGCGTCATGCGCTCGCGGCCCTGGAAGTACCCGCGCAGGACCGTGGAGAGCCCCGAGGCTGCGAGGGCCGGCGCGAGCGCGAGGAGCGGACCCGCGACCCGCGCGTCCCCGAAGAGCGCCCGGGAGAGGGGGGAGGCGAAGGCGAGGAGGGCGGCCGTCGCGAGGAGGACCGGCGGCAGGACGAGCCAGGTGGCCGTCTCGCGCACTCGTTCCGCGCCCGCCCGGTCCCCCTGGGCGAGCCGGTCGGCGACGAGCTTGGCCGTGCCCGTGGCGAGCCCGAGCGTGGCGACGGTCAGGAAGGCGAGGTAGACGGGGAACGCGCGCTGGACGAGCCCGAGCCCTTCGGCGCCGACGGCGCGGGCGAGGCCGACCCGGTAGGCGAAGCCGAGCAGGCGGTTCACGGAGCTCGCCGACGCGAGGACGAGCGTGGCCTGCAGCATGCGGGAGCGGAGGAGCCGCGCCAGGGGACCGACCTCCCGCCGAAGGGCGGCTGGTGCGATGCCTATGTGGCCCGGCGGCGGCCCGATGCAGAGAGGGCGCGCGTGTTAGAATTCGCGGGGGAATCCGGGGTGGGCGGGACCGTCGCCGTCGTCATGGCCGCCGGTCGCGGCACGCGCATGAAGAGCGAGCTGCCGAAGGTCCTGCACCCCGTCGCCGGCGAGCCGATGGTCCGGCTCGTCGTCCGGGCCGTGGCCGGGGCAGGCGTCGCGCGGACGGTCGTCGTCGTCGGCGAGGACGGCGAGCGCGTACAGGCCGTCCTCGGGCCCGGGCTCGGCTACGCCGTGCAGGCCGAGCCGAAGGGCACGGGCCATGCCGTGCTCCAGGCGGCGGGCGAGCTCGGGGACTGCGACCGGGTCCTGGTCGTGAACGGCGACATGCCGCTTCTCACGCCCGACACCCTCGCGGGCCTGATCGCAGCCCACGAAGCGCGGGACCGGGGCGAGGCCCCGCTCGCGGCGACGCTCCTTCTCGCCCGCTTCGCCGATCCGACGGGCTACGGCCGGGTCGTCCGCGACGACTCCGGCGAGGTGGCGCGCATCGTCGAGGACGCCGACGCCACGGCGGACGAGCGGGCGATCGACGAGTGCTACACGGGCTGCGCCGTGTTCGAGTGGCGGCCGCTGCGCGAGGCGCTTTCGCGGCTGCGGCCGGACAATCAAAAGGGCGAACTCTACCTCACGGACGCCGTCCGCGAGCTCCGGGCGGCCGGGTTCCGCGTGCGGGCGCACGCGGCCCCGGACGGCGAGTCGTGCCTCGGCGTGAACGACCGGAGGGAGCTCGCCCGCGCCGCGCGCATCCTCAGGCGGCGGAAGCTCGAGGAGCTCATGCGCGCGGGCGTCACCGTCGTCGACCCCGACACGACGTACGTCGAGCTCGCCGTCGAGGTCGGCCCCGACACGACGATCCACCCCTTCACGATCCTCGCCGGCGCGACCGTCGTCGGCGCCCGCTGCCGGGTCGGCCCGGCGGCCGAGGTCGTCGACTCGCGCCTCTCCGACGACGTCGTGGTCACGCGCTCGGTCGTCGAAGGGAGCGAGCTCGGGCGCGGCGTGCGCATCGGCCCCTTCGCCCACCTCCGGCCCGGCACCCGCGTCGGCGACGAGAGCGAGATCGGCAACTACGCCGAGGTGAAGGCGAGCCGGCTCGGCCGCCAGGTCAAGGTCCACCACCACTCGTACATCGGCGACGCGGCGATCGGCGACCGCGTGAACGTCGGGGCCGGCGTCGTCACCGTCAACTTCGACGGCAGGCGCAAGCACGCGACCGAAGTCGGCGACGACGCCTTCCTCGGCTGCAACGCCAACCTGGTCGCGCCCGTGCGGGTCGGCCCCGGGGCGTACGTGGCCGCCGGCTCGACGATCACGAAGGACGTGCCCGAGGAGGCGCTCGCGATCGCGCGGGAGCGTCAGACGAACAAGGACGGCTGGGCCCGGCGCTTCGGCCGGGGAAAGGGATGACGGACGACCTCCAGATCTTCGCCGGCACCGCGCACCCGCGCCTCGCCGAGGACATCGCGCGCTACGTGGGCGTGAAGCTCGGCGACATCGAGATCGGCCGCTTCAGCAACGGCGAGACGCGGATCAGCGTGCAGGAGAGCGTGCGCGGCCAGGACGTGTTCGTCATCCAGCCGACCTCGCATCCGGCGAACGACACGCTGATGGAGCTTCTGATCGCGATCGACGCCTTGAAGCGCGCCTCGGCCCGGCGCGTCAACGCGGTGATCCCGTACTACGGCTACGCCCGCCAGGACCGCAAGGTGCGGCCGCGCGAGCCGATCACGGCGAAGCTCGTCGCCAACCTCCTCACGACGGCGGGCGCCGACCGCGTCATCACGGTGGACCTGCACGCCGGCCAGATCCAGGGCTTCTTCGACGTGCCGGTCGACCACCTGACGGCCGTGCCGATCATCGCGGAGTACATCCGGAGTCTCGGCCTCGAGGAGGCCGTCGTCGTCTCGCCCGACAGCGGGGGGGTGGCCCGCGCGCGCGAGCTCTCGGACCGGCTCGGCGTCGGGCTCGCCATCATCGACAAACGCCGCTCGGGACCGAACCGGGTCGACGAGATGACGATCATCGGGCACGTCGCCGGCCGCGACGTCGTCATCATCGACGACATCATCGACACCGCCGGGACGATCTCGCTCGGGGCCGGGCTCTTGCGCGAGCGGGGCGCTCGCCGCGTCTTCGCGAGCTGCACGCACCCGGTGCTCTCCGGGCCGGCCGTCGAGCGGTTGGCGGGTGCGCCGATCGAGGAGATCATCGTGACGGACACGATCCCGCTCCCGAAGGAGGCGGGCCGGCTCCGCAACCTGCGGGTGCTGTCGGTCGCGCCGCTCATCGGTGAGGCGATCGTGCGCATCCACCGGCACCTCTCGGTGAGCAAGCTCTTCAGCTGACCGGAGGCCGGGGAGAGGGTGGCGGAGATGGCGGAGCATGCCTTGAAGGTCGAGCCGCGGGAGCCGGGCCGGCCCGGGCGCGAACGGCGGGCCGGGTACGTGCCGGCCGTCGTGTACGGGCGGGGCCGTGCGAGCGAGGCGATCCGCGTGGCGGAGAAGGACCTGCGCGAGTTCCTGGCGGCGGGCGGGCACCACCACGTCGTGACGCTCACCGCCCCGGGCGGCTCCTTCGCCGCTGTGGTGAAGGAGATCCAGCACGACCCGGTGCGCGGCCGCGTCCTGCACGTCGACTTCCAGGCCGTCTCGCTCGACACGCGCATCCGGGCGCGCGTGCCCGTCGTGATCCACGGCGAGGCGCAGGTCGAGAAGGCGGGCGCCGTCGTGCAGCACCAGCTGCACGAGCTCGAGGTCGAGTGCCTGCCGGCCGACCTGCCCGAAGAGATCGACGTCGACGTGCGCGCCCTCGCGCCCGGCGAGGCCGTCCACGTGCGGGACCTCACGCCGCCTCCGGGCGTGGAGATCCTCGAGGACGAGGACGCCGTCGTGGCGTCGGTCGTCATCCCGCGGGCCGTCGAAGCGGCGCTGAAGGCCGACGTCGGCGAGGCGGGCGAGGAGGGCCAATCCCAGCCCGGATCCGGCGGCGCCTAGGGCGCCGATGTGGGTCGTCGCAGGGCTCGGGAACCCCGGGCCGGAGTACGCGAGGACGCGCCACAACGCGGGCGCGTGGGTCGTCGAGCGGCTCGGCGCGCTCCTCGGCGTGCGCATGCGGCGCGAAGGCCGGCTGCCGGCGGAGGTCGGGGAGGGTCGGGTCGACGGCGAGGCCGTCGTCCTGTGCCGGCCGCTCTCGTACATGAACGAGAGCGGCCGCCCCGTGGCGCGGCTTCTGCGCGCGCGCGGCCTTAAGGCGCGCCGGCTCGTCGTCGCCCACGACGACCTCGACCTCGCGCCGGGGCGCCTGCGCCTGCGCGAAGGCGGCGGGCTCGGCGGGCACCATGGGCTCGAGTCGATCGCATCGCTCGTGGGGCCGGACTTCGGCCGCGTCCGCGTCGGCATCGGCCGGCCGGCCGTGCGGGACGACGAGGCGGTCGTCCGGTGGGTCCTCGGCGCGCCCGAGCCGGAGGAGGCGGCACTCATCGAGGACGCCGTGAAGCGGGCCGCCGAGGCCGTCCTCGCCGTCGTCCGCGAGGGCTGGCAGGCGGCGATGAACCGTTTCAACGGCCCGCCGTGAGGAGGCCGGCGATGGAAGCGTGGTGGGAGCTCTTCGCCGACTGGCCGGAGTTCGCGGGGCTCGTCCAGGCCCTGCGCAAGGGGGCGCGCGAGCTCTTGGGGCACGGCCTCCCGCCGGCCGCCCAGGCGGCCGTGCTGGCGGCGCTGCTCCGCGCGACGGGCCGGCCGCTCCTCGCGATCGCGCCCGACTGGGAGAGCGCGCGCGACACGGCCGAGCTCGTCTCGGCCTGGGCCGGCGAGGAGTCGGCCTGGCTCCTGCCGCCGAGCGACGTGCTCTTCCACGGCGTGGCCGCGCAAGGACGCGAGGCGGCGGCGGCCCGCGTGCGGGCGCTCTCGCGGCTGCGGCGGGGCGCCGTGGCCGCCGTGGCGCCGGTGGCCGCCGTCCTGCGGCGCCTGCCGCCGCCGGCCGCCTGGGACGAGGCGACGGTCGAGCTCCGGGTCGGCGCCCGGCTCGAGAAGGACGCCTTCTGCGAGCACCTGGCGGGAAGCGGCTACGACCCGCGGCCCGAGGTCGACGCCGTCGGCACGTTTGCCGTGCGGGGCGGCATCGTCGACGTCTACCCGCCCGACGGACCGGGACCCGTCCGGATCGAGCTCTTCGACGACGAGATCGACTCCTTGCGGGTCTTCGACCTCGAAGACCAAAGGTCGCGGAGGGAGGTCGAGGCCGTCGCCATCCCGCCGGCGCGCGAGGCCTTCGCCCCCAGGGCGCGCCTTCTCGAGGCGGCCGAGGCCGTCCGCCGGGAGGCGCGGGCGCTCGCCGAAGGCGGGGCGGGCGAACGCGTGCGCGCCCACGCCGAAGCGCTCGCCGAGGGACTTCGGGCCGGCCGCGGGGGAGCGCTCGAGGCCGGTCTCCCGTACCTCTACGACGACCTCGCGACTATCGCCGACTACCTCGGGGAGAGAGGGCTCGTGGTGCTCCTCGAGCCGGCGCGGCTCGAGGAGGAGGCGCGCGCGGCCGAAGGGCTGCGCCAGAGCTTCGTCGCCGACGAGCTCGCCGCCGGCCGCGCGCTTCCGCGCCAGGTCGGGGCGCTTCTCGGCTGGGAGGAGCTCAAACGGCGGCTCGCCGCGCAGGGCGTCGTCCTCCTCGCGGGGCTCCCGCGTCACCCGAAGGACTTCCACCCCCAGGGGAGCTGGTCGCTCGTCGCGCAGGAGGTGCCGCCCTTCCACGGCCAAGAGGCGCTCTTCACGGACGAGGTCCGCCGCTATCGCGAGAGCCGCTATCGGGTGCTGGTGGCGGCGGGGGGCGGCGAGCGGGCCGAGCGCGTCCTCGAGGCGCTCGCGCGGGCGGGCGTCCCCTGCGACGGCGCTCTAGACGTGAAGACGCCCGTCGTGCCGCCGGCCGGCGCCGTGTGGGTGACGCCCCTCGCGATCCGGCGGGGGGCCGTCTGGCCGGCCTTGCGGCTCGTCGTGATCGGCGAGGTCGACCTCGCGGGGCCGCGCGCGGCCCGGCGCCCGCGCCGCCGTCGGCCGCTCGGCCAGCCGGGGGCGCGCCTCGAGAGCCTCGCCGACCTCGCCGTCGGCGACTACGTCGTCCACGTCCACCACGGGATCGCGCGCTACCTCGGCACGCGCGCCATGACGGTCGGCGGCGTCCGGCGCGACTACCTGCTCTTGAAATACGAGGGCGAGGACCGGCTCTACGTGCCGACGGACCAGATCGACCTCGTCCAGCGCTACGTCGGCGGGGCCGCCAACCCCCGGCTCTCGCGGCTCGGTGGCGGGGAGTGGCAGAGGACGCGCCAACGGGTGAAGGAGTCGGTGACGAACATGGCGCGCGAGCTGCTCGCGCTCTACGCCGCGCGCCAGGCGCTCCCCGGCCACGCCTTCGCGCCCGACACGCCCTGGCAGGCGGAGTTCGAGGACGCCTTCCCGTGGGAGGAGACGCCCGACCAATTGCGGGCGATCGCGGAGGTCAAGGCCGACATGGAGGCGCCTCGGCCGATGGACCGCGTCCTTTGCGGCGACGTCGGCTACGGCAAGACGGAGGTCGCCCTCCGGGCCGCCTTCAAGGCGGTCATGGACGGCCGCCAGGTGGCCGTGCTCGTCCCGACGACGATCCTGGCCGAGCAGCACTACCTCACCTTCACGGAGCGCTTCCGCGGCTTCCCGGTCGAGATCCGCATGCTGAGCCGCTTCCGCTCCGAGGCCGAGCAGGAGCGGACGATCACGGGGCTTCGCACCGGCCAGGTCGACGTCGTGATCGGGACGCACCGCCTCGTCCAGGGGGACGTCGCCTTCAAGAACCTGGGCCTCCTCGTCGTCGACGAGGAGCACCGCTTCGGCGTGGCCGCGAAGGAAAGGCTCGTGCAGCTCTCCCGCTCGGTCGACGTCCTGACGCTCACGGCCACGCCGATCCCGCGCACGCTCCATATGGCGATGAGCGGGCTGCGCGACCTCTCCGTCATCGAGACGCCGCCCGCGAACCGGTATCCGGTCGAGACGTACGTCGTCGAGATGGACGACGCCGTCGTGCGCCAGGCGATCGAGCGCGAACTCGCCCGGGGCGGCCAGGTGTTTTACGTCCACAACCGCGTGCGCTCGATCGAGCGGGCGCGCGAGCGCCTGCGCCGCCTCGTCCCGGCGGCCGACGTCGTCGTCGCGCACGGTCAGATGCCGGAGGCGGAGCTGGAACGGGTGATGGTCGAGTTCCTCCACGGCCGGCACGACGTGCTCCTCTGCACGACGATCATCGAGTCGGGGCTCGACATGCCCAACGTCAACACCCTCATCGTCGAGGACGCGGACCGGCTCGGCCTCGCCCAGCTCTACCAGATCCGCGGCCGCGTCGGCCGCTCGGACCGCGTCGCGTACGCCTACTTCACGTTCCGCCCGCAGAAGGTGCTGACCGAGGCGGCGGAGCGGCGGCTCGCCGCGCTCAAGGACTTCGCCGACCTCGGCTCGGGGCTCAAGGTGGCGCTCCGCGACCTCGAGATCCGCGGCGCCGGGAACATCCTCGGCCCGGAGCAGCACGGCTTCGTCGCCCAGGTCGGCGTCCACCTCTACGCGCAGCTCCTCGAGGAAGCCGTGGCGGAGCTCAAGGGCGAGCGACGCGTGCCCGAGACGCGCGTCTCGGTCGAGCTGGCCGTCGACGCCTACCTCCCCGAGGACTACGTGGCGGGAGCTCGCCACAAGCTCGAGTTCTACAAGAAGGTGAACCAGGTCGCGACGCTCGCGGACGCCGACGCCATCGAGGCGGAGCTCGGCGACCGCTTCGGGCCGCCGCCCGAACCGGTTCGGAACCTAGTCGCCCTGAGCCGGCTGCGCGTGCGCGCAGAGGCGCTCGGCGCGCTCGCGCTCACCCAGGAAGGGCGCGTCGTCCGGCTCGTCTTCCCGGGCTTCATGGCCGAGCGCCTCGACGCGGCCGGAGCGCTCGCCGCGCGGTTCCGGCGGCGGATCGGCGCCGAGCGGAAGCCGCACCCCTCGCTCACCCTGGTCCTCGAGGATCCGAGGAACCCGCTTCCGGACGTCCTCGCCTGGACCGAGACCCTCTCGCAGCTCGACGCCTTCCGAAGCTGGCGGGAGTCTTTCGCGCAACCGGCCGCGCTCGGGTCGGCCGATCGCGGCTGAGCTCGCCCCGGCGGCATACGTCCGCGCCGGGGCCGCGCATACTACGCCCTGCTTGCGAGGGGGCGTCTCGCCGGTGAAGGCGACCGGGATCGTGCGGCGCATCGACGACCTCGGCCGGATCGTGATCCCGAAGGAGATCCGGCGCACCCTGCGCATCCGCGAAGGCGACCCGCTCGAGATCTTCGTCGACCGCGACGGCGAGGTCATCCTGAAGAAGTACTCCCCGACCGGGGAGCTCGGCGACTTCGCGAAGGAGTACGCCGACTCGCTCCACGACGCGACGGGGCACGTCGCGCTCGTCTGCGACCGCGAGGCCGTGATCGCCGTGGCGGGCGCCCCCAAGCGCGAGTTCCTCGACCGGCGCGTCGGCACCCTCGTCGAGCGGGTCCTGGCGACGGGAGAACCGGTCTTCTGGAACGGCTCGGGCAGCCCGCCGGAGGGGGGCGTGACGCGCGACGAGCCGAGGCTTTCGTTCCGTTCGGTCGTCGTCTGCCCGATCGTAGCCCGGGGCGAGGCGATCGGCGCCGTCGTGCTCGGCAACCGCGAGGACGGCCGCACGGGCGAGGTCGAGCTCAAGCTCGCGCAGACGGCCGCGCGCTTCCTCTCGCGCCAGATGGCGGTCTGAGGGAGGCCAGGGTGCCATAATGGGGCCATCGCCCCGGGGGTGGCTCCGTGCGCCGCGACTCCTTCGTCGTCGGCTCCCTCGTCCTCGTCGCAGCGAGCCTCCTCGGTCGCGCCCTCGGCGCCACCTACCGGATCGCCGTCCCCCTCCTCGTCGGCCGGGGGACGGAGAAGGCCGCCGTCGTCATGGGCCTCTACGGCATGGCGGCGCCCGTCTACGGGGTGCTCTTGAGCGCGGCCGCGACCGGTCTGCCGGTCGCCCTCGCCCGCGTCGTCTCGGCGCGCGTCTCACTCGGCCGGGGGCGGGAGGCGGAGGCCGTCCTGCGGACGGCGCTCCTCCTCGTCCTGGCCGTCGGCGGCGCGGCCGCCCTCGGCCTCTTCCTCCTCGCGCCCTGGTACGCCGAGCGCATCGCCCGGGACGCGCGCGCGGCCCCGGCCGTCGCCGCCGTCGCGCCGGCCGTGCTCGTCGTCTCGCTCGGGGCCGTCCTGCGCGGGTTCCTTCAGGGCCTCCGGCTGATGACGCCCTACGCCGTCAGTCAGGTGACGGAGCAGCTCGTGCGGGTGGCCGCCATCCTCGCGCTCGTCGTGCTCTTCGTCCCCTGCGGCGTCGAGTGGGCGGCGGCGGGGGCGTCGCTCGGCGCCACGATCGGCGGGCTCGCCTCGCTCGCGTACCTCTTCGCGCGCCTCGGCCCGGCGCGCGAGCTCGCCCGCTCGGGGACGCAGCCGGCCGGCGGCCCGGGCGATCCCGTGGCAGCGGCCGGCCCGCCCCCGCCCAAGGGGGCGCCCTGGCTCGAGCTCGTCTGGCTCGCCGTCCCGATCTCGCTTTCGTACATGGTCCTGCCCATGGTGAACTTCGTCGACGCGCTCGTCGTGCCTTCGCGCCTTCACGCCGCCGGCCTCGGCGAGCGCGCCACGGCCCTCTTCGGCTACCTCACCGGGTTCGCCATGCCGTTCATGGTCCTGCCGACGACGATCACGGCCGCGCTGGCCATGAACCTCGTCCCGGCCGTGAGCGAGCGCGAGGCGCGCCGGGACGACGCCGGCGTGAAGGCGCACCTCGCGCTCGCCGTGCGGCTTGCGCTCTTCGTCTCGCTCCCGGCCGCGTTCGGGCTCTTCGCGCTCGCGACGCCGATCGAGTCGGTCGTGCTCGGGGCGCCTGCCGCCGGGCCGATCCTCGCGACCCTCGCGCCGGGGGTCGTCATGGTCGCCGTCCAGCAGGTGACGGCCGCGTGCCTGCAGGGGCTCGGCCGCCCGGCCGTGCCGATGTGGACGCTCTTTCTGGGCGGGAGTGTGAAGCTCGCGCTCACGTACGTGCTGGCGGGCGATCCGGCCCTGAACGTCCGAGGTGCGGCCCTCGGGACGGTCGCCGCCTTCCTCGTCGCCGCGGGGCTCAACGCGTCGGTCCTCGCTTGGCTCGGGTACCGCCTCCCCTGGGGCCGGCTCGTCCTGGGGCCGCTTGTGGCCTCGGCCGGCATGGCGCTTTTGGCCGCGTGGGCGGAGGCGGCGGCGCGGACCGGCGTCGGCGCGGCCGGCCCCCTCGGCGAGGCGCTGGCTTTGGCCCTCGCGATCGTCGTCGGGCTCGTGTCGTACGCCTACTTCGCCGCCTGGACCGGGGCCGTACGCGCCGAGGAGGTCGAGGCGCTCCCCAAGGTCGGCCGCCGGGTGCGCCGCCTCGGGGAGCGGCTTCGGCTCTGGCGGGCATGAACGGCCGGGGCGCCAGGCAGACTGGACCCGGGTCCCGGGACGACCTGCGGGCCAAAGCTGCAGGAGATGCCGGGGGCGGCGCGAACATCCCGGACGGACGAAGAGTCCGTGGAGACGGGAAAGGGGAGAACCGGACGGTGAACAAGAACGACCTGATCGCGTCGGTGGCCGAGCAGGCGAAGCTCTCGCGCAAGGACTCCGAGCGCGCCGTGAACGCGGTCGTCGACACGATCCAGAAGGCGCTCGCCCGCGGCGACAAGGTGTCGCTCGTCGGCTTCGGCACCTTCGAGGTGCGCCAGCGCCGCGCGCGCACCGGCCGCAACCCGCAGACGGGCGAGCCGGTGCGCATCCCCGCGACCCGCGTACCGAGCTTCAAGGCCGGCAAGGGGCTCAAGGAAGCCATCGGCAAGTAACCCGGGCGGCCGATGGCCGGGGCCGGTCGGTCGCACGGAAGAGCGCGAGGCCGCAACACGGGCGGCGGGCCCAAGGCGGACGGGCCCGCCGCGCGCCGTCCGGCCCCGGAGCTGCCGCCGGGCGCCGTCCTCCCGAAGGGCGCCCGGCTCCCGGCCGACCTCGTCCTCCTCCGTTCGATGCGCCTCGACGCCTTTTTGCAGGTGAGCGGGCTCGTGCGGCGCCGCGCCTCGGTCGGCTTCCTGTGCCGGACGGGCCGCGTGCGCCGGAACGGCGAGCCGACGCGGCCGGCAGCCCGCGTCCGGCCGGGCGACGTCGTCGAGATCCACCACGCGAGCCGCGACCTGGCCGTGCGGGTCAACCTGCTCGCGGAATGGTGGCCGGCCGGCCGCGAGAGGCTCATGTACCAGCTGCTGCACGAGGTGCGCCGGCCCGAGTTCGTCCAGGGCGACGTCGACCCCGATCTGGCGCCCGTCCTCTAGCCGCGCTGCGGCCCCGGCCGGGGGCCGGAGCCCCGTCATGGCCGAGCCCCGTCCGCCATAGGACTGGAGGCGGGAAGGGGGCGCCGGCGTGGACGGCCCGGAGGGTCGCACGGACCGCCCGGCCGCACCGGGCCGGGTGCACGAGGTGACGGTGAGAAACCGCGAGGCGGCCGAGGTGACCGGCGTCCTGCACGTCGCGAGCTTCGACGACCGCACGATCGTCCTCGACACGGAGCTCGGCCTTCTCACGATGTCGGGCCAGGACCTGCAGATCAAGCGACTCGACCTCGCCGAAGGCCGGTTCTCCGTCGAGGGCGTCATCACGAGCGTCGAGTGGAGCGAGGCGCGCCAGCGGCCGGACGAGCGGGGCCGCGGCATCCTCTCACGGCTTCTGCGTTAGCCGGTCGTGCCGCTCTCCGTCCAGCTCCACGCGCTCGTCCTCACGACGCTCACCGGCGTCGCGCTCGGCCTCCTCTGGGACGCGCAGGGGCTCCTGCGGCGCTTCCTCCGGCCAGAGGGGCGGATGCGCGACGTCTTCGACGGCGCCCTCGCGCTCGTCGCCGCGCTCGTCGTCGCCTCGGGCCTCTTCTTCGCGGGCTGGGGCGAGCTCCGGCTCTACGCCCTCTTCGGCGGCGGCCTGGGGCTTTGGGCCTACTTCTCGCTCGGGAGCCAGACGGTCGTGTGGGCGGGCGAGCGTGTCCTCCACCGGGCGGCGCGCGCCGTCGCGCGCGTCGGGGAGGGACTGCGCGCACGGCTTGCATGCGGCCGGGGCCGGCGCCAGAATTAGGTCACCCTGTATCAAAGGCGTCTTCGAGTTGTCTACAGACTGTCCACAAACGGTGGACAAACGAGGAGCCCGGCCGGGGTGAGGCGGTGGCGAGGCCGTGACGATCGAGATCCGGGGGGCGGAACGGCTCAGCTTCCGCGAGCGGCAGGTCGTCGCGCTCAAGGAGACGGGCCACTCGAACGAGGAGGTGGCGGCCCGCCTCGGCATCGGCCCGGGCACGGTGGCGACCCTCTTCCGCCGCGCCCGCGCGAAGGGGTACCAGGTCGTGATCGTCCTCGCGGGCGACCCCCTCGCCGTCTTCCCCCCGACCGAGGAGGCGGGCGATGAGGCCGAAGGCTGAGGCGCGGCGGGGGAGCGAGATGCGAGCCTTCTTCCAGGCCGGCTACCGGGCCGCCGGCGGCCGGCTGGCCGGCGGCCCGAGCGGCTTCCCTAGGCGCGTGCGGCGGCGGTGGCGCTGGCGGCGCACGCTCCTTGCGTTCGCGCTCGCCTACGCGGCCCTCGCGCTCGTGCGACAGGAAGTCGCGCTCCACCGCCTGGCGGCCGAGGCCGAGCGGTACGAGCTGCGCATCGAGGACGCCCGCGCCGAGGCGGACGCCTTGCGCGAGCGCCTCTCCGAGCTCGCCTCGCCGGCCGCCGTCGAGCGGGAGGCGCGCGGCATGGGTCTCACGAAGCCGGGCGAGATCGTCTTCGAACCCTTGTGGCCGAGCCGCTGAGGGCGCGGTATAATCATGGCTGCTGACTTCAGCACAGGGGGATCGCGCTCCGCATGGCCCTTGCCGTAGGCGAGATCGTCGAAGGCACCGTCACGGGCATCACGCGCTTCGGCGCCTTCGTCGAGCTGCCGGACGGCCCGACCGGGCTCGTCCACATCTCGGAAGTCTCCGACAGCTACGTGGAGGACATCCACGACCACCTAAAGCGCGGCGACAAGGTGAAGGTCAAGATCCTGTCGATCGCGCCCGACGGCAAGCGCATCGGGCTCTCGATCCGGCAGGCCTTGCCGGGGGCGAGCGAGAAGCGGCCGCGCGGGGGCGGCTCGGGCGGCGCTCGGCGCGGCGGACGCGGGTACCGCGGCCCGCTCAGCTTCGAGGACAAGCTGCAGCGGTTCATGCGCGACAGCGAGGACCGGCTCTCCGAGTTGCGCCACAAGGAAGATCGACGCGGCGGCCGCGGCACGCGGGGCGCGCGCGGCTTCTAGCCCAGACCTCACCGGGGTGGCGGAACGGCAGACGCGGGGGACTTAAACTCCCCTAGCCTTCGGGCTGTGCGGGTTCGAGTCCCGCCCCCGGTACCATCCGGGAAGACGAGCGCCCTGCGGCGTCCGCCGCAGGGCGCTTCGCGCGCTCGAGCCTGGTCTCGACCGCTCAGCCGAGCAGCCGCGCCACCTCGTCCTTCAGCCGCTCGAGCGGGCGGGCGCCCGTGAGGCGGCCGAGCTCCTTGCCGTCCCGGAAGAGGACCATGGTCGGGATCCCGAGGATGCCCATGCGCTGGGCCAACTCGGGGTTCTCGTCCACGTTCACCTTCGCCACCTGGATCTCGCCGCCCCACTCCTCCTGGGCCCGCTCGAGGACCGGCGCCATCTGGCGGCACGGCCCACACCAGGGCGCCCAGAAGTCGACGAGGACCGGCACCGGGCTCTTCTCGATCACGTCGGTGAACTGCTGCGCGTCTACCTCGACCATGGCGACCACCCTCTCGGCACTTCCATTTGTATAGTAACTCGGCTGTCAGGTTCCGGCAAGCGGCCGGCCCGAGCCGACTGCGCGCCTCCGTCGTCGGGTCGTATGCTACCATGGTCCGGGCGCGGCAAGCGCGCTCACGGGGGAGCGTGCCGGTCGATGATCTTCGTCATCTGCGAGCCGTGCATCGGGGTGAAGGACGCGAGCTGCGTCGAGGTCTGCCCCGTGAACTGCATCTACGAGGGCGAGGACCAGTACTACATCAACCCGGACGAGTGCATCGGCTGCAGCCTCTGCGTCACCGTCTGCCCCGTCGAGGCCATCTTCGACGAGGACGAGGTCCCGGAGCAGTGGAAGTCGTACATCGAGAAGAACCGCGCCTTCTTCGAGAAGTGACCTCAAGCCGCAAGCCCCGTCAGTAGTGGGCGAGGTTGCCCGTCGCCCGCGCGGCCCGTTCCATGCGGCCGAACACGAGAAGTCCGAGCGCCAGGTAGGCGGCGGAGACGACGGAGGCGAGAGCCAGCTCGCGGACCGGCATCTGCCAGAGTCGCGTGCCCTGGGTCATGGCGTCGATCGTGAGGTGCGCCGGCAACGTGAGCGGCAGAAGGCCGAGGAGCGGCGAGGCGTCGAGCGGGGCCGCGATGAGGAAGATCAGAAGGAACTGGAGCACCTGGTAGAGGGCCTGCACGCGCTTGTAGATCAGCGCGAGGCCGGCGAGGCCGAAGCCGAGCCCGACGCTCGTCCCGACGACGAGGAGGAGGAGCGGCACGACGGTCGCGAGGTCGACGTGCAGCGTGCGGCCGCTCGTGAGGAGCATGGCGGCCAGGATGACGGCGGCGATGGCGAAGTTCAGGACCGTGTCGACGAGGACCGTGACGAGCGAGACCCAGCGGAAGCCGAAGGGCGTCATCATCACCTGCTCCAGGGTGCCCCACTGCGCCTCCTGCATGACCTTGTCGGCGAGGTCCTGGTAGGCCGCGAGCGCGAGGAACCAGAGGAAGAACCCGACGACGAGCTGGTCGAGCGTGCGACCGAGCCCCGGCACGGGCGAGCCGGCGAAGCCGCCGCCCACGTAGTTGGCGCCGAGGAAGAAGACGAGGAACACGAGGTAGAGGGAGACGAGGAGGCCCAGGGTGTTGAAGGCGTAGCGCAGGAACATCACGGCCGAGCGGTGCCAGAGGGCGCGCGCGAGGATCCAGAGGCCTTCGGCGCCGCGGGCTGCGCTCACGGCGAGGACGCCTCCCGCGCCGCCTCCGCCGCCTCCCGCTCGGGGAGCAGCTGGCCGCGGCTGGATGTGACGCGCAGGAAGACCTCGGCCAGATCGGGCTCGCTCCGCGCGATCGCGCGGAGCGGCGCCCCGAACTCGCGGATGCGGTCGACGACCTCGTAGAGCTCGCCGGCGTCGGCCAGCTCGACCTCGAACGACGTGCCGGCGGGCGAGCCCTCCCAGGCGCGCACGCGGAAGCGCTCCCGCAGGCGCTCGCACGCCGCCTGCGGCAGCTCGCCCACCACCTCGATCCGGTAGGCCTCGGCGCGGAAGAGCCCGACGAGGTTCCGCACCTCGTCGTCGACGACGACCCGGCCGGCCGAGAGGATGACGACGCGGGCGCAGAGGTCCTCGACCACGTCCATGTCGTGGCTCGAGAGCACGATCGTCCGCCCGTGCTCCCGGGCGAGCTCCTTCAGCGTGGCCTGCAGCTGGCGCGCCGTCGCGAGGTCGAGGCCGAGCGTCGGCTCGTCGAGGAACAGCACCTCGGCCTCGCGCGCGAAGGCGCAGGCGATCGCGACCTTCTGCTTCATGCCCCGGGAGAGGTCGTTCACGGTGGCGTGCTGGCGGGAGGCGAGGTCGAAGCGCTCGAGGAGCTCGTCGAGGAACGGGCGGCGCCGGCGCGGGTCGACGCCCATGAGGCTCGCGAAGAACTCGAGGTTCTCGCGCACGGTGAGCCGCCAGTAGACGTTGCGGCTCCCTTCGAGCACGCTCGCCACGTGGCGGTAGGCGCGAAGCGGTTCGCGGCGCACGTCCGCGCCCAGGATGCGCACCTCGCCGGCGTCGGGCGTCACAAGGCCGAGGATGCACTTGATGACGGTCGTCTTGCCGGCCCCGTTCGGGCCGAGGAGGCCCACGACGGAGCCGCGGGGCACCGCAAAGGAGACGCCGTCCACGGCGCGGAGCCGCTTGGCGCCGCGGCCGTACGACTTGCAGAGCCCTTCGACCGAGACGGCCGCCTCGTCCACGATCGGCCTCCGTCACCGCGAAGGTAATCGTGGACATTAACGGTGTCAATATCGAAGTTAACGATGTTGCGAGGCGAGCGATCAGGAGCGACGCGCCGGCACCTTGCGCTCGACCAGCTTGAACATCGCGTGCGCGATGGCCTCGCGCTCCTTCGCGTCGCTCACGTCCCAGAGCTCCTTCAAGAGGCGCTGTTCCGGGTTCTTCGGCTCGTACGACGCGGCGAGCCAGTCGCCGATCGCCTTGGCCCGGTCGGCCATCATCGCCTGCGACATGCCGACGTCCTTGCCGAGGTTCACCTTCTGCTTCAGCTCGCTCAGGAACGCCTCGAACGAATCGGTGAGCGCCATGCCCTCGCCTCCCCGGAGATCCGCTCCCAGTCTTCCCAGGTCGGCTCCGTCTATGCGCGGCCGACCGCCGGCGGATCCGGCGCGGCGAGGAAGGAGGTCGCCTCGGCGAGGAAGCGCTCGGGGTGCTCGACGGGGAGGCAGTGGCCGCAGTCGTCGAACACGACGAGCCGGGCGCACGGCAGCCGCTCGGCCGCGCGCAGGCCCTGGCGAAGCGGCAGCACGCGGTCCTCGCGGCCCCAGAGGAGGAGGATCGGCTTGGCGAGCGAGGAGAGGGGGACGTCCACCATCATGTCGCGCTGACCTCGGAAGAGGAGGCCGCCCTCGCGCGCGACGGCGAGTTGCACCTGCGCGTACCACGGCTGGCGCGACATCGCGAGGTGAGCCGCGACGAAGTCGCGCGGGAGCGGCTGGGCGGCGAGGCCCGGCACGGGCACGGGTCCCTCGCCGGGCGGGAGCGGCGGCAGCGGCCGGCGGGCGAGCCAGGGCCCGAGGAGCGGCGCGCCCAAGAGGCGAAGGGCCCACGTCACTTCGGGCCCCAGCCCGGCCGGGGCGGCGAGCACGAGCCGGCGTACGCGCTCGGGCGCGTGCGCGGCCGCGTGGAGCGCCACCCCTCCGCCCAGCGACCAGCCGACGAGGTGGGCGGCGGGGAGCTCGAGGGCGTCGAGGAGTTCGGCGACGTAGGCCGCGAGCTCGCGGCCCGGCCGGGGGGAGCGGCGCGGGGGGGGGGGGTGGTATAAACATCTGACGCGG
>JADGHG010000072.1 GCA_019689585.1 Clostridia bacterium
CGAGGAGGGGATCCTGGGCCAGACGCTGACGCTCAAGGTGCGCTACGCCGATTTCCGCACCGTCACGCGCGCCCTTTCCCTCCCGCGCCCGACGAACGCATCGGACGCCATCTACCGGGCGGCGGGCGAACTCCTCGAAAAGGTGGCCTACGACCGGCCGATCCGGCTCCTCGGCCTCTCGCTCTCGCGGCTTCACGGGCCAGGCGATCTCGTGCAGCCGTCCCTCCTCGACGGCGAGGACGACCCGGCCGGCGGGGCCGGCTCGGGGAGCCCGGCCGGGCGCGGCGCGGCGCTCGAGGCGGCGGTCGCCGCCGTCCGCGCCCGGTACGGGCCCGACGTCCTCCGCCGCGCGCGGAGCCTCCTCTCGGCGCGCCGCGCCACGGCAGACGGCCGGCCGTGGGCCGAGGCGCCGCCCGCGGATCGCCCGGACGGCTGAGGCGGCCCCGTCGCCATGCGCGCGGGGCGGGGTCGCGTCGCGCCTCCCCCGCCCTACTCGGGGGGCGGGAAGGAGCCGCGGCGGCCGACGAACGGGTTCTCCCTCCGCTCCCGGCCGATCGTCGTGTGCGGCCCGTGGCCCGGAAGCACGAGCACCTCGTCCGGGAGCGCGAAGAGCTTCTCGTGGATCGAGCGGACGAGGGTCGCGAGGTCGCCGCCGGGGAGGTCGGTCCGGCCGATCGAGCCCTGGAAGAGCGTGTCGCCGGCAAGGACCGCCACGACCTCGCCGCCTGGGCTCAGAAGGCCGTACGCGACGTGGAAGGGCTCGTGCCCCGGCGTGAGGAGCGCGCGCGCCCTCCCGCCCCCCACCGGGACCTCGTCGCCGTCGGCCAGCTCCCGGTCCGGCGGGGGAAGCTGGAGCGGCTGCGGGAAGAGCTCGGGCCAACGGCCCGAGCCGTTCAGAAGGGGATCGGCGAGCACGGCCCCCTCCCCACAGCCGGCCCAGACGGGCGCCAAAGACGCCTTCCGCGCGGCCGGAAGGCCCGCGACGTGGTCCATGTGGCCGTGGGTGAGGAGGATCGCCTCCGCCCCCCGCGCGATCGCGGCGAGGGCGGTTTCGGGCCCGAAGCCCGGGTCGACGACGACGGATCGGCCCGAGGGGACGTGCGTGACGCGGTAGCAGTTCTCCTGGAAGGGCCCCAGCACGTGGACCTCGATCGCGAAGTCGCCGACCTCAAGGCGCGACGCCAGAGGGACCGCCCCCTCCCGGCCCGACCGCCGGGTCCGTTTCGGCCAGCCGCCGCCAGCGTCCGGCGTCTCGGGTCCGGTACTTCTCGAGCGAGGCGCGGAAGGCCTCGTCGAGGTCGATCCCGAGCTGGTTCGCGAGGCAGCAGACGACGAAGACGACGTCGGCGAGCTCGAGCGCGAGCGAGCCCTCCGCCTCGCCGGGCTTCTTCGCCTTCGGGCCGAAGCGGTCGTTCAGCTCCCTTGCGACCTCCCCGACCTCCTCGGCGAGCCGGGCCAGGTTCGCGAGGGGAGGCCAGTAGCCGTCGGCCAAGGGCGCGATGTATCGGTCGACCTCGCGCTGGATCTCAGCGAGCGACACCCGTTCGCCTCCCCTCGCGCTACGGGCGCACCGTGAGCACGACCTTGCCGAAGTTGCGGTTCGCCTCCATGTACCGGTGCGCCTCCCCGGCCTGCGCGAGGGGGAACGTGCGGTCGACGACCGGCCGCAGGACACCGCGCGCAAGGAGCGCGAGCGCCGTCCGGCGGAACTCCTGGGTGAGGGCGACCTTCTCCTCGCGCGAGCGAGCGCGCAGCACGGTGCCGACGACGCGCGCGCGCCGCGCCATGAGCGCCGAGAGGGGCAGCGTGGCCTCGGCGCCCCCCATCGTCCCGATGACGACGACGCGGCCGCCCACGGCGAGCGCCTCGAGGTCCCGGGCCAGATGGGCGCCTCCGACGAGCTCGAGGACGACGTCGGCGCCCCGGCCGCCCGTCGCCTCGCGCACGGCCGCGACCCAGTCGTCGCGCTCGCGCACGAGGGCGAGCTGGGCTCCCAGCGCCTGGGAGCGCAGGGCCTTCTCGGGCGAGCCGACCGTCGTGAAGACGTCCGCGCCGGCCGCGCGGGCGAGCTGGGTCGCCGCCGTCCCCACCCCGCTCCCCCCGGCGTGGACGAGCACCGCCTCGCCGATCCGGAGGCCGGCCTGGCGGAAGAGGGCGTCGTAGGCCGTGAGGAACACCTCCGGCACGGCGGCCGCCTCCTCGAGGGAGAGCGCCTCCGGCACCGGAAGCAGCATGCCGGCCGGCGTCGCCACGTACTCGGCGTAGCCCCCGCCGGGTAGGATGCCCATCACGCGCTCCCCCGGGCGGACGTCGGCGACGCGCGCCCCCACCCGCTCGACGACCCCCGCGAACTCGAGGCCGGGGATCTCGAAGGCCGGCCGGGGACCCGGCGCCGGGTAGCGGCCGCGGCGCTGGAGGAGGTCGGCGCGGTTCACGGCCGTGGCGTGGACGCGGACGAGCACCTCGTCCGGCGCCGGTTCGGGCAGGGGCACCTCGGCGACCTGCAGGACTTCCGGCCCCCCGTACGATTCGATGACGACGGCCCGCATGGCCACGGCCGGCCCACCCCCACCCCACGATAGCGGCCCCGGGGCGCGCTATCATCGTTCGCCAGGGGGGTCCGCCCTGGAGGAAGGCGAGCGACTGGCCCGCGCCCTCGAGCGGCTCGGGGGCCTCTCGCGCTTCGGCATCCGGCTCGGCCTCGAGCGCATGGCCTTCCTCCTCGACCGCCTCGGCCACCCCGAAAGACGTCCGGCCGTGATCCACGTCGGCGGCACGAACGGCAAGGGTTCGGTCGCGGCCGCCCTCGCCTGCGCCTACCAGGCGGCCGGCCACCGGACGGCGCTCTTCACCTCGCCGCACCTCGAGCGCTGGACGGAGCGCTTCGCCCTCGACGGGACCGAGATGAGCCCGGGCGAGTTCGCCGACCTCGTCGAGTCGCTCTGGCCGCTCGTCGCGGAGGCGGAGGCGGCCGGGCTCGACCCTCCGACCGAGTTCGAGTTCCTCACGGCGATGGCCTACGTCTGGGCCGAGGCCCGGGAGGCCGACGTGCTCGTCCAGGAGGTCGGCCTCGGCGGGCGGCTCGACTCGACGAACGTGGTCGAGTCGCCCGTCGTGGCCGTCCTCACGAACGTCTCGCTCGACCACACGGACCGGCTCGGACCGACGGTCGCGGCCATCGCGCGCGAGAAGGTCGGGATCGTGAAGCCGGGCCGCCCCGTCGTCTCGGGCTTCGCCGGCGAGGCGGCCGCGATCCTGCGCGCGAAGGCGGACGAGGTCGGCGCGCCCCTCTGGGAGCTCGACCGCTCGGTCGCCTTCGCATGCCACGAGGAGTGGCGCGGCGGCCCCCTCGCCGAGACGCTCCTCGACTACCGCGGCCTCCGCTGGCAGGCGGACGGGCTGCCCCTCGCGCTTTCCGGCCCCCACGAGGCCCGGAACATGGCCCTCGTGCTCCTGGCTCTCGAGGTCGCGAACGACGCGGGCGGCCCGCCCGTCCCCTGGCCGGCCGCCCGCGAGGCGCTCGGCCGCGTCGCCTGGCCCGGCCGCCTGGAGGCGGTTCCGCTCGCCGCGGGACCGACCGCCATCCTCGACGGCGCCCACAACCCGGCCGCGGCCGAGGCGCTCGCCCTCGCGCTCCCCCGCGTCGCGCGCTGGCGGCGGCTGCACGCCGTCCTCGGCATGCTCGCCGACAAGGACGTCGAGACGGCGCTTCCCCTCCTCGCCCGGCACGCCGACCGCGTGTTCCTCACCGAGCCGCCCTCGGCGCGCGCGGCCCCGCTCGCGCGCCTGGAAGCCGCCCTCACCGATCGGCAGAGGTCGCGGGCCGAGCTGCACCCCTCGCCCGAGGCCGCCTTCCGGAGCGCCCAGGCCGGGCTCGGGGAAGGAGACGTGATCCTCGTCGCGGGCTCGCTCTACCTCGTCGGGGCCCTGCGCCCGCTCGTCCGGCGCGCTGCGCGGCCGACCCCGCCGCCCCGTCCGGTCGGCTAGCCGGCCTCGCCGGCCTCGCGCCCGGCGAGCGCCCCCGGCAGCCGTCGCGACCGCACCTCGTCGAGCGCCCGCTCGGCGAACGCGGCCACCGTCATCGCGCCAAGGTTTTCACCTTTACGCGCTCGGACGGCGAGCTCGCCCGCCTCGGCCTCGCGCCGGCCGACGACCAGCATGTAGGGCACCTTGGCCGTCTCGGCGTCGCGGATCTTGAGGCCGATCTTCTCGCCGCGGTCGTCGACCTCGACCCGCAGGCCCGCCGCCCGCAGCGCCGCCGCCGCCTCGCGGGCGTAGGCGGCGACCTCGTCGCTGATCGTGAGGACGCGCGCCTGGACGGGCGCGAGCCAGAGGGGGAAGTCGCCCGCGAAGTGCTCGACCAGGATGCCGGTGAAGCGCTCGATGGAGCCCAGGATGGCGCGGTGGATCATCACGGGCGTCCGCTCGCGGCCGTCGGACGCGACGTAGCGGAGGCCGAACTGGATCGGCATCTGGAAGTCGAGCTGCACGGTCGCCGTCTGCCACTCGCGGCCGAGGGCGTCGGTGACGTAGAAGTCGAGCTTCGGCCCGTAGAAGGCGCCGTCCCCCGGGTTCAGCCGATAGGGCCGGCCGATCCGGTCGAGCGCTTCGGCGAGCTGCGCCTCCGCCCGCTCCCACAGCTCCGGTTCGCCCATGAAGTCCTCGGGCCGCGTCGAGAGGACGATCCGGTACGGCATCGCGAACACGCCGTAGATCTCGTCGACGATCGCGACCACGTCGGCGATCTCGTCCGCGATCTGGTCCTCGCGCAGGAAGAGGTGGGCGTCGTCCTGGTGGAACCCGCGCACGCGCAGGAGCCCGTGCAGCGTCCCCGAGCGCTCGCAGCGGGCGAGCGGCCCGTATTCGGCGATGCGCAGCGGCAGGTCGCGGTACGACCGCACCTTCTCCGCGAAGAGGAGGCAGTGGCCGGGGCAGTTCATCGGCTTGAAGCCGAACACCTCCCCCTCGCGCTCCGAGAGGAACATGTTGTCGCGGTAGTGTTCCCAGTGCCCCGAGACCTTCCAGAGCTCCGCCCGGTAGATGTACGGGGTCCGGACCTCCTCGTAGCCGTGGCGCTCCTGCACCTCGCGCGAGAGCCGCTCGAGCTCGCGGAAGAGGACCCAGCCCTTGGGCCGCCAGAAGGCGAAGCCGGGCGCCTCGTCGTGGAAGCTGAAGAGGTCGAGCTCGGGGCCGAGGCGACGGTGGTCCCGCCGCCTGGCCTCCTCGCGGACCCAGAGGTAGCGGTCGAGGTCTTCCCGGCGTTCGAACGAGGTCCCGTACACGCGCTGGAGGACGGGGTTGCCCTCGACGCCCCGCCAGTAGGCCCCGGCGACGTTCAGGAGCTTGAAGTGGCGGAGCCGTCCCGTCGACGGCACGTGCGGCCCCCGGCAGAGGTCGACGAACTCGCCCTGACGGTAGACGGAGATCGGCTGGCCTTCGGGGATCTCGTCGACGATCTCGACCTTGAACGGCTCGCCGCGCTCGGCGAAGAACGCGCGCGCGGCCTCACGGCTCCACTCCTCGCGCACGATCGGGAGGTCCTCGGCCGCCACCTTCGCCATCTCGGCCTCGATGCGGGCGAGGTCGGCCTCGCCGATCGGCTCGGGGAACTGGATGTCGTAGTAGAAGCGGTCGGCCAGGGCCGGCCCGGTGGCGAGGCGCGCCTCCGGGTAGAGCCGCTTCACGGCCTGCGCGAGGAGGTGCGTCGTCGAATGGCGGAAGACGGCGCGGCCCGCCTCGTCGTCGAACGTGAGGAACCGGACCTCGGCATCCCGCTCGAGGGGGCGCGCGAGGTCGACCACCTCGCCGTCGACGACGGCGACGAGCGCGCGCCGGGCGAGATCGGCCGGCGCCTCGCGCAGGAGCTCGGCCGGACGCGTGCCGCGGGGCACGCGCCTCTCCCCGAAGGGAAGCCGCACCGTGATCGCGTCCCGGCCGTCCGCCGGGGCTTCGTCCGCCATCCCGCCACCTCCTAGGAACGCGAGCACCGTCCGCCCCGAAGGGACGGACGGTGCGCCCGCGGTTCCACCCTCGTTCGGCGCGCGAAGGCGCGCCGCGCTCGACCGGCGCTATCGGGCCGGGCCCGTGCGGGTTGGGGGCCCGGCGCGCACGCGCCGGCCTTCCCCGCCGGCTCGCGGGCCGTGCGGCCGGACCGGACGCGGGGCCGCTCCCACCCGAGGCGGCCCCTCGCTGGGCGCCGGCAGCCCCTGCCGCGTGCTCCCGCGTCGTCGCCGGTATGTCGCTCGCGGCCATTATAGCGGGGGCGGGGACGGGCCGCCACGTCTCCACCCGCGCCGATGGGTGGTAGGCTGGTCGCGGAACGGAGGTGGGACGGCGATGCCCACGCCCGAGCTCCGCGAGTACCGCCTCGAGACGCGCCTACTCCACGCCGGCCAGGCCCCCGACCCGGCCACCGGCGCGCGGGCCGTCCCCATCTATCAGTCGTCGTCCTTCGTCTTCTGGAACAGCCAGCACGCGGCCGAGCTCTTCCGCCTCGACGAGCCCGGAAACATCTACACGCGCATCGGCAACCCGACGACCGACGCCTTCGAGAAGCGGATGGCGGCCGTCGAGGGCGGGGTTGCCGCCGTGGCGACGGCGAGCGGCCAGGCGGCGACCCACCTCGCCATCCGCAACATCGTCCGCCAGGGCGAGGAGGTCGTGTCGGCGAGCAATCTCTACGGCGGCACCTACAACCTCTTCGCCAACACCTTCCGCGAGGTCGGCATCTCGGTCCGCTTCGTCGACGGCCGCGACCCCGAGGCCTTCCGCCGGGCCATCACGCCGCGCACGCGCGCGCTCTTCGCCGAGACGATCGGCAACCCCGGGCTCGACGTCCTCGACGTCGAGGCTCTTGCCGAGATCGCGCACGCGCACGGCCTGCCGCTCATCGTCGACAACACCTTCGCCACGCCCTACCTCTGCCGCCCGATCGAGTGGGGCGCCGACGTCGTGGTCCATTCGGCGACCAAGTGGATCTGCGGGCACGGCACCTCCATCGGCGGCGTCGTCGTCGACGCGGGCCGCTTCGACTGGTCGAACGGCCGCTTCCCCGGCCTCAGCGAGCCCGACCCCGGCTACCACGGCGTCCGCTACACCGAGGACTTCGGCTCGCTCGCGTACATCACGAAGCTCCGCACGCACCTCCTCCGCGACCTCGGCCCCTGCCTCTCGCCCGTGAACGCGTTCCTCTTCCTCCAGGGGCTGGAGACGCTGCACGTGCGCATGGAGCGCCACTCGGAGAACGCGCTCGCCATCGCCAGGTGGCTCGCAGGGCACCCGGCCGTGGCCTGGGTCGCGTACCCGGGGCTCCCCGGGCATCCCTCGCACCACCTTGCGCGCAAGTACCTGCGGGGCGGCTTCGGCGCCGTCGTCGTCTTCGGCATCCGGGGCGGGCGCGAGGCCGGGGCGCGCTTCATCGACCGGCTCTCGCTCTGGAGCCACCTCGCGAACGTCGGCGACGCCAAGTCGCTCGTCATCCACCCGGCGAGCACGACGCATGCCCAGCTCACGCCCGAGCAGCTCGCCGAGGCGGGCGTGCCCGAGGACCTCATCCGCCTCTCCGTAGGGCTCGAGCACGTCGACGACCTGATCGCCGACCTCGAAGAGGCGCTGCGGGCGGCCCACGGCACGGGCCGCCAGGATGCCCCCTCCGGCCGTGAGGCGCCGCCCCGGGAGGCGGCCGCGTCCCGCACGACCGCGGCATCGCTGGACGAAGAGGGCGAAGTCTGCGCGCTTCCCGCTTCGCCGCGCGCCGAGGAGGCCGCGGCCGAGCCCGGCGTCATCCTGAACGACGAGGGCACGATCCGCTGGGTCGTAGGGGACCCGTTCACGACCGAGGGCGGCCGGCGCCGGCCCAAGGCGATCGCCGTCGTCGGCCTCTCGGGGAACCCGGCGCGGCCGAGCTACCGCGTGGCGCGCAAGCTCCAGCGCATGGGCTACCGCATCGTCCCCGTCAACCCGCGCGAGAGCGAAGTATTGGGCGAGAAGGCGTACCCGTCGCTCGCGGCCGTCCCGGGGCCGGTCGACGTCGTCCAGGTCTTCCGGGCGAGCCAGGCCGCGCCCGAGATCGCGCGCGAGGCGGCGCGCGAAAGGCCGCGGCTTGGGGCGCGCGTCTTCTGGATGCAGGAGGGCGTCGTGAGCGAGGAGGCGGCGCGGGTCGCCGCCGAGGCCGGGTACCGGGTCGTCATGAACCGCTGCCCCTTCAAGGAGGCGCAGCGCGTCCGCGGCCCCATGGCGACCTACCTGCCGGCCTCGTCCTGACCCGGGCCCGCGGGACCGGCGAGGCGCTCGGGCGCCGCCTCGCTCTCGTCCGGCGGGACGAGGAAGAGCTCGACGGCGAACCCGCCGTAGGGCCCGCCCGCGACGTAGGCCACCCCCATGCGCGCGACCGAAGCCCGCAGGATGTTCGCGCGGTGGCCGGGGCTTCGCATGAGGGCCGCGTGCGCGTCCGCAGCCGAAGGCGCTCCCGCCAGGTTCTCGTAGACGGCGCGGAAGCGGATGCCCGCCTTGCGCAGGCGGTCGGCCGGCGTCTCGCCGTCCTTCCCGATGTGGCTGAAGAAGCCTGTCCGCACCATCTCCTCGGCGTAGGCGCGCGCGACCTGGGCGAGGCCCGGGTCGACCGCGAGCGCGGCGAGGCCCGCCGCTTCGCGGCTTCGGTTGACGAGGTCGGCGAGGAGCGAGTCGGCCGGCGTGGGCTGCCAGGCGGCTTCCGAGGCGGCGGCCGCCGGGCGCGGCTCGGAGGAGGCGTCCGGGTAGGCGGCGACGGAAGCGGGGAGGCCGGCGAGCCATGCCAGCGAGGCCGTGAGGGTGAGAGCTCCGAGGGTAGCGAGGGCGCGTCGCCTCGCGCGGGGCACGGTGCTCCGCCGACCTCCCCGGGTGCGCCTCCGGAAGGAGAACCCGGCACCCGGGCCGGCGGAGCGGCCGGGATGCCTTCTTCGGCAGCCGGGCTGACTCGGTGAGTCCCCTGGCTTTGCGCCCCGCCCTCGCGGGCGGTTTGCCCTTTCGGAAGGCGACCGTCGTCACGCGGGGGACGGAAGGCGGCGGGCGCTCCGGGCGCCCGGGGCCGTTCCGACCCTCCGTCCCGTGCATCGAGCGCGGGAACGAGCGGCGTGACGATCTCGGGGGAAGTCGCGACCTCGGGCCCCGGGGGAGAGGGACCGGCGG
>JADGHG010000073.1 GCA_019689585.1 Clostridia bacterium
AGACTGGGGGAGGGGTCGGCCGCCGTGTCGCACGCCGGCGCGGGCGGCGAGTCGGGCCGAGGGTCGAGGATGCTCACGGTAGCGGGCATCTGGGCCTCCGTCTCCCAGTGGCGGGCGAGGGCTCGCGCGCCGCGGCCGGCCGCCCGGGCGGTCCGTTCCGGCTTCGCGGCGGTGCCTGCCGATGAAAAAACGGCTCCTACGGAGGTCCGTAGGAGCCATCACAGGCGCGCCGGCCTGAAGCGACCGCGGGGCGCCGTGGCGGCCGGGCCCCGCGGTTCGGGGCGAGCTCCATCGCCCGATTCCGGGTCGAGCATATCACGAGCGGGGACGAGGGGAGGCGGCCCTTGACCCGCGCGAACACGTGTTCTACCATCCGTGATGAGAACGTTTGTTCGCATCGGCGAGGCCCGGGCGGCGGCGCTCGCGGCCGGCCGAGGTGGGAGGGGCGAGGGTGGTCGACCGGGTCCGCCCGCACCTGTACTTCGCGCTCCGCGGCTTCCTCGCCGCTGCGGAAGGAGATGCGGCGCCGGTCGTCGTCGTGCGCGAAGGGCGCGTCGCCGATGCGAACGCGGCGGCGCGCGTGGCGGGGGTGCGGCGCGGGCAGCGCGAGGCCGAGGCGCGCCAGGCCTGCCCGCAGGCGCGCTACGTCACCTATGTCGCGGAGCGGTACCGCGAGCGGCGCGAGGCGGCCCTGGAAGCCGCGTCGCGGCTTTCGCCCACCGTCGAACCCGACGGGGACGGCGCGGCCTGGGTCCTCCTCGGGGCGGGGGAGGATGCGCGCCCGGCGGCGGAGCGCCTCGGCCGGGAGTTGCTGCCGCGCCTCGCCGAGGAGATGTGGGCCGGCGCCGGTCCGAACCCGTGGACGGCGAAGCTCGCGGCCATCGCGATCGCGCCTTGCGCCGCCGCAGGCGCGCGGTCTCGCGACCTCCTGGGCCTGTCGTTCGCCGAGGTGCGGCCGGAGGAAGCGGCCGAGAGGTTGGCGCCTCTGCCGGTCGCGCTGCTCGATCGCGTGCTCCCGGGCGTGTCGGAGCAGCTTCTCGCGCTCGGCCTCCGCACGTTCGGAGAGGTCCGGGATACGCCGCCGGCGGCCCTGCGGCGCGCGCTGGGAGCGGCGGCCATCGCGGCGCAGGGGTACTGCCGCGGGGAGGACGGGCGGAAGCTGCGGCCGCTCTGGCCGCGCCCGGCGGTCGTGCGCGCGCTCTCGTTCCCCGATCCGGTGGCCGAGCTCGGCGCGATCGCGCGCGCGCTCGACCGGCTCGCTTCCGAGCTCGCGGCGGGGTTGCGCAAAGCCGGCTGCGCGGGACGGGAAGTCACGCTTGTGGCCCTCACGGAAGAAGGCTCGCGCTGGCGCGCAAGCCGGCGTTTCGCGCGGGCGCGGGCGGGGGAGTCGGTCCGGCACGCGCTCCACCTTCTCTGGGCGGGGGTCGTCTGGCCGGCGATGGCCCGCGGGGCGGAGAGGCGGCCGCTCGGCGTCCGCTCGCTCGAAGCCTCGGTCGGCGACCTGCGCGAGCGCGCGTGGGAGCAGGTCCCGGTGTGGGAAGCCCAGGCGCGGCGCGATCCGGCCGAGCCGCGAGGGGAGGCGGGGCGGGCGCTCGAGGACGTCGTCGAGGCGTTGCGCCTGCGCTTTCCCGAGGCGGGCGTCGGGTTCGCGGCCTCGGGTTCGGGCGGCGCGGGCGACTGGCGCGAAAGGCGGCTCGCGCTCTGGGACCCTTACCGCGGCAAGCTGAAACAGGCCGACTGAGGCGGTGCTGCGCGCGGCCGGCCGCTTCCGGTCGGCCGCCGGTCCGGGGGAGAGGCGAAGACGATGGTCCGGCGCCTGGGGCGGCCGGTGCAGGTCCGCCTCGACGCAGAGGGTCTGCCTTCCGCGTTTTTCGATGGCGGGCGCTGGCGCCGGGTGGAGCAGGTCGTCGACCTCTGGCGGGAGGCGCTTCCTTGGTGGCCTGGCCGCGAGACCGAGGAAGCGGGCGGGCGGCTCGCCGAGGCGCTCGAGGTGACGATGTACCGCCTGTTGCTCGCCGACGGAGGCCTCGTGGAGCTGGAGCGGCGGCCGGCCGAGGCTCGGGAGCTCTGGCGGCTGTACCGCGTCTACGACTAGGCCGGCGCCGGGACGGGCCGCCGCGCGGGGAACGGTACGGCTGGGAGGTGATCGCGGATGGCCCGCCTCTGGCCGTGGAGCCGTGCGGGCGAACCGGCGCTCGACCCGCGCCGGGGAGGACGGGATCGGGCCACCCGAGAGGAGCCTGTCGGTACGGACTTCCTCGTGGTGGAGAACCGGCGCGCCGAACGCTTCCCGGAGGAGTTCCCCGAAGGGCCCTACGGCGCGCCCGAGGCATCGCCCGAAGGCGGAGCCGCCGACGACGCGGAGGAAGGCGCGCCGCCGCTCTTCTTCTTCGACGGGGCGTGAAGGCGTGGCGGAGGGAAGCGCCTTCGCCCACCTCCACGTCCGCTCGCCCTACGCCTTCCTCGACGGGGCGAGCCGCATCCGCGAGCTCGTCGCGCGCGCGGCGGCGCTCGGTCAGCCGGCGCTCGCCGTGACCGACCGCGACAGCCTCTGCGGCGCCGTCGAGCTCCTCGAGGAGACGGAGCGCCGCGGGATCCGACCGATCCTGGGGGCCGAGGTCACGGTCGAGCCGCTCGGGCGAGCGGCCGGGGAGCGGCGCGTGCGCGGCTATCCCCTCGTGCTCCTCGCGGCGGGCGAGGGCGGCTACCGCGCGCTCTCGCGCCTCGTCACGCGGGCGCACCTCGAGAACGAGCGCGGCTTCCCGCTCGCGACGGCCGAGATGCTGGAGGAGGCGGTGGAGCGCGGAGGGGGCGAGCTGTTCTGCCTCACGGGCGGACGGGAAGGCGAAGTGCCTTCGCGCCTGCGGGCCGGCGACCGCGCGGGCGCGCGCCGCGCGCTGGAGCGGCTCTCCCTGATCTTCCGGGCGGGCCGGCGGAGAGGCCGGGCGCGCGCCGTCGCGAGCCCGGGCCCCGGCGGGCCAGGCGGCGCGCGGGGCGAGGCGGGCCCGCTCGGCGTCGAGCTCGTCAACCCCTGCATCCCCGGGGGACGGCGCCTCATGGCCGAACTCGCCGAGCTCGCGGAGGCCTGCGGCCTCCCCCTCGTGGCCGCGAACGACGTGCGCTACGCGACGCGCGACGCCTACATCACCCACGACCTCCTCGCCTGCCTGCGCGCGGGGGTGGACGTCTCGACGCCGCACCCGCTCCGCCCGCTCAACGCCGAGCACGATCTCAAGCCCGAGGAGGAGATGCGCGCCCGTTTCGCCGCCTACCCGGAGGCGGTGGCCGAGGCCGGGCGCTGGGCCGAGAGGCTGTCGGCCCGGCCGGCGCTCCGGCTCGGGCGCGACCGCGAGCTCCGGCCCGAGTTCCCGCTCCCCGAGGGCGCCGACGCCGACGGGCTCCTGCGGCGCGAGGTCTACGAGGGCGCGCGGCGGCGGTACGGCCGGATCGGCCCGCGCGAGCGCGAGCGCCTCGAGCACGAGCTCGCCGTCATCGCGAAGCTCGGCTTCGCCCCGTACTTCCTCCTCGTGTGGGACGTGGCGCGTTGGGCGAGGCAGGCGGGCATCCGCTTCGCCGGCCGCGGCTCGGCCGCCGACTCGGCCGTCGCCTACTGCCTCGGCATCACGAACGTCGACGCGATCGCGCGCGGGCTCCTCTTCGAGCGCTTCCTGAGCCTCGAGCGGGCCGAGAAGCCGGACATCGACATCGACTTCGACGCGCGCCGGCGGGACGAGGTGACGGCGTACGTGTACCGGCGCTACGGCCGCGAGCACGTGGCGAACGTGGCCACCTTCAACACGTTCCGCGGCCGCTCGGCCTTGCGCGACCTCGGCAAGGCGCTCGGGCTGCCCGAGGCCGAGGTCGACGCCTTCGCCAAGCGCGTGCCCCACGCGGTGGCGGCCGACGGGCTCGAGCGCGCCCTCGACCGCTTCCCCGAGCTGCGCGAGGGCGGCGTCGACCGGGCCAAGTTCGCGATCCTCCTCCGGGTGGCGGCGAGCGTCGCCGGGTTTCCTCGACATCTTTCGACACACCTGGGGGGCGTCGTGATCTCGCGCGAGCCGGTGGCGGAGGTCCTGCCCCTGCAGATGGCGGCGAAAGGCGTGCCGATCGTCCAGGCCGACCGCGACGGGGTGGAGGCGATCGGGCTTGTGAAGCTCGACCTCTTGTCGCTGCGGACGCTCGCCGCCGTCGAGGAGGCCGATCGGCTCTTGGCGGGCAAGGTCTCGCCGGCTGCGACACGCTTCGACGAGATCCCCCCCGGCGACGGCGCGACCTACGAGATGCTGAACGAGGGCCGCACGATCGGCGTCTTCCAGCTCGAGAGCCCGGCGCAGAGGGCGCTGCAGACCCGCCTTCAGGCCGACCGCTTCGAAGACCTCGTCGCGAGCGTGGCGATCATCCGGCCGGGGCCGATCAAGGGCGACATGGTCGAGCCCTATCTCCGCCGGCGCCTCGGCGAGGAGCCCGTCTCCTACCTCCACCCGGACCTCGCGCCGATCCTGGAGAAGACCTACGGCGTCGTGCTCTTCCAGGAGCAGGTCATCGACATCGCGCGCACGATCGCCGGCTTCACGCCGGGCGAGGCCGACCGCCTGCGGCGCACGATGAGCCACGCCCGTTCCGAGGCCGAGATGGCCGAGATCGGCCGGCTCTTCGTGGAGAAGGCGGCCGCGCGGGGCGTGGACCGCGAGCTGGCGGAGCGCATCTTCCGCTGCCTTGCGGGCTACGCGAGCTACGGCTTCAACGAGGCGCACGCGGCCGCCTTCGCCGACACGGCCTACCGCACGGCCTACCTCGTGCGCCATCATCCGGCCGAGTTCTTCGCGGCCGTCCTCTCCAACCAGCCGATGGGCTACTACCCGCTCCACACGGTCGTAGCCGACGTGCGCGCGCGGGGGGTGGAGGTGCGGGGGCCGGACGTGACGCGGAGCGAGGAGGGCTCGACGGTCGAGGACGGCGCGATCCGCCTGGGGCTTCAGCTCGTGGCCGAGGTGTCGGCGGCGACGCGGAAGCGGATCGTCGCCGAACGCCGGCGCGCGCCCTACCGCGGGCTTCTCGACTTCCTCGGCCGCGCCCGCCCCGAGCGCGACGAGGCACGGGCGCTCGCGCTCTCGGGCGCGCTCGACGCCTTCTGCGGCGGGCGGCGGCGGGCGCTTCTCTGGGCGTTGCCCGAGGCGTTCCGGCGCGCGGCCGAGGCGGTCCCCCTGGCGATCGTCGCCGCGGGCGGGGCGGGGTCGGGCGCACCGGACCCGCCGGGGCTGCTTCCCGACCTCCCCGACTTCTCCCCCGAGGAGCGGGTCGCGCACGAGTGGGCGGCGCTGGGCGTCCCGCTCACGGCGCACCCGATGGCCTTCTGGCGCGAGCGGCTCCGGCGGCGGGGCTACCTCACGACCGACGAGGTGGCGCGGGCACCGGCGGGACGGCTCGTGCGGGTGGCCGGGCTCCCGGTGCGGCCGCACCGGCCGCCGACGAAAAGCGGCCGCATCGTCGTCTACGTCTCGCTCGAGGACGAGTTCGGCCTCGCCGACGTCGTCGTCTTCGAGGACGTGTACCAGAGGGACGGGGCCGCGCTCTTCGGCGAGCGGCTCCCGGCCCTGGCCGTGCTGGGGGTGGTCGAGCGGCGGGGGAAGGGGGTGCAGATCGTCGCGCGGCGCGTGGCGGAGCTCGGACGCGGGAGGAGGCGGGCCTCGTCCCCGCGGGGAGCGCCTCGGGGTTGAGGCCGCCCGGGAAGCCCGCGCCGCCATATGCAGGAAGTCCGCGAGACATGGAGAATGTCGCTACCACGACGCGCTTCGCGCGTACGCTTCCCAGAACTCTGGGCGCTCCGCCTCCCGAGCCTGCGGGGAGAGGACGATGCCATGGCGGACCGGCAGCCGGCCGGCCGGAAGGAGGCGGGCGTGCCCCTCTGGCGACATCGGCCGTTTGTGATCTTCCTCACCGGGTACGCGCTGTCCGCGGTCGGCGACAGCTTCTTCGAGCTCGCCCTCGCCTGGTACGTGTACGTGCAGAGCGGGTCGTCGCTCCAGGTGGCGGGCGTCGGGGTGGCCTTCCAGCTCGCGTACACGCTCATCGGCCCGATCGCCGGCGTGTATGCCGACCGGTGGGATCGCCGCCGCACCCTCATCGCCTGCGACGTCCTGCGCGGCGCGCTCGTGGCGGCCGTGGCCGTCCTCACGTGGCGGGAGGGCCTGCCGTACTGGGCCGCGATCGCGACGGTGTTCCTGCTCGAGACGACCGGCCAGTTCTTCAACGTCTCGCAGAAGGCCTTCATCCCGCTGATCGTGGCGCGCGAGGGGCTCGTGGGTGCGAACGGGGCGATCTCGGCGGCCCGGCAGTCGGCGGGCATCGGTGGGCACACGGTAGGCGGGCTCGTCGTCTCGGCATGGGGAGCCGTGGCGGGGCTCGTCGCCGACGCCGTGTCCTTCTGGGTCTCCGCGCTCTCGATCTGGCTCATCCGCGTGCCGCCTGCGTCCTCGGACGCCTCCCAAGGCGACCCCGGGGACCGGAGGAGGGCGGGGGACGGTCCGCGCGCGGGCGCGTGGGCTCGGTTCTGGTCGGAGCTCCGGGAGGGCTGGGCCGCGATCGCGACGGTGCCCCTCGTCCGCACCCTCGTCTTCTTCGCTGTCTTCCTCAACGCCGTGTTCGCGATGATCGAGCCCGTCTTCCCCGCCTACGTGACGCACCAGCTGCACCTCGGCGCCTGGGCCTTCGGCGTCGTGCAGTCGACGCTTCTCGTCGGGAGCGTGGCCGGGGGTCTTCTGGCCGGTTGGCTCGGGCGGGCCGTGGCGACGGGTCGCCTCGTCATCGCGAGTGTGCTGGGCTTCGGCCTTGCGGTCGTCGCCATCGGGCTCACCGGGTCCTTCGTCCTCGCCGCCCTCCTCTGGGCCGTGGCGGGCGTGGGCCTGGCCGTGACGGGGGCGGTGGTGCAGGCGGTGGACCAGATCCTCATCCCGCAGGCCGTGATGGCCCGGGCGTTCGGGCTCATTTCGGCGGCCGGCATGGCGCTCATGCCGCTCGGCACGCTGGTCGGAGGATACCTCGCGACGGTCATGGCGCCGGGTTCCGTGTACGCGCTCGTCGGGCTCGCCATGGTCCTCATGGGGCTCGTCCTGGCCGGGAACGCCGTCGTGCGCGGGGCCGATGCGCGGGTCCAGGCGGGCGGCGGGGTGGAGGCCTTGTAGCCGGGCGGCGCGTCGCGTGCGACCGGCCCTCCGCCCTCCGTTCATACTGTCTCTCGGAGGGACGGGCGCGTGGACCTGCGAGGGCCGGCGGGGGCGCGGCCGGGCCTGGCGGAGCCGGGGGAGTGGCGCGGCCGGCGCGTGGCCGTCGTCGGCCTCGGCGTCAGCAACCTGGCGCTCACGCGCTTTCTCGTGCGGCAGGGGGCCATGGTCGAGGTGCGGGACCGCGCCTCGCCCGCATCCCTCGGGGAGCGGCTTTTGGAGGCGCGCCGTCTCGGTTGCGCCGAACGGCTGGGACCCGGCTACCTCGACGGCCTCGAGCGCTTCGACTGCGTCTTCCTCACCCCGGGCATGAGGAAGGACCTGCCCGAGCTCGTGCGGCTGCGGGCGGCCGGCGTGCCGGTCGCAAGCGAGGTGGGGCTCGTCTTCCGCTACTGCCGGGCGCCCATCCTGGGCGTGACGGGGAGCGCCGGCAAGACGACGACGACCTCGCTCCTCGGCGAGATGTGCCGGCTCGCCTTCCCGGAGACCTATGTCGGGGGCAACCTCGGGCGGCCGCTCGTCGAGGAGGCGGCCGCGATCTCGCCCGGGGCCCGGGTGGTCTTGGAGCTCTCGAGCTTCCAACTGGAGCTTCTCGACGCGAGCCCTAACCTCGCGACGGTCCTCAACCTGCGGCCGAACCACCTGGACGTCCACGGCTCCTTCGAGGCGTACGCCCAGGCGAAGCGGCGCATCTTCGACCGGCAGGGTCCCGGCGACTGGTGCGTCTTCAACGCGGACGACGCCCTGTCGTCGGGGTGGATGCGGGAGGCGCCGGGGAGGGTAGCCGCCTTCTCGCTGCGCGGGCGGCCCGAGGCGCCGGGCGTGTGGCTCGAGCGCGGCACCGTGTGGACGGACCTCGCGCCGGCGCTCGCCGGTCCTTCGCCCGGCCGAGCCGACGAGGCGCGAGAGGGCCCGCTCGCGCCGCGGGCCATCTTTCGGCCCGAGGAGCTCCGCCTGCCCGGCCGCCATAACCTGGCGAACGCCATGGCCGCGGCGGCGCTCGCCGTCCTTTCCGGCGTGCCCGACCGTCATGTGGCTTCGGCTGTCCGGGCCTTCCAGGGAGTGCCGCACCGACTCGAGGTGGTGGCCGAGAAGGGCGGCGTGCTCGTCGTGAACGACTCGATCGCGACGGCGCCCGACCGGACCGAGGCGGCGCTCGCCACCTTCGACCGCCCGCTCGTCCTCATCGCCGGAGGGTACGACAAGGGCATCGCCTTCGACCGCCTCGCCGAGGCCGTGTGCGGGCGCGTGCGCGACCTCGTGCTCGTGGGGCAGACGGCGGACAAGATCGAGGCGGCCGTCCGCGAGGCGGCGCGGGCGAGGGCCGGAGCCGGCGACGGAGGCCCGGGGGGCGACGCGGACGGCCGGCCGGGGCCGGCCGTCCACCGGGCGTCCGGGTTCGCGGAGGCGGTGCGGCTCGCGCTCGAGCTCGCGCGGCCGGGGGACGTCGTGCTCCTCTCGCCGGCATCGGCGAGCTACGACCTCTTCCGCGACTTCGAGGAGCGCGGGGAGACGTTCCGCCGCCTCGTGCGGGCCTGGGCCGCGGAAGGGCGGGCGTAGGCCGGCCCTCGCCGCGAGGGAGGCCGGTCGCGGCCGCGCGTGAAGCCGGCCGGCCCGGGACAGCCTATGGCGCGGAGTGAGGCCCGTGCCGGCGACGCCCCCTGGCGCGAGCACCCGCGAGCCGCTTCGCCACCCGGGGAACGAGGAGCTCTTCCGGGCCCTGTCGTGGTCGGTGGAAGGCGTGCGGGTGGGCTGGCCGCTGCACGTCCACGTCGAGGGCGTGCGCGGCACGGGGAAGACGACGGTCGTCCGCGCCTTCCAACGGCGCCTTCCGCGCATCCGCCGCA
>JADGHG010000074.1 GCA_019689585.1 Clostridia bacterium
TCGTGGGCTGGGAGATGTGTATAAGATACTGAGCCTCTCCCCCGCCATCGCCGCGCTCGCCCCTATGGTCGCCCAAGAGGTGCGACGCGACCGGCGCCGACAGGTAGCCCCGCGCGACGAGCTTTTCGATGTGCGCCCGCAGGACGCGGGCGACGTCCACGCCTTGGTCTTCCAAGACGAACATCATCGTGACGGCCGTCTGCGCCACGTCGAGGAGCTCGCGCCCGATGACGTCGTACGCGCTCCGCCCGTCAGGCACCGCCTCGCCGGAGAGCGAGCGGAGCTTGCCGATGGCCTCGGCCAGCTCGCCGGCCTCCTCCATGAGCTTCAAGGCCGTCGACTCCAGCGTGGGCCGGAGGCCGTTGAGCCGCGGAAGCGAGATCGTCTTCGTCTCCGCGCGGACCTCGGCCGGCCGGCGGGTCGTCATGCCGGGCGGCCCGACCGTTCCGGCCGGCCCGCCTGGTCGAGCTTGGCGACGCGCCTTGCGTGGCGCCCACCGGCGAACTCCGTCCGGAAGAAGGCCTCGACGATGGCGCGGGCGAGCCCGGGGCCGACGATGCGCGCGCCGAGCGCGAGCACGTTCGCGTCGTTGTCCTGGCGCGTCACCACGGCCGAGTACACGTCGGTGCAAGGGGCGGCGCGCACGCCCGGCACGCGGTTCGCCGCCATGGCCATGCCGATGCCGCTTCCGCACACGAGCACGCCGCGTTCCGCGCGCCCGTCGCGGACCGCGTGCGCGACGGCGAAGGCGAAGTCGGGATAGTCGCAGCTCTCGTCGGAGTCGGTGCCGAAGTCGACCACCTCGTGGCCCGCCTCGGCGAGCCAGCGGGCGATCTCCGACTTCAGCCGGTATCCGGCGTGGTCCGCCCCGAGCGCGACGATCACGGCGCGCCCCCCTCGCGTCCTCCGACCCATCCTCGCAGGTCGGCGGCCAGCCTGTCCACCGTGCGCCGGTAGGCCGCCTCGCCCTGGCCGAAGGGGTCGGGCACGTCGCCGCCGCCGAAGAGCTCGCCCCACGACACCACCTTCTGCCGGGCCTCGGGGTGGTCGCGCGCGAGCGCCTCGGCCTGCCAGCCTTCCATGCACACGACGACATCCGCCCACGCGAGGTCCGCCGCCTGGAGGCGGCGGCTCCGGTGCGCCGAGAGGTCGACGCCCCAGTCGCCGAGGGCGGCGACGGCCTCGCCGGGCGCCGGCTGGCCCTCGGCCGCCGCGAGCCCGGCCGAGCGGACTTCGACCGGCCGGCCGGCCTCGGCCGCCAGGTGGCGGAGGAGGGAAGCCGCCAGCGGACTCCGGCAGGTGTTGCCGCTGCAGACGAAGAGCACGCGGCCCGGGACGGGCGACCGCCCACCTCCGCTTTCGACGACGCGGCTTGCCGCGCGCGCGAGCCGGTCGGCCACGGCGAGGCCGAGGCCACGCGGCTCGGGCGCCTCGGCCAGGATGCGCGCCGCCCCGGGCGACGACTCGAGCCGGCGCAAGGCGAGGAAGAGGCGAGCCGCGTACTCCTCGGGGCGGTCGCGCCGTCCGGCCAGGGCGACGGCCTCGGGCGCGACGAGCCCTTCGTCCCGGAGGGCCGCGACGGTGTCCGGAAACGCCAGCACGGCCACCTCCTCCCCCGCCGCCCGGGCCGCGCGCGCCGCGGCGAGAAGCGCCGCCTGGGCCCCCGGCCCCCGGAAGAGCCAGAGGGGTTTGGCGGGCGCGTAGTGGCGGTAGCGCGTGCCGGGCGAGCGCGAGAGAAGGCGGGGGTCGCTGGCCATCTCGGCGTCGGGCCGCACCCGGCGCAGCTCCTCCAGGGTGAGCCCGCCCGGGCGGAGGACGAGCGGCCGTTCGCCCGTGGCGTCGACGACGGTCGACTCGACCCCGATCGCGGCCGGCCCGCCGTCGAGGACGATGTCGGGCGCGAGCTCGCGCCCCTCGTAGTCGCGCAGCACCTCGTCGGCCGTCGTCGGGCTCGGCCGCCCGGAGCGGTTCGCGCTCGGCGCGGCCACCGGCACGGCGGCCGCTTGGATGAGCGCGATCGCGAGCGGGTGATCGGGGCAGCGCACGGCGACCGTCGCGCCCCCGGCCGCCGCCTGGCGCGCGACGTCCGGTCGCCGGGGCACGACGAGCGTGAGGGGCCCGGGCCAGAAGGCGGCCGCGAGCTCCTCGGCCATCTCGGGCCAAGAGGCGGCCAGCGCGCGTCCGGCTGCCCGGTCGGCGACGTGGACGATCACGGGGTTGTCGGCGGGCCGGCCCTTCGTCCGGTAGATCCGGAGCACCGCCTCGTCGTCGAGGGCGTTCGCGCCGAGGCCGTAGACCGTCTCCGTCGGGAAGGCGACGAGGCGACCCTCGCGGAGCGCGGACGCCGCCTTCGGGAGCGCCGACGGATCGCGCGCGTCAAGCCGCTCCACGCGACGCCCCTCCGCGGTCCCCTCCGGCGCGCTCGGGCCGGAGCCGCCCCGAGACGACGCGGGGGATGCCGGCCAGGTCCCGGCGGACGCTCACGTCCTCGAAGCCGTGGGCGCGGAGGATGGCGCCGACCGTCTCCGCCTGGCCGAACCCGACCTCGAAGGCCAGAAGGCCGCCCGGCTCGAGGTAGGCCGGCGCCTCGCGGGCCACGGCCCAGAACGCTTCGAGGCCCGTGGGCCCGGCGACGAGCGCCGAGCGCGGCTCGGCCCGCACCTCGGGCGGCGCCGCCTGCCATTCGGCTTCGCAGAGATAAGGGGGGTTGCACACGGCGCAGGCGAAGCGCGGACCCGGCCCGCCCTCCGGCGCGAAGGCCCGCCACCAGTCGCCGAGGCGGAAGGCCACGCGCCGGGCCAGCCCCAGCCGGCGGGCGTTCGCCCGGGCGACCGAGAGGGCGCCTTGGGACGCGTCGCAGGCGAAGACCTGGACCCCCGGCTCGGCGGAGGCGATCGCGAGCGCGAGGGCGCCCGAGCCCGTGCCGAGGTCGGCGACGAGGAGGCGCTCCGGTCCCGGGCGGCTTAGCGCGCTGGGCCGCCGCCCGAGGGGGCCCCCGGATCGCAGGTAGGCGAGCGCCTCCTCGACGAGGAGCTCCGTCTCGGGCCGGGGCGCCAAGACGGCTCGCGTGACGCGGAGCCGGAGGCCGAAGAACTCGCGCTCGCCCACGACCTGCGCGAACGGCCGGCCGGCGGCGCGAAGCGCGACGAGGCGCCGATAGCGCCGCGCGACGGCGGGGGACACCGGGTCGCGCGCCCCGGCGCTCCAGGCCCAGGCCGAGCTAGAGGCCGCTCGGCTCCCGCGGGCGGCGTGGGCGAGGAGCAGGACGGCCTCGCGCCGCGCGTCCGCGACCCCGCCCTCGGCCAAGACCTTTGCGGCCCAACCCTTCAGCGCCCCTGCGTCGGCCGTCATCCTTCCACCTTCCCCGCCGCCGCGCTCAGCCGGGCCGCCTCGTCGCTCGCGCCGACCGTCTCGATGAGCTCGTCGAGGTCGCCGTCGAGGACCTCCGCCAGGCGGTGGATCGTCAGCCCGACGCGGTGGTCCGTCACCCGGTTCTGGGGGAAGTTGTACGTGCGGATCTTCTCGCTCCGCTCCCCCGAGCGCACCTGGCTCCGGCGCAGGGAGGCCTCCTCGCGCTCGCGCGCCTCGCGGTAGAAGGCGAGCAGGCGGGCCCGCAGGATGCGCATGGCGCGCTCGCGGTTCTTGTGCTGCGAGCGCTCGTCCTGGCAGGTGACGACGATGCCCGTCGGCTTGTGGACGATGCGCACGGCCGACTCGGTCTTGTTGACGTGCTGGCCGCCCGCGCCGCTTGCGCGATGCGTGTCGATCTCGAGGTCCTCGGGCGCGATCGTCACCTCGAGCTCCTCGGCCTCGGGCAGGACGGCGACCGTCGCCGTCGAGGTGTGGATGCGGCCGGCCGACTCGGTCGCGGGCACGCGCTGCACGCGGTGCACGCCGCTCTCGTACTTGAGCCGGCCGAAGGCCCCCTCGCCCCGCACGGCCAGGACGACCTCCTTGAAGCCGCCGATGCCCGTCTCGTTCGCGCTCAGCACCTCCGTGCGCCAGCCGCGCCGCTCGGCGTATCGCGTGTACATGCGGAGGAGGTCGGCCGCGAAGAGCGCCGCCTCCTCCCCCCCGGCGCCGGCCCGGATCTCGAGGATGACGTCCCGGTCGTCGCGGTCGTCGCGCGGAAGGAGGAGCCCGACGATCTCCTCGGCCACCGCTGCGCGCTCGGCCCGGAGCCGCGCCTCCTCCTCGGCGAGCCAGCGGGCCGACTCGCCGTCGGCCTCCCGCGCCATGGCGCGCGCCGCCTCCGCATCCTCGCCGAGGCGCCGGTAGCGGCGGTAGGCTTCGACGACGGGCGCGATCCGCGCCCTCTCCCGCGCAAGCTCGCGGATGCGGTCGGGGTCGCGCAGCGTGGCGGGATCGGTAAGGCGCGCCTCGAGTTCACCGAGCCGTCTCTCGAGCTCGCGGAGCCGGTCCTCGTCGAGCGTCACGCCGTGCCCGCCTCCCCCGCCGCCGGCTGGGCGAGGGGCCGCTCGGCGCGGCGGACCGCCTCGAGCGCGGCGATCGCCACCTCGAGCTGTCCCTCGTCGGGCTCGCGCGTCGTGAGCCGCTGCATCCAGAGCCCGGGGGCCTGCACGCAGCGCGCCCAGAGCGCGCCCGGCCGCCTGGCCGAGGCGCGCAGAAGCTCGTACGCGAGGGCGGCGACGAGCGGGAGCCCCACGATCCGCGAGACGACGCGGACGATAAAAGACGGCCAGCCGAAGGCCGTGAAGAGGACGAGCGCGACGAACGCGACGAAGAGAAGGTAGCTCGTCCCGCAGCGCGGGTGGAAGCGCGGGAAGGCGCGCACCGTCTCCGGGGCAAGCCGCGCCCCGGCCTCGAGCGCCGCGATCGCCTTGTGCTCGGCGCCGTGGTATCCCAGGACGCGCTGCATCTCGCGCGTCCGCGAGATGCCGTAGAGGTAGGCGACGAGGATCGCGACGCGCGCCGTCCCCTCGACGAGGTTCAGCGCGACGCTGGAGCGGAAGGCGCCGGCGAGGAGGCCGACGAGCCAGGTCGGCAGGACGACGAAGACGCCGACCGCGACGACCGTCGCGATCGCCACCGTCCAGCGCATCTCCCCCCGCGTAAGGCGCTCGTCGGGCTCGCTGGCCGCGTTCGCCGAGAACATGAGGGCGGCGAAGCCGAGCGAGAGCGACTCGGCGAGCGTGACGAGCCCGCCGAGGAGCGGCCAGCGACCGAGCCCGAGCCGCTCGGCCCAACGGCCGACCGCCTCTTCGTGGACGACGATGGCGCCGTCGGGCTGGCGCACGGCGACGGCCATGCGCTCGGGGCCGCGCATCATCACGCCTTCGATGACGGCCTGACCGCCGTACAGGGCGGCTCCCCGCGGGCGGAGCAGGGCGGGCACCTCCCGGGCGGCGAAGCGGCCGCCTCCTACTCGGCGGGCGGCTTGCGGCGGGAACGGCCGGCCCCCTTGGCCGGCTGGGCGCCAGCCTCGGCTGCCTTCCGGGCCTCGGCGACCTTCGTGAGGAGCTCCTTCGCCGAAACTTCGGCCTTCTCGGCCGGCTCCGGCTCTGCCTTGGCCGCCTCGCCGTCGGCCTGGGCCCGGGCCTGCGCGAGCTCGTACGCCTCGTACTTGCGGCGGAAGCGCTCCACGCGGCCGCCCGTGTCGACGACGCGCTGCGTGCCCGTGTAGAACGGATGGCAGGCGCCACAGACCTCGATGCGGTAGCTCGGCTTCGTCGAGCGCACACGGTAGACGGCGCCGCAGGCGCAGGTGATCACGCAGTCCTGGTACGCCGGGTGGATGTCGGCCTTCATCGCTTCGCCCCGTCTCGCCGCGCGCTCTCGCGCGGCCGGTTGAACGCGCGGAATTATAGCACACCCGTCGCGCCGCGCGCCGGACGGCCCTAGGCGAGACGGACCCGATACTCGCGCAGCCAGGCGTCGACCTGGACGAGGAAGGCGAAGAGCTGCGGCCGACGCATGAGCTGGCCGAAGAACGGCACCTCGAGATCGCCCTCGGCCTGCGCCGCCTCGCGGAGCGCCCGCCGGTCGACGAGCGGGCCGAGCGGCGAGGCGGGATCGTCCAGGATGCTGAGGAGCCAGTCCGAGACGGCCGCGCGGTAGCCTGGGTGGAACGTCTTCGGATAGGGGCTCTTCCGCCGTAGGCGGACGTCGTCGGGCAGAAGGCCGGAGACGGCGCGGCGGAAGAGGCCCTTCACGCGACCGTCGAGGAACTTCCACTCCCAGGGGACGTTCCAGACGTACTCGACGAGGCGATGGTCGCAGAACGGGACGCGGATCTCGAGGCCCGTCGCCATGCTCATGCGGTCCTTGCGGTCGAGGAGGACCGGCATCCAGCGGGTCAGCGTGAGGTACGCGATCTCGCGCATGCGGGCCGGCCGCGCCGCCTCGCCCAGAAGCCTCGGCACCTCGGCGAGCGCCTCTTCATACCGGCGCGCGACGTACGCCTCGGGCCGGATGGCGTCGCGGAGCGCCGGCGAAAGCATGCCGAGCCTCACGCCGAGCGTGTGCGACCAGGGGAACGTGTCGGCCGCGATCGCGTCCTCGCGCCGGAACCAGGGGTAGCCGCAGAAGACCTCGTCGGCGCACTCCCCCGAAAGCGCGACCGTCGCGTGCCGCTTGATCGCACGGCAGAAAAGGAGGAGCGAGGCGTCGACGTCGGCCATGCCGGGGAGGTCGCGGGCGCGCATCGCCGGGAGGAGGGCGGCGACGAGGTCCTCGTGGCGGAGCACGACGCGCCGGTGCGCCGTGCCGAGCTCGGCGACCATGCGCTCGACCCAGGGCGCGTCGTCGTCGGGCTGGAAGTCGCTCGGCTGGAAGTGCTCCTCGTTCCCCGCGTAGTCGACCGAGAAGGTCGGGACCGGGCCGCGCCCCTCGCGGCGGAAGACGGCCGTGACGGCCGCGACCAGGGCGCTCGAGTCGAGGCCGCCCGAAAGGAGCGCGGAGACGGGCACGTCGGCCACGAGCTGGCGGCGGGCCGCGTCGAGGAAGAGCGTCCGCACCGTTTCGACCGTCGTCTCGAGGTCGTCCTCGTGCGGCCGGCTCTCGAGCCGCCAGTAGAAGACCTCCTCCACCTCGTCGGGCGCGTCCGCCCTCACCCGCAGGAACGAGCCCGGCCGCACCTCGCGCACGCCCCGGAAGACGCCGTGGCCCGGCGTGCGGCCCGGTCCGAGCGCAAAGATCTCGGCCAGCCCCTCGGCGTCGAGGACCGGCTCGACGGCCGGATGGGCGAGGAGTCCCTTGAGCTCCGAGGCGAAGAGGAAGGCGCGTCCGCCCGGGGCGGCCGTCCGGCCGGCCCAGTAGAAGAGCGGCTTCACGCCGAGGCGGTCGCGCGCCACGACCAGCCGACGGCGCGTGTCGTCCCAGACGGCGACGGCGAAGATGCCGTCGAGGCGCGGAAACGCTTCCTCGCCCCACTCGGCGAAGGCGTGGAGGAGGACTTCCGTGTCCGAGTGGCCGAGGAAGGCGTGGCCGCGGCTTGCCAGCTCGTGGCGCAGATCCTCGGTGTTGTAAAGCTCGCCGTTGTAGACGAGCGCGTAGAGGTCGGGGCCGTGCCGGTAGAGCATCGGCTGGCCCCCGCCCAAGGGGTCGACGACGACGAGGCGCCGGTGGCCGAAGGCCACCGGGCCCGAGGCCCAGAGGCCGCGCGCGTCGGGACCGCGAGAGGCCATGCGGTCGGCCATGCGCTCGACCGTCCGGAGCGCCTCGGGATCCGAGGCCAGGTCCGGACGCTCGCCGAGCCAGCCGGCGATGCCGCACACGGTCGATCGCCCCCGTCCGCCGGGCCACCCTACGGAGGGCTCCGGCCGGCCGTGCGTGTCCCGGCCGCGGGCGGCCCGGCGGGGAGCGCGCGAGGCGGCCCGTGGGCGTCACGCGGAAGCGCCCTCGTGTGTCCGGAGAGGTAGAGGTGATCGCCCTTGACCGTCGAGGAGGTGGTCGCGCGACACGCCGACCGTCTCTACCGGATCGCCTATCTCTACCTGCACGACTCGATGGGGGCGGAGGACGTCGTGCAGGAGGCGTTCCTCGCGTTCGTGCGGACCCCGCGTCCGGTCGCCGAGCCCGGCCGCTGGCTCGCGCGGGTCGTCCGCAACCTGTGCCTCAACCGCCTGCGCCGCGACCGGCGCGAGGAACCGGCCGACCCCGAGGGGTGGCCCGCGCCGGCGAGCGGACCGCCGCCCGACGAAGCGGTCGGCCGGCGCCTCGACGTCTCGGGCGCCCTCCTGCGCCTGCCCCTCGCCTACCGCGAGCTCCTGCTCTGGCGCTACTACCTCGACCTGCCGGTCGCCGAGCTGGCGCGCGAACTCGGCATCCGCCCGGACGCCGCCCGCCAGAGGCTCGCACGCGCGCGCCAGGCCCTCGCCGCCCTGCTTACAGAGGAGGTCGTCGAACGATGACGACGGAGGATCTCCTGCGCGACCTCGCCGCCCGCATCGACGCCGAGGTGCCCGTGCCGCCGGGGCTGCGCGCGCGCATCGAGGGGGCCTTGGCCGCCCGGCCCCGCCGCCCGCGCCGCGCCTGGGTCTGGGCCGCCCTCTCGGCCGCCGCGGCTCTCGTCGCCGCCGCCGGCCTCTACGCCGCCCTGGCGCCTGAACCGAAGGCCCTCGCGAACGAGGTGCGGAGCTTGGGCGCCGCCTGCCCGGACCCGGCCTCGCTCCTGCCTCCGGATGAGGGGGACGAGGCGCGCCTTCGCGCCGTGCTCGACCGCATCGTCGCGGCCCACTACCAGGGCTCGGAGTACGCGGGCTACGAGGTGACGAAGCTCTCGCCGGCCCCCGAGACGATGGTCTACGGCGACATGGTCGCGAACTTCTGCGGCGAGGCGGTCGAGGCCAGCACCTGGGTGCTCCAGCTCCACTTCCCGGCCCTCGAGCCGAGCGCGAGTCTCTCCCAGGGCCAGCTCTTCGTCACGAAGACGAAGGACGGCTGGGACGTCTGGTTCCGCTACCACTGACCCGGCGGGCGGCGGGCGGAGGCTCGCCGCCTCCTGCGTCCCCCTGCGCGGGCGCGGGGAGGACGCGCCGGGGCGGGTGCGAAGGTTCCTGAAAGGCGGGGCGGGGC
>JADGHG010000075.1 GCA_019689585.1 Clostridia bacterium
GGCGTGGCCGGGCCCGGCGCCCGGCCGGCCCCGTGGCCACCTTTCAGCTCGGCTGGGCGCCGCCGTCGCTTCCGACCTCCCCGGCCGCCGGCTCCCCGGCGGCCTCTCGCCTCGCCTCCCGAGCCGCCACCTCCCGCGAACCCGCTCTCCGCACCCCCCAACCGCGGCCCTCGCGCCGCCGGAGGACCATGTCGGCCGTCACGACGACGATGAGGATCACGCCCGTCACGATGCCCTGCCAGTAGATGGACACGCCGAGGATCACCGAGGCGTTCGAGACCATGGCGAGCAGGAAGGCGCCGAGGAAGGCTCCGAGCACCGTCCCCTCGCCGCCCATGAGGCTCGCCCCGCCGATGACGGCGGCCGCGATCGAGGTCAGCTCGAGCCCCGTGCCGGCCGTCGGCGTGCCCGACATGAGGCGCGAGGCCAGGAAGATGCCCGAGAGCGCCGAGAGCGCCCCCGAGCCGACGTAGGTCCACACCCGCACGCGGTCGACCGGGATGCCGGAAAGCCGCGCCGCCCGCTCGTTCCCGCCGACGTAGTAGATCTGCCGGAAGGAGCGCGTCAGCCGAAGCGCCAGGTCGAAGGCGAGGAGGAGGACGAGCGTCACCCAGACCATGGGCGGGAGGCCGAGGAGCCGCCCCTGGCCCCAGTAGGCGAAGGCGGGGTCGAGGCCCGTGACCGAGAAGCCCTCGGTGAAGACGAGCCCCACGCCGCGCACGATCGTCATCATCCCGAGCGTGGCGATGAGGGGGCTCACGCCGGCTCGCGTCACGATGAGCCCGTTCACGAGCCCCACGAAGGCCCCGAAGAGGAGCGTGAGACCGGTCGCGAGCCAGGGCGAGAGGCCCTCCAGCATGAGGAGGCCGACGATCGTGCCGCTCGCCGCCATGACGGCCCCCACCGAGAGGTCGAGCCCGCCCGCCACGAGCACGATCACCTGGCCGATCGTCACGAGCGTCGAGGTCACGAGGCCGATCACGAGCGCCGTCAGGTTGCCGCCCGTGAGGAAGTAGGGCGTGAGGAACGAGAGGATCGCGCCGAGGACGACGATCGCCGCGGCGATCGCGAATTCCCTGATCCGCAGGAGCGCGCCGAGACCTTGGCCCATCGCCCTACCCCGCCGCCGCGAGCCGCACGATGGTCTCCTCCGTGAGGTGCGGCCGCTCGAGCACGCCGGCGACGCGCCCGTCGCGCATCACGGCCACGCGGTCGGCGAGCTCGAGGAGCTCGACGAGCTCGGAGGAGATGAGGACGACCGCCTTGCCGCGCCGCGCCTCCTCGACGAGGATGCGGTGGATCTCGGCCTTCGCGCCGGTGTCGACGCCGACCGTCGGGTCGTCGGCGACGATCACCTTGGGGTCGGCGGCGAGAAGGCGCGCGAGGAGCGACTTCTGCTGGTTGCCGCCCGAGAGGGCGGAGACGGGGGCGAGGACCGACGGGCAGCGGATCCGCAGGCGCTCGCGGTACGCCTCGCCGGTGTCGCGGACGGCCGCTTTGGGGAGGATCCCGAGCCGGGAAAGGAGCCGGAGGATCATCGCGACGATGTTGTCGGCCACCGTGAGCTGCGGGAAGAGCCCGAGCTCCTTCCGGTCGGGCGGAAGGCACACCACCCCGAGGCGCGCCGCGTGGGCCGGGCTCGCCACGCGCACCTCCCGGCCGAAGACGCGCAGGCGGCCCCGTTGCACGGGGATGGCGCCGACGAGCGCGAGCCCCAGCTCGGTGCGGCCCGAGCCCTCGAGCCCGGCGACGCCGAGGATCTCGCCTTGGCGCACGGCGAGGGTGGCGCCGCGGACGCGGGGGAGCGCCCAGAGGTCCTCGGCCTCGAGCGCCACCGGCCCCGGCGCCCCGCGCTCCTGCCACGTCACCTGCGAGACGTCGCGGCCGACCATGCGCCGCACGACCTCGTCGGGCGTCGCCTCGCGCCGCTCGAAGCGGCCGGCCACCCGGCCGTCGCGCAGGACGGTGATCCGGTCCGCGATCGCGAACACCTCCGCCATGCGGTGGGTGACGACGACGATCCCGAGCCCCTCCCCCTTCAGCTGGCGCAGGACCTGGAAGAGCACTTCCGCCTCGGCTTCCGAGAGCGACGAGGTCGGCTCGTCGAGGAGGAGCACCCTGGCCTCGGCCGCGAGCGCCTTCGCCACCTCGACGATCTGGCGGCGGCTGCGGGAGAGGTCTTGGACGAGCGCGTCGGGGTCGAGGTCGGCGCCGAGCCGGCCGAGGACGCGCCGCGCCTCCTCGCGCAGGCGCCGCCGGTCGAGGATGCCGAAGGGCCCGGCCGGGGCTCGGTTCAGGTAGAGGTTTTCCGCGACCGAGAGCGCCGGGACGAGGCTCAGCTCCTGGAAGACCGTGCGCACGCCGCGCACCTGGGCGTCGGCCGGGCCGCGGAAGCGGACCTCGCGGCCGGCGAGCTCCGTCGCGCCGCGGTCGGGCGCGTGCACGCCGCAGAGCACCATGAGGAGCGTCGTCTTGCCGGCCCCGTTCTCGCCGACGAGCGCGTGGATCTCACCTTCTCGCACCTCGAAGTCGACGTCGTGCAGGACCTCGACGCCGCCGAACGACTTGGCGACGCCGCGAGCGGCGAGCACCACCTCGCGCTCCCTCATGCCCCGTCGCCTCCCCGGGCCGCGGGCCAGGCGGCCCCCGTGCGCGGCCGCCTCATCAGAGGCGCCCGAACTCGGCCAGGAGCTCCTCCACCGACTTCCCCTCGCGGATGCGCGCGCGCGTCCTCTCCTCCTGCTCGGCCTGCGCCCGCGCCCGGGCCAGGACCTCGGCTGCCTCCTCGCGCGGCACGACGGCGACGCCCGTCTCGTCCGCGAGGACGATGTCGCCGGGCCGCACGATCACGCGCCCGCACACGACCGGCACGTTCACCTCGATCGGCTCGAGGCGCGACGAGAAGGGCGAGTGCGTCGAGCGCGGCGTGACGGCGCGGCTCCAGAGCGGGAAGTCGAGGTCGCGCACCTCGTCGATGTCGCGGACGGCACCGTCGACGACGGCGCCCACGACGCCTTTCATCTTGCAGAGCCCGGCCATGAGCCCGCCCCAGATGGAGGTCTGGGTCTCGCCGGCCGCGTCGACGACGATCGCGTCGCCCGCGCGCGCCACGCGCAGGGCGTCGAGGCAGTCGACGAGGTCGCCGGGGAAGAGGCGCACCGTGAGCGCCGGGCCGACGAAGCGGCGGAAGTGGACGGGCCGGATGGCGGAGTCGACGACGCCCGACCGCTCCATGCAGTCCGCGAGGATGCAGGAGGGACTGTAGACCTGGAGGAGCTCCCGGTAGCCGGCGACGAGCGACTCGTCGACGGCCGGGCTCGCTTCGATGCGCTTTCTCACGCGTTCACTCCCTTTCGGCCTCTCGGGCGGCGGGGCGCCCGCGGCTTGCGGCGCTCCGCCGGGGCGCGCCCGGAGCCGGGCGGGCGTCGCCGACGGCGAGCGCGCGCCTCGGCTCGGCCGCTTCGGCCGCTTCGTCCGCTTCGGCCGTTTCGGCCGCGTCGGCCGCTTCGTCCGCTTCGGCCGCTTCGTCGGCCCGGCCGGCCCGGTCGGCCCGGCCGGCCCGGTCCCGGCCGTCGCCCAGGTAGCCGAGCCGGCGCGAGATCTCGAGCGCCGCCTCCATCACGGGGTGCGCCAGGTCCTCGAGCCGATCGGGCGTCATGCGGAGGCTCGGCCCGGCGACGGAGATGGCGGCGACGAGCGCGCCCGTCCGGTCCCAGACCGGCGCCGCCACGCAGCGGATGCCCGGCTCGTGCTCCTCGTTGTCGAAGGCGACCCCGCGCCGTCGCACCGTCTCGAGATGGCGCAGAAGCGCCGAGCGGTCGGTGATCGTGTTGGGCGTGTAGCCCTTCAGGCCTTTCGTCTCGACGACGCGCACGATCTCGTCCTCGGGGAGGAAGGCGAGGAGCGCCTTGCCGACGCCCGTGCAGTGCAGCGGCGAGCGGCGCCCGATGCGCGAGTACATGCGGATCGTGTGGGTCGACTCGACCTTTTCCACGTAGACGACCTGGCCTTCGTCGAGCACGCCGAGGTGGACGACCTCGCCGCACTCGCGGTTCAGGCGCTCGAGCACGGGCCGCGCCTCCTTGAGGAGGTCGGTGCGGCCCACAACCTGGCTGCCGAGCTCGAAGAGCTTGAGGCGCAGGCGGTAGCGCTTCGTGGCCGGGTCCTGCTCGACGTAGCCGCAGTACTCGAGGGTGGCGAGGAGGCGCAGGACGGTGCTCTTGTGCATGCGAAGGCGTGCCGCCAGATCGCTCACGCCCTGCCAGTCCGACTCGTCCCGGGCCATGGCCTCGAGGACGCTGAGCCCGTGCGCGAGGGCTTGGACGAGCGGAAGCTGCGTCATGGCGCGACCGCCCCTCCCGCGCCGCGCGGCTCGCCGCCCGCCCGGCGCGGAGGACGCGGCGGTGCCGGGCGGATCGCGCGCGAATCGCGGGCGGCGCCGGCCCCGCGGGCCCGTGCGACCGCGCCCGTCCCGCGGGTCCGTGAGAGGGCGCCGGCCACCCGAATCCGCGCGATGGCATTCACCCCGCGGGTTCGCGGCAGGGCGCCGGCCGCGCGGGCCGCGCCAGCCCGGCGGCCGTGCGCGTTTGCGAAACGGCGTTTCGAATACACCTGCGTTTCGCCCCGTGAGCGATTTCGCGCTCGGTCCCGCCTCCCCTGCGCGCCCCTGCCCATGTCGAACGTTTCGTTCAGAACACCTCGGGCGTCAGGAGGAACGTGTCAGCCCCCCGCCGAACGACGTGCGCCACCGATCGTCGGGACGGGGGAGGCGGAGGGCTGTGGGCGGCCGGGAAGGGCGCGGCATGCGGCGCGCGCTGGCGTTCGCGATCTCCTTGGTCGTCGGGGCGGCTGTGTGGACGGGGGCGGTGCCGCGGCGCGTCCAGGCGTCCGGGATGACCTGGACGGCGGAGACGTCCGGCACGAGCCAAGTCCTGTACGACGTGGCCTACCACGGGGGCACCTACGTCGCCGTGGGCGCGAGCGGCGTGATCCTCACCTCGCCCGACGGCGCGAGCTGGCAGGCGCAGACGTCCAACACCACCGTCGTCCTGAACAGCGTGACGTACGGCGCCGCCGAGTGGGTCGCCGTCGGGCACGGCGGAGTCGCCGACGTCTCGACGAATGCCACCGCCTGGACGGCGAGCCAGATCGATCCCCTCGCGGGCATCTTCGAGGAGGTCGTCTACGCGAGCGGCACGTACTTCGCCACGGGCTGGGGCTTCATCTTCACCTCCCCCGACGCGGCCAGCTGGACGGCCCACACCTGGGGCGGCGGCCAGGCGATCTACGGCGCGGCGTACACCACAGCGGGCGGCGGGACGGTCGTCGGCGTTGGGCAGGCGGTGGTGACGGCGGCCGCCTCGGCCCCGGGGACCTGGACGCTCCAGAGCGCCTCTCTCCCCACGCTCTACAACGTGGTCGACGCGGGAGGCGTGCTCGTCGCCGTCGGACAGCACGGCGCCGTGTACACGTCGTCCGACGGCGGGGCCACCTGGAGCGACCACTCGATCGCTCAGGCCCAGGACGTCAACCTCTACGACGTGGCGTACGACGCCGCGTGCGGGTTCCTCGTCGCGGTCGGCCAGGACGGCGCCGTCTACAGCTCCACGGACGGCGCGACCTGGACGGCCGAGTCGTCGGGGACGAGCGCAAGCCTATACGGCGTCCAGGTCGGCGGGGGACAGTTCGTCGCGGTCGGCGCGGGCGGGGTCATCCTCACCTCGCCCTCACCCTGCGCCGCTGCCGGGGGCCCGGACCTGAAGCTGACGAAGACCCGGCTCGGCCCGGCCGTCGCCGGCCAGCCTGTGAGCTATCAGCTCGTCGTGTCGAACGTGGGGACGGCGCCGATGACCGGCTGGATCGGGGTGAACGACGCGACGCCCGCAGGCCTCGCGTCCGTCTCCGTGAGCGCCGCTCCCCCTTGGAGCTGCACGGTGACGGGCTCGGCCATAAGCTGCACGTACAACGGCGGCCCGGGCTTCTCCCTGGCGCCGGGCCAGTCGCTGCCGGCGGTGACGGTGACGGGCACGGTCGTCGCCGGCACCGCGACCCTCGAGAACTGCGCGCGCCTCACGGCCGAGCATCTGTCGCAGGATGCGGACCCGACGAACAATGCAGGCTGCGACAAGGCCGACGTCCGCGCTGGGGAAGGCGGCGGCCAGGGCCAGACGGCGCTCCTCTGCGCCGTGAAGTTCCTTGACGCGGACGGGGACGGCGTCCAGGACGCGACCGAGCCGGGCCTCCCCAACTGGACGTTCACGTTGTACGACAGCGCCGGCCACCCGCTGGGCTCGGGCCAGACAGGCCCCAAGGGACGCATCTGCAAACAGGTGAAGCCGGGTACGTACACGGTCGGCGAGACGGTCCAGCCCGGCTGGGTTCAGACGGCTCCGCAGCCGGTCCCGCCGGGGACGGCCACGGTCAGCCTGGCCCCGGGCCAGACGGTGATCCTGGCCTTCGGCAACCGCCCGAGCAAGGAGCCGTGCTGCCTCGACTTCCGCTTCGTGGCGGGCCGCGCGGACGCGTACGCGACGGGCGACGGCCCCGAGCCCTCCACCCCGCCGCCCGGGCAGGCGGCCGGGGCCTTCGACCAGACGCAGCCGAACCAGGCCCTCTGGCAGCGCTTCACCTTGCCCCAGGGCGACTGCCTCACGGCCGCGCAGGTCGTACTGCGCGTCCGGCCGCTCGCCGTCCCCGACTCCGTCAACGACCGCGTCTACCTGTACGCGGGCTCGTCCTCCTGGGTCGCCAACCTCGGGACGGGGAGCGGAAACCCCGGAGGGGCGGCGCTATCCGGCTCGCCGTGGGACGCAGGCCACCAGCCGAGCGGGCAGGTCCTGGTGCTCGACCTGTCCGCGCTGCCCACACCGGCCGGCACGCAGAACCTCCTCTTCGCCCTCGACGCGGCGCGCGTGCTCGACGGCGCCGTGCAGGACGACACAGAGGTGGATGCGATCGAGCTGGACCTCACGTTCTGCCAGTGCGCGCCCGGTGAGGAGCCCAACGCATCGCTCACGTCCGGCGCCCGCGAGGTGCGCATGACCGTGGGACAGCCCCTCATCCTGTCGGACGGGCTCGACCGGCCGCTCGACGTGCCCCCCGTGATCCGGGATGGGCGGACGTTCGTGCCGTTGCGCGCTCTGGCCGAGAGCATGGGGTTCGCCGTGAGCTGGGACCCGGGCGAGCGAAAGGCGACGATCGCCTCCTCGGATCGGACCGTGGAGGTCTGGGTGGGCCGCAGCACGGCGCTCGTCGTCGACACTCAGGCCGTCTTCGCAGAGGGCGGCGCGCCGCCCTCGGGCCCGCGCGAGGAGACGCTCGCCATCGACCCGCAGAATCCGTCGGTGATGCCGTTCATCGAGGGCGGTCGAGTCATGGTGCCGCTCAGGTTCGTGGCCGAGGCCATGGGGTTCGAGGTCGGCTTCGACCCGCAGGACAAGTCGATCCACGTGGCCTGCCAATACCCGTACTGCCTCGTGCCGCCGCTTCCGTAGGCGGCGGTCGTCGGTGCCGCGGGCGGGGGTCGCGCGATCCTATGGCCCGAGCCGCCTCGCAGGGCGGCGCCCGGCACCGATCGTCCGCGGGAAGGGGGTGTGCGCCCGATGCACGGCGAGGGCGACCGGGACGCGACCGATGCGACCCCGGCCGGGCCGCCGCGGGCGGATCCCGCCCGCGCGGACGCCCCTCTGTCGGGGGCGGGCCTTCGCGCCGCTCGCGCCCGCGACCGCGCCGACCTTCTCGCCGGCTTCCGCGCGCGCTTCTACCTGCCCGAAGGGCGCATCTACCTCGACGGCAACTCGCTCGGGCTCCTCTCGAAGGACGCGGAGGCGGCCCTTTTGCGCGCGCTGGCCGGCTGGCGCGAGCACGCGATCGACGGCTTCCTGCGGGCCGATCCGCCCTGGTTCGACCTCGGCGAGCGGCTCGGGGCGCTCGCGGCCCCCCTTCTGGGCGCGGAACCTGGCGCGGTCGTCTTCGGGTCGGCGACGACGGTCGCCATCCACAACCTCCTCCGCACGTTCTTCCGGCCGGAGGGGCGGCGACGGCGCATCGTGGCGGACCGCATCAACTTCCCGTCGGACGTGTATGCGCTCGAGGCGGTCGTCCTCGAGCGCGGCCTCGACCCGGACGACGCCATCCGCTGGGTGCCGTCGCACGACGGCCGCACGGTCGAGGAGGCCGACATCGAGGCGGCGCTCGACGAGACGGTCGCTCTCGCCTTCTTCCCGAGCGTGTACTACGTCAGCGGGCAGCTCCTCGACATCCCGCGCCTTACGCGCGCGGCGCACGAGGCCGGCGCCCTCGCCGGCTTCGACCTCTGTCACAGCATCGGCGTCATCCCACACGAGCTCGACCGCTGGGGCGTCGACTTCGCGGTCTTTTGCGGCTACAAGTACTTGAACGGCGGCCCGGGCGCCGCCGCCGGCCTCTACGTGAACCGGCGTCACTGGGGGCGCCGCCCGGCGCTCGCCGGCTGGTGGGGATACCGAAAGGAACGCCAGTTCGACATGGACCCGGCGTTCGAGCCGGCCCCCCACGCCGGAGCGTTCCAGGTGGGGACGGTCCACGTGCTGAGTGCGGCGCCGCTCCTCGGCTCGCTCGCCATGCTCGCCGAGGCCGGCATCGAGCGAGTCCGCCGCAAGTCGCTCGCGCTCACCGACTTCCTGGCGTCGGCCTTGGCGGAGCTGCCACGCGAGTTCGGCCTCCGCATCGTGACGCCCCTTGCGCCAGCGCGGCGCGGCGGGCACATCGCGGTGGCCCACCCCGAGGCGGCGCGCATCGCGAAGGCGCTCAAGGCGCGCGGGGTCGTGCCGGACCACCGGCCGCCCGACGTGATCCGGCTCTGCCCGTCGCCGTTGTACACGTCGTTCGAGGACGTGTGGCGCGCGGTCGAGTGCCTGCGCGAGGTGATGGCGGACGAAGCCTGGCGCGCCTT
>JADGHG010000076.1 GCA_019689585.1 Clostridia bacterium
AAACACCCGGTGGCGGCGGCGGCCCGCGGCGCGGCGGGGGGGCCGGCCGCCCGGCCGGGGGGGGGGCGCGGGGCCCCCCGCCGGAGCTGGCGGGCCGGGAGAGGGGATCGCGATGGCGGCGGAAGCGGCGGCCAAGGGGGCGGCTAAGAAGGCTGGGCGCGGGTCGCGCCGCGGCATCCTCTTCGCGGCGCTCGCGCTCGTCATCCTCGCCGGGGGCGGCGGGCTCGCCTACGCGCGGTTCTCGCATCCGGCCGAGAAGGTCGTCCCCCCGGTGACGGTCCAGGTCGGGGAGTTCACGACCAACCTGGCCGACGTCGAGATGCGTCGGATCATCCAGATCGACCTCACGCTCTCGGTCGCCGGCCCCGAAGGCGAAGCCGCCGTCAAGGACCACCTGGCCGCCGTCCAGGACGCCGTCAACACGACGCTGCACGGGTTCACGGCCGGGGAGCTCGGCGACGCCGCCGGGCTCGAGAAGCTGCGCCAGGCGCTCGCCCAGGCCGTCGACGAGGCGGCCGGCGCCAAGGTGGTCCTGGCGGTGTACCTGACGAGGATCGTGATCCAATGAGCCCTGCGCGCGACGCCGAACCGGTCGTGACGAGCGAGGAGCGGGCGGCGCTCCTCTCGGGGCTTGCCGCGGGCCGGGCGGTCGGGCCGGCGCGCGTCGTCCGCCGCTACGACTTCCGGTCGCCCGACAAGTTCTCGAAGGACCAGGTGCGCACTCTGGTGACGGTCCACGAGGGCTTCGCGCGCGGCGCCACCACGGCCCTTTCGGCGCACCTGCGCACGATGGTCGAGATCCGGGCCGAGTCGGTCGAGCAGACGACGTACCGGCGCTTCACGCAGTCGCTCGCCGAACCGGCGATCCTCGCGGTCGTCGCGCTTCCGCCCCTGCCGAGCCGGACGCTCTGGGCCCTCGACCCGACGATCGCGTTCTTCATGATCGACCGGCTCCTCGGCGGGCCCGGCGTCGCGTCCTACGAGCCGCGCCCGCTCACCGACATCGAGGTGGCCGTCGTGCGGCGGCTCTTCACGACTCTCTTCCCCGCCTTCCGCGAAGCCTGGCGCAACGTGGCGAACGTCCAGCCGCGCCTCGAGGACCTCGAGTCGCAGGCGCTCTTCGCGCAGGTGGCGGCGCCCGACGACATCGCGCTCGTCGTCCGGCACGAGGTCGAGGCGGGCGCGCAGAGAGGCCATCTCTCCCTCTGCCTCCCGTTCCCGACCCTCGAGCCCATCCTGCCCAGGCTCACGGCGCGCGGCTGGCTCGGCCAGGAGGCGGCCGAGCGCGGGGAGCTCGCGCGCGCTCGGCTCACCGAGCACGTCCTCGACACGGAGGTGGCGCTTCGCGTCGAGCTCGGGCGGGCCAGGCTGCCGATGGGCCGCGTGACCGGGCTTGCGGCGGGCGAGGTCGTGCGGCTCGACCGCGGCCCCGAGGACCTCCTCACGGCCTACGTGGCCGACTGCCCCGTCTTCGCCGTGCGGCCGGGCCGGCGCGGCCGGAGGCTCGCCGTCACGGTCGTGAAGAAGGCGCCCGACGGAGGGGAGGTGACGACATGACGAAGCGGAGCGAAGCGGAGGCGCGCGCGCCCGAGGCCGAGCCCGCCGAGGCCGAGGCCCAGGCGGGCCGCGCGGGCGACCGAGCCGCGGCGCCGGAGCCGGTCGCCGCCCCCGCGCGAGGGTCGGTCAAGGCGACGAGGGGCGCGCAGGGGAGCTTGGAGCTCGTGATGGACCTGCCGCTCGAGGTGACGGTTGAGCTCGGCCGCACGACGCAGAGGGTGCGCGACATCCTCGAGCTCGGCCCCGGGGCCGTCGTCGAGCTCGACCGCATGGCCGGCGAGCCGGTCGACGTGCTCGTCAACGGGCGACTCGTCGCGCGGGGCGAGGTCGTCGTCATCGACGAGTCGTTCGGGGTGCGGATCGCCGAGGTGGTGCCGCCCGCCGAGCGGGTCGTCCGGCCGGTCTAGGCCGGGCCGCCGCGAAGCGGGTCGGGAAGGGGGTCGTCGCTTGGACGGGATCTGGCTCTTCGTGCGGACGCTCCTCGCGCTCGCCGTCGTGCTCGCGCTCGCGGCCGTCTCCGCGCGCGCCCTCGCCCGGCTCCAGAAGCCGCGCGGCCCGGCCTCGCTCGAGGTGCTGGGGGTCGTGCCGCTCGGCGGACGCCGGAGCCTCGCCGTCGTGCGCGTCGGCCAGCGGGCGGTCGTCGTGGGGGTGGGCGAGCGCGAGGTCTCCTGCCTCGACGTCATCGAGGACCCGCTCGAGGTGGCGGCTGTGGCGGGCGAGGCCTGGCAGACGCTCGACGAGGCGCGACAAGCCGCCGAGGCGTCGCCCGAGAGGCGGCCGGCCGGCGCGCGGCCCGTACCGCTGCCGCGGGGGCGCATCACACCGGAGCTCGCGCGCGCCCTCTGGGCCGAACCGGTCTCGGGCCGGGCGAGGCGGGGAGGCGCCCACGCGTGACCCTGCCTCTTCCGGCGGGCGGCGGGGAGCTCGCGCCGGCCTTGCAGATCGTCCTCTTCGTCACCGCGCTCGTCTTCGTGCCGGCGGCGCTCGTGATGATGACGGCGTTCACGCGCATCCTCGTCGTGCTCTCGTTCGTGCGCACGGCGGTCGGGGCGGGCCAGGTGCCGCCGACCGCGGTGCTCGTGGGGCTCGCGCTCTTCCTCACCGCGTTCGTCATGGCGCCGGTCGGCGACGCCGTGTACCGCGAGGCCTACCTGCCCTATCAGCAGGGGACGCTCGACTTCCCGGCGGCGCTGCGCACGGCCGAAGGCCCGGTGCGGGACTTCATGCTGAAGGAGACGCGCGCGAGCGACCTCGACCTCTTCCTTCAGATCTCGGGCCGGGGCGGGTCGGTCGACCGGGCCTCGGTGCCGCTTACGGCCCTCGTGCCCGCCTTCGCGATCAGCGAGCTCAAGACGGCCTTCGAGATGGGGTTCGTGATCTACCTGCCGTTTCTCGTCATCGACATGGTCGTCGCCACGACGCTCATGTCGATGGGCATGCTGATGCTTCCGCCGGTGCTCGTCTCCCTACCTTTTAAGATTTTGCTCTTCGTCCTCGTCGACGGCTGGCACCTCGTGGTTGCCAACCTCGTGAATGGGTTCTGACGGCTGGGAAGGAGGCCGAGGTTCATGACGGACGGCATGGCGATCGATCTGGCGCGGGGCGCGATCACGGTGGGGATCCTCGTCGGCGCGCCCGTCCTCGGCCTCGGCCTTCTCGTCGGGCTCGTCGTCAGCCTTCTCCAGGCGACGACGCAGGTGAACGAGCAGACTCTGACCTTCGTGCCCAAGATCCTCGCCATGCTCGCGGCCGTCGCCCTCTTCGGCCCCTGGATGCTGCACGAGCTCACCGACTACGCCGCCGGGACGCTGGCGCTCCTCTCCCGGCTCGGGGAGGGCGGGCCGTGACGATCGCGCTGCCGGCCGGCGGCTGGCTCGCCTTCCTCGCGATCCTCGCGCGGGTCGCGGGGGTGGTGACCCTCGCGCCCGTGTTCGGGGCGCCTTTCGTGCCGGCCCTTCTGCGGGCGGCGATCGCCCTCGCCATCGCCCTGGCGCTCTGGGGCCGCGTCCCGGTCGCGGCGCCCTCGGGAGAGCTCCTCGCCATCGCGGCCGTCGTCCTCGGCGAGACGGCGACGGGGCTTGCGATCGGGCTCATGAGCCGCATGGCCTTCGCAGCCGTCGAGACGATGGGCGGCCTCCTTGACGTCGAGCTCGGCTTCGGGGCGGCCGAGCTGCTCAATCCGGGTTCGGGTGAGGGGGCGCCGGCGCTCGCGAACGTGCTGAACCTCTTCGCGACGGTGCTCTACCTCGTCTTCAACGCCCATTACGTCCTCATCGCCGCGATGGCCGACAGCTTCCGGCGGCTGCCGGTCGGCGTCTGGGCCGCCCCGGAGGCGGCCGGCCCGCTCGCCGACGCCTTCTCGGGCGCCGTGCTCACGGCCGTCGAGCTGGCCGTCCCCGTGCTCTGCGCCTCGTTCGTCGTCACGCTCGCCCTCGCCGCCTTCTCGCGCGCGGTGCCGCTCATGAACGTGTTCTTCCTCGGGGTGCCCGTGAAGATGGTCGTCGGGCTCTTCGGCCTCGCCTTCCTCCTGCCCGTGTACGCCGGCATGATGCACGCGATCTTCCCCTCGGCGCCGGGCGCGCTCCTCTTCGGGGGAGGTGGCCGCTAGTGGACCTGCAGCGGTTCGCCGAGGAGCGCCGTTTCCCGGCGACGCCGCGAAGGCGGCGCGAGGCGCGCCGGCGCGGCTCCGTCGCGCGCAGCGCCGACCTCTCGGCGGCGGTCGTGTGGCTTTCCGGGATCGCGCTCGTCCAGCTCTCGGCCGGGCGCGCGGCCGAGACGCTCGGCGCCTTCGCCGTGAGGGCCTGGTCGTGGCGGCCGGACGCGGCGGACGGCTCGAGCCTTCTCGCCCTCCTGGGCGCCGGGGCCGAGGCCGGGCGCGCGGCCGTCGTCCCGATCCTCGCCGGGGCGGCCGCCGTGGCGCTCGCGGCCGGGGTGGCCCAGACCGGGCCGGCCTTCGTGCCGGGCCAGCTCCTCCCGCAGTGGTCGCGCGTCAACCCGCTTGCGGGCCTCGGCCGGCTCTTCTCGGGCCGCACGCTCCTCGAGCTCGTGAAGACGCTCGTGAAGCTCGCCGCGCTCGGCGCGCTCGCCTACGGGGGTGTCGTGCGCGCCGTGCGCGAGATGCCCGTCTGGCTCGAAAGCGGCGTCGGGCAGGCCGCCGAGAGCGCCCTCCGGCTGTCGCTCTCGCTCCTCTGGGAGTTCGGCCTCGTCCTCCTCCTCGTCGGGGCGGCCGACTGGGCCTACCAGAGAGCCGTCCTCGAGCGGAACCTGCGCATGACGCGCGAGGAATTGCGCGAGGAGCTGCGCGAGTCCGAAGGCGACCCGGAACTTAGGGCGCGCATCCGCCGCCGCCAGCGGGAGATCGCGCGCCGCCGCATGCTGGCCGACGTGCGGCTCGCCGACGTCGTCGTCACCAACCCGACGCACTACGCCGTGGCGCTCCGCTACCGGCCGGGGCTCGAGGACGCCCCCGTGGTCCTCGCGCGCGGCAAGGGGCATCTCGCGCTTCGCATCCGCGAGCTCGCCTACCGCCACGGGGTGACGGTGATGGAGGACCCGCCCTTGGCGCAGGCCCTCTACGCCGGGACGAAGGTCGGGCAGCCGATCCCGATCGCGCTCTATCAGGCCGTGGCGCGGGTGCTCGCGTACGTCTGGCGGCTCAAGGGGAGGGTGGCCTAGGTGGCGCGGGTGGCGCGGCTTCTCACGCGCGTGGGCGCGAGCGACCTCATCCTGGCCGTGGCCGTCGTGACCGTCGTCATGATGATGGTCATCCCGCTGCCGGCCTGGCTCCTCTCGCTTCTCATCTCGCTGAACATCGCCGTATCGCTCGCGGTGCTCCTCGCCACCACCTACCTCACGGACCCGCTCGAGCTCTCCGTCTTCCCGAGCCTCCTCCTCGTGACGACGCTCTTCCGCCTCGCGCTGAACGTCTCCGCGACCAGGCTCATCCTCCTCTACGGAGACGCCGGCGAGGTCATCCGCAAGTTCGGCCAGTTCGTCGTCGGCGGGAACCCGGTCGTCGGCTTCGTGATCTTCCTCATCCTCGTCCTCATCCAGTTCCTCGTCATCACGCGCGGCGCCGAGCGCGTGGCCGAGGTCGCGGCCCGCTTCACCCTGGACGCCATGCCGGGCAAGCAGATGGCGATCGACGCCGACCTGAACGCCGGCCTCATCGACGAGGCCGAGGCCCGGCGGCGGCGCGCTGAGATCGAGCGCGAGGCCGACTTCTACGGCGCCATGGACGGCGCGAGCAAGTTCGTGCGCGGGGACGCGATCGCGGCGCTCGTCATCATCGCCATCAACATCGTGGGCGGGTTCGCCGTCGGCATCTGGCAGCACGGCATGGCGTGGAGCGACGCGCTTCAGACGTACACGCTGCTCACGGTCGGCGACGGCCTCTCGGCCCAGATCCCGGCGCTCCTCATCTCGACGGCCACCGGCATGGTCGTGACCCGGGCGGCGAGCGAGGCCAACCTCGGCGAGGAGATGCGAAGCCAGGTGCTCACGCGGCCGAGGCCGCTCGTCGTGGCCGGGGCGGCGCTGGGGGCCCTCTCGCTCGTGCCCGGCCTGCCCAAGCTGCCGTTCATGGTGCTCGCCGCGGCCCTCCTCCTCACCGCCTGGCAGCTCGCGCGGCGCGCCCAGACGGCGCGGCGGGAGGCGCCCAAGGCCGAGCGCCGGCCGCCGACGACGCCCGAGGAGGCGGCGCACCTCGTCGTCGTCGACCCGATGGAGATCGACCTCGGCTACGGGCTCCTTCCGCTTGCGGAAGGCGAGGGGGGCGGCGACCTCATGGCCCGCATCGGCGCCATCCGGCGGCAGGTCGCGACCGACCTCGGCCTCGTGCTCCCGCTTGTGCGCGTCCGGGACGACGTGCAGCTGCCCCCCCAGAGCTACCGCGTGCGGGTGCGCGGCGTCGAGGTGGGGACGGGCGAGCTCTACCTCGAGCGCTTCCTCGCCATCGACCCGGGCGGGCTCCAGGACGCGTTCACCGGCATCCCGACGCGCGAGCCGGCCTTCGGGCTCCCGGCGATGTGGATCCGGGCCGAGGACCGGGCGGCCGCGGAAGCCGCCGGCTACACGGTCGTCGACCCCGCCTCGGTGATCGCGACCCACCTCATGGAGATCGTCCGCTCGCACGCGGCCGAGCTCCTCACGCGCCAGGAGGTGAAAGCCATGCTGGACGTGCTGCGGGAGGAGAACGCCTCGCTCGTCGACGAGGTCGTCCCGGGCGTCGTGCCGCTCGGCACGGTGCACCGGGTCCTGCAGAACCTCCTGCGCGAGCGCGTCCCCGTCCGCGACCTGGCGACGATCCTCGAGACCTTGGGCGACGCGGGCCGGGAGACGAAGGACGCGGACGCGCTCACGGAAGCCGTGCGCGCCTCGCTCGCGCGCGTCATCAGCTCGCGACTGCCGGTCGAGGACGGCACGCTGGCGGCCGTGGCGCTCGCGCCTGAGGTCGAGGAGGACCTGGCGCGCGCCTTGGCCTCGGGCCAGGGGGCGCTCAGCCCCGCGCGCCTGCAGGAGATCCGGCGCAAGGCGCACGACGCCATCCAGTCCCTGCGCGCGCAGGGGACGCGGCCTGTCATCGTCTGCGCCCCCGGGGCGCGGCTCGCCTTCCGCCGGCTCATCGAACGGCAGCACGCCGACGTGCCCGTCGTCGCCTACCACGAGCTCGCCGGCGACATCTCGGTCAAAGCCGTGAAGGTGGTGGAGTAGGGTGCTGATCCGCAAATTCCGCAGGCCCACGCTCACCGAGGCGCTCGAGGAGGTCCGGCGCGCCTTCGGTCCCGACGCCGTCGTGCTCTCGACCCAGCGCGGGAGCGACGGCCCGCTCTGGCGCCGAAGCCACTGGGTCGAGGTGGTGGCGGCGCCGGCGCCGGGGGCGGCGCCGGCCGGCGGGCCGGGGCGGCGCCGGCGGCTCGACCGGAGCGACGTGGCCGAAGACGACCTCGTGCCGCTGCGGGCGGCCGTCCTGCGGCGGGCGGCGCCCTTGGCCCAGGCCGCGCGCGAGGAACGGCCGGCCTACCGGCCGGACGCCCGCCTCGCGGGGCCTTTGCGGGCCGAGCCGTGGCGGCCGCCTTCGCTCCGGCCGGATGGGGACGCGCCCGCAGGGGGAGAGGCGGGCGCCGACGAGCGCCCGGCCGACGGCGTGGCCGCCTTCATGGGCCCCTCGGGCGCCGGCAAGACGACGGCGGCCGCCCGCTACGCCTTGGCCGAGCGCCGGGCGGGGCGGGACGTCGCCGTCGCGACCGCCTTCGCCTACCGGCCCGGCGCCACCCAGCACCTCAGGGCGCTCGTGCGCCCGGTAGGCCTCGAGGTCGACGAGCTCGGCTCGCCGGCTTCCTTGCGCGCGTGGGTCGCAGCCCACGAAGGGTGCGCGCGTGTCGTCGACTTCGGGCCCGCCAACCCGCGGGAGCCGGCCGTCTGGGACGAATGGTGCGCGTGGCTTCGGACCCTCCCGGCCGACGCCCGCCGCATCCTCGTGATCCCGGCCGGCTGGTCGGGGGAGGACGCCGAGCTGGTCGTCGCCGCCTTCGCGGCGGCCGGCGCCGGCGAGGTGGTCCTCACGAAGTGCGACGAGACGGCGAAGCCCGAGGCGGCGGAAGCGCTCGCGCGGAGGGCGGGGCTCGCGGTGGCCGCGCGCCTTCACGGCCCCTCCGCGCTTCCGGCCGCGCCGGCGCTCCCGGCCGGCTACGCCCGACCGGCCGCGGGGAGGTGAAGGACGTGGCCCGGGGTCCGCGGGTCGTCGCCGTCACGGGCGGCAAGGGCGGGGTGGGCAAGAGCACCTTCGCCCTCAACCTGGCGCTCGCCTGGGCGCAGGACGACCGGCGCGTCGTCCTCGTCGACGCCGACCTCGGGCTCGGCACGATCGAGGTCATGGTCGACCGCACGCCGGAGCGCCACCTGGGCGACTGGCTCGCCGGGGAGGCCGGCCTCGACGAGGTGAGCCTTCCGCTCACGCGCGGGGCGGAGCTCCTGGCCTCGGGCTCGGGCCAGTTCGCGCTGGCCTCGCTCTCGGGGGAGGAGGTGGCGGAGGCGCTCGCGCGCATCCGCGACTGGGCCCGGGG
>JADGHG010000077.1 GCA_019689585.1 Clostridia bacterium
CCGGCCGACGACGGCGACCCGCGGCGGCGACCCCGCCGGCTCGCCGCCCTCGATCCCCCCGCTCCCGCTCTCGGCGAGGCGCCGGGCGACCTCGTCGAGGAGCTCGCCGACGCCGAGGCCGTGGAGCGCCGAGACGGCGAAGGCCTCGCCGAAGCCGAGCCTCGCGAACTCCGCCGCCGCATGGCGCGCCCTCTCCGAATCGGCCTTGTTCGCCACGAGGACGACGGCCCGGCACAGCCGCCGCAGCCGATCCGCCACGAGTTCGTCCGCACCCGTGAGGCCCACCTGGGCGTCGACGACGAAGAGGACGACGGCCGCCTCCGCGACGGCCGCCTCGGCCTTCCGCGCGACGGCGCCTGCGAGCTCGTCGGCCGGGGACGGCGGGAAGAGCCCGCCCGTGTCGGCGAGACGGAATCGGACCCCCGCCCACTCCGCCTCGGCTTCGACGACGTCGCGGGTCACCCCGGGCTCCGGCTCGACGATCGCCCGCCGGCGTCCGAGGATGCGGTTGAAGAGCGACGATTTACCTACGTTCGGACGGCCGACGATCGCGACGACCGGCAGCGCCACGGCCTCACCCCGCCCGCCCGGAGCCCCCGCCCCGGAAGGAGCCTAGCGCGTGTCGCGTTCGCCGTCCTCGAGCCTCTCGCGCGTCTCCTCGAAGAAGCTGCCGAACATGTCGCCGAGGGTCGGGTTGTCCCGCTCGCGATCGCGGTCGCGGTCGCGCCGGGGCGGCGGGGGCACGAAGCTCCTCTGCCGGTAGATCTCGGGCCGCTCGGCCTCCTTGATCGAAAGGCTGATCCGGCGCTCCTCGGGCGAGATGCGCAGGATCTTCACCCGCACCTCCTGGCCCGGCTGCACGACCTCGCCCGGGTCGTTCACGTGCCAGTCGGCCATCTGGGAGATGTGCACGAGCCCCTCGACGCCGGGCTCGAGCTGCACGAACGCGCCGAAGGGGGCGAGGCGCATCACCTTGCCCTCGACGACGGATCCCACCTGGTAGCGCTCCTCGACCGTCGTCCAGGGGTCGGGCAAGACCTGCTTCAGGCCGAGCGAGATGCGGCCGCGCTCCGGGTCCAGGCGCAGGATCATCACGTCGATCTCGTCCCCGACGTTCACGACGTCCGAAGGCTGGTTCACCCGCCCCCAGGCCATCTCCGAGACGTGCAGGAGCCCGTCCACCCCGCCGAGGTCGACGAAGGCGCCGAAGTCGGTGAGTCCCTTCACGACGCCGCGCCGGATCTGGCCTTCCTTGAGCTCGCTCCAGGTCTTCTGGCGGAGCCTTTCGCGCTCTTCCTCGAGCACCACTTTCTGCGAGAGGATGACGCGGTTCTTGTGGCGGTCGATCTCGATGACGCGCGCGCGGATCGGCTGACCCACGTAGACGGACAGGTCGTTGACGTAGCCGAGCTCGACGTGGGAGGCCGGCATGAAGCCGCGGAGCCCGACGTCGACGACGAGCCCGCCCTTGACCGCCTCGACGACGGGCGCCGTCACGACCTCCTTGTCGCGGTAGGCACGCTCGAGGCGGTCCCAGGCCGCGCGCTCGACGGCGCGCCGGTACGAGAGGACGAGGCCGCCCTCCTGCCCCTCCACCTGGAGCACCACGACCGGGATGCGGGCGCCCACGCGGAAGAGGTCGGACGGCTTCTGCTCCGGCGCGAGGTTCAGCTCCCCGTAGGGGATGACCCCGTCCGACTTGTACCCGACGTCGACGAGCACGTTGTCCTCGTTGACCTGCACGACCGTCCCCTGGACGAGCGCCCCGGGGCGCAGGTCGGGTAGGCCGAGGTCCGGCTCCCCCTCCGCCCCGTCGTTCTCCGCGACCGGCGGCGCGTTGGCCTCCTCGGCCTCGCCCTCCGGGTGCTTCACGCCTTCCTCCGACATCCGCCGACTACCCCCTCAGCTGGCCGCAACGGCGATCCGCCCATCCCCTCCGCGTAGCCTCTCCCGCGGAGGTCAGGCCCGAGCGGCTGCCACTAGCGACTTTCGTCCCAGAGCGCGCGGACACGGGCCATGATCTCTCCGTCGGCCAGCTCCGCCGTGCGCTCCCGGATGCGGTCCGGGGCCGCCGCCTCGGCGGCCGCCACGTGGAACGGCTCCCCCACCGAGACGACCACCCGCCCCCGGAAGCGATACTCGCCCCGGATGGCGACGGGCACGACCGGCGCACCCGAAAGCAGCGCCAGATACGCCACCCCCCTGCGAGCCGGCCCGGGGCGCCCGTCCGGGGCCCGGCTCGCGCGCGTCCCTTCCGGGAAGACGACCACCGGCCAGCCCGAACGCAGGAGTTCGAGGGCGGTCCGGATGGCCGCGCGGTCGGGCTGACCGCGCGTCACCGGAAAGGCGCCGAACATTCTGAGCAGCCCGCCGAACAAGGGTACGCGAAAGAGTTCCACCTTGGCCATGTAGCGGAGCTGCCTCGGGAACAGCACACCGACCAGCGGCGGGTCCCACGCGCTCGTGTGGTTCGCCACGACGAGCGAGGGACCTTCCGGAAGCCGCAGCGACCCGCGCACCTCGATGCGGAAGAGGAAGGAGTAGAGGGCGCGGACGAGGACGCGCATCCCACGGTACAGCATCGCCCCTCACCCCGGCCGCCCGTCGCCCGGGCGGCCTCCCGCGCGGCCGGGGCGGGCGCGCCCGGCGGCGCGAGGCCCGAGCGCCCGAAGGACGTGCTCCCGCATGCGGGCGAGGGAACGCTCGACGGTCGCCCCCGTCGTGTCGACGACGATCGCCCCTTCCGCGCGCACAAGCGGCCCGACCTCGCGCGTCTCGTCGAGCGCATCCCTCTCCGCCAACTCTTTCCGCACTTCGTCGTACGTCGTCGCGGCCCCTTGTCGCCGCAGCTGCCGATACCGCCTCGCCGCCCGCTCGGCGAGCGAGGCCGTCACGAAGAATTTCACATCCGCCTCGGGCAGCACCTCGGTGCCGATGTCGCGGCCCTCGACGACGGCTCCGCCGGCCTCGGCCATGGCCCGCTGCAGCTCGACGAGGCGCGCCCGCACCTCCGGGTGGCGCGCCACCTGGGCGGCGGCGCGCGTCACCTCCGGGGCGCGCAGACGGCCGGTCACATCGCGCCCGTCGAGCTCGACGCGCGGTCGGCCGTCGGGCTGCGGCACGAGCCGGATGTCGCACGCCCGCACGAGGCGGGCGAGCGCCTCTTCGTCCCCGAGGGGGATCCCCGCCTCGAGCGCGCCGAGCGCCACCGCCCGGTACATCGCCCCCGTGTCGATGTAGAGAAGGCCGAGCTCGGCGGCGAGAAGGCGCGCGAGCGTGCTCTTGCCGGCGCCGGCCGGGCCGTCGACGGCGATCACCGGCCCGGGCCGTCCCGTCCTCAATTAGGCTCCGCCTTTCCGAGGAGCCGGCTCGCCTCGCCCAGGTAGACGGGGACGCGCGGGCCGTCGCCCCGCGCGATGGCCATCACCCGCACGCACCGCTCGGGCGCCCCCGCGACCTTCTGCTCGACCGCCCCCAAGCGCGGGACGTCGCCCCATCCGACCCGCTCGGCGGCCTGAGCCGCGAACGCCGCGTCGAGGTCGGGCGTGACGGTGAAGAAGAGGCAGACGAGGTCGCGCGCGGAGAGGCCGTTTTCCCGGGCGAGCGCCGAAAGGAGGGCGGCCGTCGCGGTGAGGATCGCCTCGGCGTCGTTGTGGGCGACCGTGGTGGCGCCTCTGAGTGCCCGGATCTCCAAGCGGCGGCTCCTCGTTGGGAAGGTCGGCGCCCTCTGGCCGGCGGGATTATAGCACGTCAGGGGCCCGCATCCCACGGGATCGCGACGAGCGACCCGCCGAGCCGGAGGAGGCGGGCGCCCGGCGGCCGGCCGGGCGACGCGCCCCAGGCCGCGAGGACGAGGAGCTCGCCCGGTACGGCGCGCGCGTCGATCGCCACCTGGGCGCCGGGCGCGACGGCGAGCCGCAGGGGCGAGACGGCGAGATCGGCCACCGGCCGGCCGTCGACGAGCACCTCGGCGCGCGGCTCCGAGGCGCGGTCGAGGAGGCGGAGCGTCATCTCGACCGCGGCTCCGCGCGCCCTTGCCCCGGCGACGAGCTCGGCCACCGCGTGGGCGTAGGCCGCCCCCACCGGATCGTGCGCGGCGGCCCAGGCGAGCACGGCGGCGAGGATGGCGAGGCCCGTCGCCGCCCTCACGGCCGCCGCGAGCCGCCTCCCCGCCGAAAGGACCCGCACGCGCGCCACCTCGGCCGCCCCCGGGCGCACGATATGCGCGAGACGGGCCGTCTACCGCCCCATGAGCTCCCGCAAGACCGGCTTCCGCTCGATGTGGTGGACGGCCTCGACGAAGCGGACCGTCCCCGTCAGCCTCCGCATGACGACCGAGTGCGTGAAGGCGCCCTGCGCCGTGTACCGCACGCCCTCGAGGAGGTCGCCCTTCGTGATGCCCGTCGCGGCGAAGATCACGTCGCCGTCCCGGACGAGGTCGGCGAGGGTGAGGAGCCGGTCGGCCGGCTGCACCCCCATCGCCTCGATCCGCCGCCTCTCCGCCTCGTCCCCGGGCACGAGCCGGCCCTGGAAGTCGCCGCCGAGGCAGGCGAGCGCGGCCGCCGCCAGGACCCCTTCGGGCGCGCCGCCTGTCCCCAGCATGAGGTCGATCCCCGTCGCCTCGAGCCCGGTCGCGACGGCGGCGGCGACGTCGCCGTCGCTGATGAGCCGGATGCGCGCCCCCGCCCGCCGCACGGCCTCGACGAGGGCGGCGTGGCGCGGCCGGTCGAGCATGATGACGGTCACGTCCTCGACCGGCTTGTGGAGCGCCTCGGCTACGCGCCGCACGTTCTCCTCGGGCGGCGCGTCGAGCGACACCTTGCCCCGCGCCTCGGGCCCGACGGCGATCTTCTGCATGTAGCAGTCGGGCGCGCGCAGAAGGTGGCCGGCCGGGGCCGCGGCGAGGACCGAGATCGCGCCCGGCCCGCCCTTGGCGACAAGGTTCGTGCCTTCGAGGGGGTCCACCGCCAGGTCGACGCGCTCGCTCCCCGGCCCGCGCGCGGCGCCCACCCGCTCCCCGATGTACAGCATCGGGGCCTCGTCCATCTCGCCTTCGCCGATCACGACCTCGGCGTCGAGGTCGACCGTGTCGAACACGGCCCGCATGGCGTCGACGGCGGCCCGGTCGGCCGCCTCCTTGTCGCCGCGCCCGACGAAGCGGCCGGCGGCGAGCGCCGCGGCCTCGGTGACGCGCACGAGCTCGAGCGTCAGCTCGCGCTGCATGCTACGCCCGCCCGCTCGACCCGAAGAGCCGCATCTTCTCGCGCACCCGCTCCGTCATGGCGGCCCGCCCCGGGCCCAGCACCTTGCGCGGGTCGAGCTCGTTCGGGCGCGCGTCGAGCTCCCGGCGCAAGGCCTCGAGGAACGCCTGGCGGAGCTCCGTGTCGATGTTGATCTTGGCGACGCCGAGGCGGATGGCCTCGCGCACCTGGTCCTCGGGCACGCCCGAGCCGCCGTGGAGCACGATCGGGATGCCGACCCGCCGATGGATCTCCGCGAGCCGGGGGAAGTCGAGGTCCGGCCGCCCCTTGTAGAGGCCGTGGGCCGTGCCGATCGCGACGGCCAGGTAGTCGACGCCCGTCTCGCGCACGAACGTCTCGGCCTCGGTCGGGTCGGTGAAGAGCGCCTCGCGCTCGGAGACGACGACCTGCTCCTCCACGCCGCCGATCTTGCCGAGCTCGCCTTCGACGCTCACGCCGACGGCGTGGGCCATCTCGACGACCTTGCGCGTGCGCGCGATGTTCTCCTCGAGCGGGTACTTCGAGCCGTCGTACATGAGCGAGGTCCAGCCGTGGCGGAGGCAGCGCACGGCCACCTCGAAGTCGGTGCCGTGGTCCAGGTGGAGCGCGATCGGCACGGTGGCCTCCTCGGCCGCCGCCTTCACCATCGCGGCCAGGTACGGGGCGCCCGCGTACTGGATGGCGCCCTGGCTCGACTGGAGCATCACCGGCGAACGCTCGGCCTCGGCGGCCGCGACGATCGCCTGGACGATCTCCATGTTGTTGATGTTGAACGACCCGATGGCGTAGCCGTTTTCGTGCGCGTGGCGCAGAAGCTCGATGCCGGGGACGAGCGCCATCTCCATCCGCTCCTTCTGGGCCGGACGGGCGGCCCGCCCGGCCGGGTATCGCCGGCTCCCCCGCCTAGGGCGCCGGCTCCCGGATCCGCACGACGTCCGGGTTGCCCACGTACACCCAGGCCGGCTCCTCGCGGCCGTCGACCCGCACGACGAGCCGCGTGCGCACCCAGGGCGGCCGCCGCTCGTCGGACCCCTCGTAGTGGTCGACGAAGCGGAGGTCGGTGTCGCCGACGTCCCAGAGCAAGCCCGCGACCGACGAACCGGGTTCGGGCAGGATGACGGGGTAGCCGTCTTCCGTCTCGAAGAGCCGGTATCCCTCGAGCACGGCCGGTTCCGGATCCCCGAGCCGGCGGCCGATGAGCGCCTCGAGCCGGCCGCGGCGCCGGAGCGTCCCGTATGCGAAGAGCTTCAGCCCCGCCCCTCCCCCGACGCCCACGCCAGGTCGCCGCCCGCCGCGAGAAGGGCCTCGGCGGCCTTCTGGCGGATGCGGTCGGCGAGGTCGTAGAGCCGGTTGTGCAGCGGTTCGCGCGTGCCGCCCAGGTTGACGAGCCCGGCCGGCCCGTCGAGGAGCTCGAGGGCGAGCGGCCGGAGCCGCCGGCCGAGCGGCGTGCGCAGCGCTGCCTGGAGGAGCCATTTCCGCGGCGGCGTCGGTTCCCCTTCCAGGTCGAGCGCGATCTCCAGGGCGAGCGTCAGGATCTGAAGGAGGCTGTCGAGGACGGTGAGCGCCTGCCCGCGCCGGATCCCCCAGGCGAGCGAGGCCTGGCGGTCGCGCAGCGCCCGCATGCGCGCCTCCGCCTTCTGAAGCCACACCTCGGGCGGCACGGCGAAGGCGGGCGACCAGCGCGCGGCGAGAAGCCCGTGCGGGTCGTAGCAGACGCGGCCGTAGAGGCGGAGGTGCAAGGCGTCGTCGCGCCATTCGCCGAGCTCCCGCTCGAAGGCCTCCCAGTCGCGCGTCCAGTACTTGAACCGGCGCCCCGCCGCGCGACCGCGCCGCTTCTCGCCGTCCTTCCAACGCGGCCCCATGTCGCCGAACCCGAAGACGAAGAGGTCGAGGCCGGAGAAGGCGTCGGCGTACGGCGTGACGGCCGAGCCGCCGAGGACGACGGCGAGCCTCCGCTCGGCGAGCTGGGGCGTCTTCGCGACGAGCGCCTCCACCGTCGTCGCCGCCTCGTTCACCCAGTCGACCACGCGCACGCCCATGTCCGTCCCCTGCCTCTCCCGCGCGCCCGAAGACGCCCCGGCGCCCGGCTTCGCGTCAGCCGAACCGGTGCTGGACGCCGAAGCCGCCCCTCGGGTAGACCCACGTGATGTTGTGGTAGGGGCAGCCGATGCGGCAGGTGCCGCACTCCAGGCACGCCTCGTACGTGATGTCGATCTTCTGGTCCTGTTCGTTCCAATGGTAGACCTCGGCCGGGCAGAAGTACGTGCACCACTTGCCGGTGCAGCGGATGCAGACCGCGCGGTCGGCGATGCCGAGGTGCGAGCGGTCGTCCGGCTTGAACCGGTTGAGGAAGAGCTTCTCGTGCAGGCTCCGGCCGCTCACAGCCCCACCGCCCTCACCGTGCGTACGAGGTCGGCGCCGACGCGCCAGATCGGCCGGCGCCGCCGCACAATCGAGAGGAACTTCCGCAGCTTCTCGGCCTTCGGCGTGCCGTCGACCGTGAAGAACTCCCGCGCGAGCTCGGAGGCGAGAGCCGGATACTCGCCGAGGATCTGCGGGTTGGCGGCGAGGAACGGCACGGCGTGGCGCAGGTGGTGGAGGTCCTTCAGGATGAACGACTCCTCGAGCCGGCGCCGGTAGCCGGCGAGCCCCCGCCGCGAGAAGTCGCCGCGCTCCTTGGCCTCGACGACGGCGAGCCCGGCGAGCCGGCCCGAGATCATGGCCATGTTCGAGCCCTCGCGGTTCACCGCGTTCAGGAACCCGGCCGCGTCCCCGACGACGACGACGCCGTCGCCCACGACCTGCGGCATGTGGTCGTAGCCGGTCTCGGGGATGAGGTGCGCCATGTACTCCTGGGTCTCGGCGCCCTCGATGAGCGGCCGCACGGCCGGATGACGCTTCAGGTCCTCGAGCAGGTCGTTCACGTTCAGCTTCTCGCGCACGAGCTCCGAGACGAGCGCGCCCACGCCGAGGCTCAGCGTGTCCTTGTTCGTGTAGAGGAAGGCGTTCCCGGTGAGGCCGCGCGTGGCCGCGCCGAGCATCTCGATGGTGGCCCCCTCGCCCGGGTTGAGGCCGAACCGCTCCTCGATCTTCTCCGAGGGCAGCGCCAGCACTTCCTTCACCGCTAGGGCGGCGTGCTCCATCGCGAGGTCTTCGCCGAGACCGGCCTTCTGGACGAGGAGGGCGTTCACGCCCTGGGCGATCACGACGACGTCGGCGTAGAGGTCGCCCTCTTCGAGCGACGTGCGCACGCCGACGACGCGG
>JADGHG010000078.1 GCA_019689585.1 Clostridia bacterium
CAAGAGGTCGCCGGTTCGAATCCGGCCGGCCCGACCAGAAATCCCGAAGCCCCGCAAGGATGTGCGGGGCTTCCTCGTTCTCTCACGTGGCAGATGCTGGAACCCGACCCCCGTTTGACATCTAAATGACATCTACGCGGCGCGGCGCGCATTCCGGGGCGCCTCCCGCGCCGCCGGCCGGCTAGGCGCGCGGCTCCGCCTCGCGCGCAGGGCGCGCCTCGCCATCCGCGGCGGCCGGTTCGCCCGGCAGCGTCGAGCGCGCGATGTGCCGGTCGAAATCTTCGTACGCGAAGTAGTCGATCGTCTCGTAGAGCTCGGCCCGCGTCTGCATCTTGGGCACGAGTTCGCGCGTCGAGCCGGTCGCGCGGAGGTGGCGGTAGAGCTCCTCCATGGCCTTCGCCGCCACCCGCAGCGAGGAGACGGGGAAGATGACCATGTCGTAGCCCCAGGCGGCGAGGTCCTGGGCCGAGTAGTAGGGCGTGCGGCCGAACTCCGTCAGGTTGGCGAGGAGGGGCACGTCGGGGACGGCCTCCCGCACGGCGCGGAATTCGGCTTCGGAGGTGAGCGCCTCCGGGAAGAGGGCGTCCGCGCCGGCCGACGCATACCGGCGGGCCCGCTCGATCGCGCCCTCCAGACCTTCGACCGCGTGCGCGTCGGTGCGCGCCACGACGAAGAGGCTGGGCGCGGACTCCTTCAGGGCCCGGATCCGTTGCACCATCTCCTCCGCCGGCACGAGGCTCTTGCCCGACAGGTGGCCGCACTTCTTCGGCATGTCCTGATCCTCGATCTGCACGGCCGCGACCCGCGCCTCGACCATCTCGCGGGCCGCGCGCGCCACGTTCAGCACGCCGCCGAAGCCCGTGTCGATGTCGACGAGGAGGGGCAGATCGGTGGCGCGCACGATGTCGCGCGCGCGCCGGGCGACCTCCTCGGAGTTCACGAGGCCGAGATCGGGGAGGCCGCGGCTCGCCGCGTAGGCCGCGCCCGAGAGGTAGAGGGCCTCGAACCCGGCCCGCTTGGCGATGAGCGCGGAAAGCGCGTCGTGCGCTCCGGGAAGGACGAGGGGGCGCCGGTCCAAAAGCGCCCGCAAGCGCGCGACGAGATCCCTCTGAGCCGTCTCCTCGCTACGCAGCCACGCCATCTGCGTCCCCCTCTACGGCCGGTGCAAACGGTCCATGAAGTCGTCGACGGCGAGTCGAGGCAGCTCCGGGTCGAGGGCCACGAGCGAGTAGATGCGCTCGGCGCGCCGCTCCGGGAAGACCTCGCCGACCGCCTGGCGGAACTTCTCCAAAAGGAGCGGCTTGGCCTCCGCCCGCCGGCGCGGGTGGCCGAGGGGGTACTCGACCGCGACGCGCTCGGTCGCGCTCCCGTCCCGGAAGAAGACCTGGACGGCGTTGGCGATCGAGCGCTTCGCCGGGTCGAGGTAGTCGCGGCTGAAGGCCTCGTTCTCGACGACCGTCATCTTCGACCGGAGCTGGTCGATGCGCGGGTCCCGGGCCACGGGGTCCTCGTAGTGCTCGTAGGTCAGGCGGCCGTAGATGAGCGCCACGGCCGTCATGTACTGGAGCGAGTGGTCGCGGTCCGCCGGGTTCGTCAAGGTCCCGTTCTTGTCGATGATCCGGATCGCCGACTCCTGCGTCTCGATGACGACCCGCTCGACGTCGTCGAGCCGGCAGGCCACCTCGGGATGCAGGCGCAGCGCCGCCTCGACGGCCGTCTGGCCGTGGAACTCGGCCGGATAGCCGACCTTGAAGAGGACGTGCTCCATCACGTACGAACCGAGCGGCTGCGCGAGCACAACCTTGGCCCCCCGCAGCACGACGTCCTCGAAGCCCCAGCGGGGCGCGCTCAACGCCGTCGGGTACCCCATCTCCCCCCTCTGGGCGAAGAGGGCGAGCCGCACGGCCCGGCTCGCGGCGTCGGCCGCGGCCCACGACTTGCGCGAGCCGGTGTTCGGGTAGTGGCGGTAGGTCCGCAGCGCCGGTCCGTCGAGCCAGGCGTTGGAGACGGCGTTCACGACCTCTTCCTGCCCCCCGCCCAAGAGGGCGGCCGCCACGGCGGCCGAGGCGACCTTGACGAACTGGACGTGGTCGAAGCCGACGCGGTTCAGGCTCGTCTCGAGCGAGAGTACGCCCTGGATCTCGTAGGCCTTGACCGCCATGGCGAGGACGTCCGCGACGGCGTACGGCCGCTCGCCCCGGCTCCGCCGCACGCGGCTCACGTGGTCGGCCACGGCCAGGATGGCGCCGAAATTGTCCGACGGATGGCCCCATTCCTTGGCGAGGAAGGTGTCGTTGTAGTCGAGCCAGCGGATGAGGGCCGAGATCGCGAAGGCGCCGTCGACCGGGTCGAGGACGTAGCCCGTCCCGGGGACGCGCACCCCGAACGGGACGACGGTCCCCGGCACGGCCGGCCCGATGAGCTTCGTGCACTCGGGATAGGCGAGGGCCAGGAAGCCGGCCGCGAGCGCGTCCATGAGGGCGAGGCGCGCCGTGTCGAAGGCCTGCGGGCTCCGGATCTCCCCTCCGAGCACGTAGTCGGCGATCTCGAGGAGGACCGGGTCGGCGGCGCGCCCGTTCAGACCTTCAACCCCCTGGGCCCGAGGTAGCGCACGCGCGGCCGGAAGAGGCGGTTCTCCGCGTGCTGCTCGACGATGTGGGCGACGAGCCCGGCCGTGCGCGCCGCGAAGAAGATCGGCGTGTAGAGCTCGATCGGGATGCCGAGGGCGTAGTAGATGGGCGCCGCGTAGTAGTCGAGGTTCGGGAAGAGGCCCTTCTCGGCCCGCATGACGTCCTCGCCGCGCTGGCACATGGCGAGCCAGAGGCGGGCCTCGGGGTCGCCCTTGGCCTCGACGAGGCGGCCGAGCGTCTCCTTCAGCATGAGCGCCCGCGGGTCGAACTTGCGCATGTACACGCGATGGCCGAAGCCCATGATGCGCTCGCCCTGCGCGAGTTTTTCGCGGATGAGCCGCTCGAGCCCGTCCTCGTCGCCGGCCGCAAGGAGCATGTGCGCGACGGCCTCGTTCGCGCCGCCGTGGAGCGGCCCTTTGAGCGAGGCGACCGCGCCCGTGAGGGCGCCATAGACGTCGGAGAGGGTCGAGGCGATGACGCGCGCCGTGAAGGTCGAATTGGGCATCTCGTGCTCGCTGTACGCGACGAGCGCCTGGTCGAAGGCGCGCGCCTCGGCCGCGTCCGGACGGCGTCCCGTGATCATGTAGAGGAAGTTGGCCGCGAAGCCGAGGCCCGGCTCGCCGCGGACGGGCTCCCGGCCTTGGGCCACGCGTGCGAGGTTCGCCACGACGGTCGCCACCTGGGCGACGATGCGGACGCCCTTCGCTTCCTCCTGCGCCGGGTCCGGTCGGTCGGCCTCGGGGTCGAAGCCGGCGAGGGCCGAGACGGCCGTCCGCAGCCGATCCATGGCGTGCATGGAGGCCGGCAACTTGGCGAGGATCTCCCAGACCGCCGGCGGCACCTCGGCCGCCTGGAGCTCGTCCTCGAGCGCGCGGCGCTCGCCCTCGTCGGGCAGGCGCTTCCGCAGGAGCAGGCCCAGGACGTCGACGTACGTCTTCCGGGCGATCAGGTCGAGGAGGTTGTAGCCCCGGACGACGATCTCCTCGTGATCGACGTCGAGGTACGAGATGCGCGTCTCGGCCGCGACCACGCCGTCCAGGCCCGGGCGGTACTCGCCGCTCTCCATGTCGCCACTCCCTTCGGTCGCCCTTCGTCCACCCTCCGTGGTACGCGAGGGAAGGCCGGCTGGCAAGCCGGCGCCCGGAAGGGAAGGCGCCTAGCGGGGGTCGCGCACGAGCCGCAGGAACTCCTCGCGCGCCGTGCTGTCCTCGGCGAAGATGCCCCGCGCGGCCGAGGTCGTCGTGATCGTGCCCGGCTTCTGGACGCCGCGCATCGTCATGCAGAAGTGCTCGGCCTCGACCACGACCATCGCGCCCTGCGGCTTCAAAACCTCCATGAGCGCGTCGGCCGCCTGCGTCGTGAGCCGCTCCTGGATCGTGAGCCGGCGGGCCAGGGCCTCGATGAGCCGCGCCAGCTTGCTCAGGCCGACGACGGCCCCGTCGGGCAGGTAGCCGACGTGCGCCCGTCCGAAGAACGGCATCAGGTGGTGCTCGCAGAGGGCGTAGAAGGGGATGTCGCGGACGAGCACGAGCTCGCGGAAGTCTTCGCGGAAGACGGTCGAGAGCGCCTCGGCCGGCGTCACCAGGCGGCCGACGAGGAGCTCCCGCACGTACATGCGCGCGACGCGGAGCGGCGTCTCGCGGAGTCCCTCGCGTTCCGGGTCCTCGCCGAGGTCGACGAGAAGCCGCCGGACGTCCTCGGCCACCTGCAGGACCCGCGCGTCCTCGTCCCCGTCCGCCGCCGGCGCCGGCGGTACGACGACCGCCTCCGGCCGCGCCTCACGCCCGTCGTCCATCGTCATCCTCCCCCGTTTCCCTTCGCCGCCGTCATAGGCTCCCCCGCCGTCGCGAGGAAGGCCGTCCGCCACCAGGCGACGAGCGCTGGATCGCGCGCGTAGACGCCCTCGCCCGACGGCGCGACGACGAGGGCCACCTGCTCGTCGCGGGCCACGAAGAGCGACCGCGGCCGGAGCGCACCGGCCCCAGGCCGGCGGACCTGACCGACGCAGGCCCCACAGGGCGCGGCGCAGCCGTCGAGGCAGACGGTGACGACGCGCGCCCCCTGGTCGAGCGCGCGCTCGGCGAAGGGCGCGACATGGCGCGCGTCCTCGTTCGACTGCGCGAGGCAGAGCTCGCGGGCGGCGGCGGCGGCGAGCCCTTGCGCCAGCTCGCGGGCCTCGTCGCGATGGGCGACGAGCGCGATGCGGCCGTCTTCCGCCGCGTCCGTGCGGCAGGCCGCGACGAGCCGGCGCACACGCTCGGCCGCTTCGCTGAAGCGGCTCACGAGGGCCGGCGCCAGCTCGTCGAAGGGCACGGCCCGATAGCGGGCCGCCGGCCGGTCGGCGAGCCGGACGACGGCGCCGCGCGAGACGAGGCGGGCGAGCCCCTCGTACGCGTTCGCCCGCGCGAGGCCGGCGCGCCGCGCCAGCTCGTAGCCCGTCGCGCCCGGGAGCTCGAGCGCCGCCCGGTAGACGCGCGCCTCCGTCTCGGTCCAGCCGAGCTCGACGAGCCCCGACACCGCCTCGTCGCGCCGCGCGCGCACGCTCGCGCCTCCCCTCGCCGGCCTCCGCTCGGGACGCCGGCCCGGCCACGGACGTAGTTGCGATGGATACTACTTCAGGCGCGCGGCGCGCGCAAGCCCGGAAGACGTCACCGCCCCCCGGCCGACCGGAGGGCGGTGGAACGAGGGATGAAGAGGACGAGGACGGCGATCGACCCTGGGCCTACCGCTTGTTCACGGCGTCGCGCAGCGGTCGACCGGCGCGGAACACGGGCACGCGGCGGGCGTTGATGCGCAGCCTCTGGCCGGTCCTCGGGTTCCGGCCCTGGCGCGCCTTGCGCTGACGGACCTCGAAGCTCCCGAACCCGACGAGCGAGACCCGGTTCCCGCTCTGGAGCGACGAGCGGATGGAGTCGAAGACGGCGTTCACGACCTGGCCCGCCTGGCGCTTCGTGATCCCCGTCTGCTCCGCCACCCGCTGCACCAGCTGGGACTTGTTCACCTGGAAGGCACCCCCTTTCCCGGCTGGAAGGCGTATTCTCCGCTACGCCAGCGACTCCTGCGTAGAGGAGCCCAGGCCGCGGGAGAACTTCCAGCACCGGCGCGCCTTCCCGGCGGCAGGGGGCGCGAAGGCGTCCGCCGCGCGGATCGGGGGGTCAGAGGAGGATGCAGATGAGGCCGCCCGTCCCCTCGTCGACGATGCGCTCGACCGTCTCCTGGAGCTTCTTCCGGACGTTCTCGGGCATCCGCTCGAGCTTCGCCGCGATCGTCTCCCTGAGGAGCTCGTGAAGCGACTTCCCGAAGATCTCCGAGCTCCAGATCTTGCGGGGGTCGTCTTGGAACTTCTCCGTCAGGTAGCGGACGAGGTCGGCCGACTGGCGCTCGCTGCCGAGGATCGGCGCGTACTCGGCCGTGACGGTCGCGCGCAGGATGTGGAAGGAGGGGGCCTCGGCGCGCAGGCGCACGCCGAACTGGTGGCCTCGCCGCAAGAGCTCGGGCTCGGCGAAGGCCATGTCGCCGGCGTCGGGGACGACGATGCCGTAGCCGCGCTCGCGCGCCTCGACGAACGCCGACCGCACGCGGTCGTACTCGCGCTTCGCCCCGGCCATCTGGGCGAGGCCGCGGATCATCTGGTCGCGCCTCGTCACGTCGAAGCCGGCGATCTCGGAGAGGACGCGCTCATACACCATGTCCGGCACGCCTAGGGCGGCGACGAGCGAGCCGGTGCCCATGTCGGCCGAGAGGAGGCGCGCCTCCCCGACGACCTCCCGCTCCCGGAGGTGCGCGAGGGCGGGGTCGACGTCGCGCATGCGCCGGATCGCGGCCAGCGTCTCCCCGACGAGCGCGCGGAGCTCGCGGACGAGCCAATGGTCCTCCGGGAGCGCCTCGACCCATTCCGGAAGCTCGACCTGCACCTCGCGCACGGGGAACTCCTTCAGGACCTCCTCGAGGATCCGGTCGAGCCCGCGCCGGGTGAGGTACTGGACGTTCACGGCAAGGACGGTCACGCCGTACTCGGCCTCTATGGACTCGGCCAAGGCCGCCGTCTCGGGCGCCTCGGGGCGCGCCGAGTTCAAAAGCACGAGGAAGGGCTTCCCGAGGTGCCGGATCTCGTCGATCGTGCGCCGTTCGGCCGCCACGTAGGCGTCGCGCGGGAGCTCGCCGAAGCTGCCGTCCGTGGTGACGACGAGGCCGATCGTGGAGTGGTCGGTGATGATCTTGCGCGTCCCGACTTCGGCCGCCTCCTCGAACGGCACGTCGTACTCGAACCAGGGGGTCGTCACCATGCGCGGGCCCTCGTCTTCCTCGTAGCCGAGGGCGCCCGGCACGGGGAAGCCGACCGAGTCGACGAGCCGCACGCGCAGGTGCAGGTTCTCGCCCACCGTGATGGCGACCCCGTCGTCGGGCACGAACTTCGGCTCCGTCGTCATGACGGTCCGCCCGGCGCCGCTCTGCGGGAGCTCGTCGACCGTGCGCTCGCGTTCGGCCGGGTCCGCGATGTTGGGGAGGACGAGGAGGTCCATGAACTTCTTGACGAAGGTGCTCTTGCCCGTGCGGACCGGGCCGACGACGCCGATGTAGACGTTGCCGCCCGTGCGCGCGGCGATGTCCTGGACGACGTCGAACTCCTCCACAGGCCGTTCCCCCTCGCAGCGGGCCCGCCCCCGCGCGTCGCGCCGGGCGACGGGCGATCCATGTATATGACCGGCCCCGCCCGGGATGACCTAGCTCCCCGCTCGCCGACGGGGACGGGCGCGGAAGACGAGGCGGACCGGCGTGCCGGCGAGGGGGTAGGCTTCGCGCAGCCGGTTCTCGAGGTACCGGGCGTAGGAGGGCGTCACGCGCTCCGGGTCGTTGACGAAGACGAGGAAGGTGGGCGGTCGCACGCCGGTCTGCGTGCCGTAGTAGATGCGGAGCGGCCGGCCTCCCCGGCCGGCGGGCGGCGTCTCTGCCTGCGCCCCGGCGAGGAAGCGGTTGAGCTCGCCCGTGGTGAGCCGCAGGTCCGCGGCGCGCAGAAGGTCGAGGATGAGGGCCGGGAGGCGCCCGAGCCCCGTCCCCCGCTCGGCCGAGACGGCGACGACCGGGAGGTGGGCGAGCCTCGGCAGGCTCTCCGCCACCTCGCGCCGCCAGAGGCCGACGTCGCGCCAGGGTTCGGGGGCGATGTCCCACTTGTTGCAAAGGATGGCGGCGGCGCGCCCGCTCTCCCCGACGAGCCCGGCGATCACGCGGTCCTGGCGCGTGAGGCCGACCGACGCGTCGACGACGAGAAGCGCCACGTCGGCGCGCTCAAGGGCTCGCTCGGCGTGCCGGACGGCGAGACGCTCGGCGCCCTTGCCGACCCGGCCCGGCCGGCGCAGGCCGGCCGTGTCGACGAGGACGAACGAGTGGTCGCCCGCCTGCCAGAGCACGTCGACGGCGTCCCGCGTCGTCCCGGGCTGGTCCGAGACGATCTGGCGCTCCCGGCCGAGCAGCCGGTTGACGAGCGACGACTTCCCCACGTTGGGCCGGCCGACGACGGCGACCCGCGGCGGCGACCCCGCCGGCTCCCCGCCCTCGATCCCCCCGCTCCCGCTCTCGGCGAGGCGCCGGGCGACCTCGTCGAGGGCG
>JADGHG010000079.1 GCA_019689585.1 Clostridia bacterium
GGGCGGGCTCGGCATCCAGCGCACCTACCGGTTCCTGGCCGACGCATACGCGCTCACGCTCGTCCAGAAGACGAAGTCGAAGCCGTGGGCCCTGGCCGGGGGGCGGGAGGGCGATCCCGCGCACGTGATCCTGCGGCCGGGGACGCCGCAGGAGCGGCGCGTCGGCATGGTCTACGAGCCCATGAAGCCGGGCGAGCGGCTCGTCAACAACACGGGTGGCGGTGGCGGCTGGGGGGATCCCCTCGAGCGTGACCCCGCCCTCGTCTTGGCGGACGTCTTGAGCGACCGGGTCTCGGTCGAGGCGGCCCTCCGGGACTACGGGGTCGTCGTCGACCTCGAGAACGAGCGCGTCGACGAGCAGGAGACGGCGCGGGTGCGCGCAGAGAGGCGGAGCGCCGCCCGCTAGCCGGCCTCCGCCAGCCTCTCCCCCGAGCGAGAAGCCGCCGCCCGACCGGCGGCTTCTTGCGTCCTGCCCTCAGCACCCGCTCGATCGTTCGACCATACTGAATACCCTGGTGACAGGGCGGCCGGGCGGCACGGCCGCGACAGGCCGGCCCGAGCCCTCCTCGACCACGCAGATGCGCGACGATTGAAGGAAAACGGGCAGGCGCGGCGAAGCTCGCCCCTGGTTTCACCTTGCTCACCTGTTTTCAGTTCCGTCACACGTCGTAAGGAGGACTGTAGGTGGACGGCCTCGGGAAGAAGATTCGGGAGCTCAGGGAGCGCCACGGCTGGACGCTGCAGGAGCTCGGCCGCCGCACCGGCTTCTCGCCGAGTTTCCTCTCGCAGCTCGAGCGCGGCCAGTGCTCGATCTCCATCACCTCGCTCGACCGGATCGCGAAGGAGCTCGGCGTCCAGATCGGCTACTTCTTCCCCCACGGCCGCACCAACTGGCGCATCATCACTCGCCGCGAGGAACGACAGCCGATGCGCGTCGAGGGGTCGCTCCTGAGCTTCGAATGGCTCGCGGGCGACTTCCAAGGCCGGACGCTCGACGCGTTCCTCGTGCGCATGAAGCCGGGGGAGATCCAGGACGGGACGTACCGGCACGACGGCGAGGAATTCGGCTACATCCTGGAAGGTCGGCTGACGGTCTGGGTCGACGGCCGCGAGGAAGAGCTCGGCCCGGGCGATGTCCTGCACTTCCCGTCCACGCTGCCGCACGCGTGGGAGAACCGCACCGATCGGGACGTCGTCTCGATCTGGATCACGACGCAGCGCTTCACGTGACGGTCGGCCGAGGGCGGAGCGAGGTGGCGGCGATGCGGGTGGCGACCGACGTCGGGGGCACGTTCACCGACCTCGTGTACGTCGACGAGGAAACCCGTCGCGCGGGGTGCGCGAAGGTGCCGTCGACGCCGCCCGACTTCCACGAAGGCGTGCTCGCGGCCCTGGCCGCCTCCGGCGCGCCGGCGGCCGAGGTCGCGGACTTCGTCCACGGGACGACGGTCGTCGTCAACGCGCTCCTCGAGCGGACGGGCGCCCGCACGGCGCTTGTGACGACCCGCGGCTTCCGCGACGTGCTCGAGATCGGCCGGGGCAACCGGCCGGATCTCTACAACCTGCACTACCGGAAGCCCGAGCCGTACGTCGAGCGCGCGCTGCGCCTCGAGGTCTCCGAGCGCGTCGACCACCGCGGCCGGGTCCTCGTCCCCCTGCGCGACGACGAGGTGGCGGCGGTCGCCGAACGGCTGCGGGCGTTGGGCGCCGAAGCCGTGGCCGTCTGCTTCCTCCATTCCTACGCCAACCCGGAGCACGAGCGGCGCGCGGCCGACCTTCTCCGCCGGCTCCTCCCCGGCGTGGCCGTCACCGCGTCCTCCGAGATCGCCCGCGTCTGGCGGGAGTACGAGCGCTCGTCGACGGCCGTCCTGAACGCCTACGTGCAGCCGGTGACGGCGGCCTACCTCGGGGCACTCGACGCGTCCTTGCGCGCGCAGGGCGTCGCCTCGCCCCTCTACCTCATGAAGTCGAACGGCGGCCTGGGCGGGCTCGAGATGGCGCTCCGCCAGCCGATCCACCTCGTCGAGTCGGGCCCCGTGGGCGGCGTGGTGGGCGCGGCCGTCGTCGGCCGGGCCATCGGGGCGGCGCGCGTCCTCGCGCTCGACGTCGGCGGCACCACGGCCAAGGCCTCGCTCGTCGAGGGTGGCGAGGTCCGCTTCACGACCGACTACCACCTGGCTCGGGACGCCCGCCACGCCGGGTACCCGATCGCCGTCCCCGTCGTCGACGTCGTCGAGGTCGGCGCCGGCGGAGGCTCGATCGCGTGGCTCGACGACCGCGGCGCGCTCCGCGTGGGCCCGCGCAGCGCCGGCGCCCGGCCGGGGCCGGCCGCGTACGGGCTCGGGGGACGCGCGCCGACGCTCACCGACGCCAACCTGCTCCTCGGCCGCATCGACGACGGCGCCTTCCTCGGCGGCCGGCTGCCCCTGCGCCGCGACCTGGCCGTCGCCGCCTTCGAGCCGCTCGCGAGGCACTTCCAGGTCTCGGTGGAAGACGCAGCGCTCGGCGTCGCACGGATCGCCGAGGCGAACATGGCGCAGGCGCTCCGGCTCGTCTCCGTGGAGCGCGGCTACGACCCGCGCGAGTTCACCCTCGTGGCGTACGGCGGCGGCGGGCCCATCTACGCCTGCCAGCTGGCGCGCGAGCTCCGCATCCCCCGCGTCGTGATCCCGCCCGACCCGGGCACGTTCAGCGCCTGGGGCATGCTGGCCGCCGAGATCCGGGACGACGTCCTCCGGACGCACGTGATGGACGTCGCCGACGAGACGGCCGACCTCGCCCGGTCTCTCTTCCAGGAGCTCGAGCGCGAGGCGGCGGCCCTTCTGCGCTCGAGCGGACGCGATCCGGCGCGGGCGACCTTCGCGCGCTACGCCGGCCTTCGCTACCGCGGGCAGGAGCACACGGTGCGCATCCCCATCAGGCAGCTTGCGACCGAGCTGGTGCTCGCCGCCTTCCACGAGGCGCACGAGCGCGCCTACACCTTCCGGCTCGACTCGCCGGTCGAGTGGGTCGAGTTCGTCGTCCGCGCCGCGGTTCCGCCGGCCGAGCCGATCGCACCGGGCTACCGAGACGGCGGCCCGGAGAGAGGGCCGGCTGCGGCAGGTGGCCGTCCGGCGCGCCGGCGCGTCCGGTTCCCCGAAGGCGACGCCGAGGTGCCCGTCTACGCGCGCGCCGAGCTCGCGCCTGGGGACCGCGTCGCGGGGCCCGCCATCTTCGAGGAGCACACGGCGACCACGGTGGTGCCGCCCGGTGTCGAGGCCTGCGTCGACCGCTTCGGACACATCGTGATCGAACTGGAGGATGCCGATGGACGCCCGGCCGCGTGAAGTCGACGACCTGCGCCGCGCGGAGGACGTGGCCCGGCGCCTCATGCAGCTCGGGCTCACCGGGGCCGACGCGTCGACCGTGCTCCGGACCCTCGCGGCGGTGATGGACTCGCCCTGCGCGCTCGTCACGGCCGCGGGGCGCCTTCTCGCCGGCGAAGCCGGACCGTCCGACCCGGACCTGCGACCGGAGGCGCTCGTCCCCGTCCTCCTCGCCTCGGACGCGTTCGGCCGCGCGCGGAGCGCCGACCCCGTGACGGCTACGGGGCGGCCGCCCTTCGAGGAGGAGGTCTCGTTCGCGTCCCGCACGCTCCGAGAGCTCGTCGCCCCGGTCGTCGAAGGGAACCGGATCTCGAGCGTCCTCGCCGTCTGGATCCGCGACGCGCGGCCGCGCGACTGGCAGCGCCTTGCCATCCAGCACGCGGCGACCGTGCTCGCCTTCTCCTCGCTGCGCGACCGCTCCCAAGGCGAGACGGCGGAGGACGTCGTCCAGGACCTGGTCGCGGCCCTCATGCGGCGGGACCTCGGCCGGGTCGTCGCCATCGAGGGCCGGCTCGCGCGCCGGGGCGTCGACGTCGACGCCCCGCACGTGCCGATCGTGCTCGCCCGGCGCGGCGACCGGCCGCTCGACGCCCGGGCCCTCGAGCGCGTGCGCGAACGGCTACGGACGGCCGGGGCGCGCGGGGGCGCGGCCGGCTGGGAAGGGCGCGTCGTCGTGCTCGCCGCCCCGCCGGCCGAGCTCTCGGCCAAGCACCAGGAGAAGTGGGGCCGCACGCTGGCCGGGGAGCTCTCCCTCGCGGCGCGCGCGCCGCGCCGCGACACGGTAGCCGGCGTGGGGCCGGTCTGCCGGGGCCTCGCGCGCCTCGCCCTCGGCTTGCAGTCGGCGCGCCAGGCCGCCGAGATCGGCAGCCGGCTCCCTGGCGACCGTCAGGTCTACGAAGCCGACACGACCTGGTTCTACTCCGCCCTCTGGCACGCGCGCGAGACCGGTCACCTCGACGGCTCCTGGCGTCGTCTCCTCAAGGAGCTCCAGGCCGAGGACGAGCGCTCGGGCGGGACGCTCCTCGTCACCCTCGACGCCTTCTTCGACTGCCAGCAGAGCTACACGGAGACGGCCCGCTACCTCTACGTGCACCCGAACACCGTCCGTTACCGGCTGCAGAAGATCCGCCGCGTGGTCGGCGACCGGCCCTTCGAGGACCCGCTCTACCGCATCGCCTACCACATGGCCCTGAAGGCGGCGCTTGTCTTCGGTCAGGCGCCGCGCGGCCGGGCGGACGAACCGGCCGGGACGGGCACCCCGTACACGCGCGCGGCGACCTCCGCGTCGACGTACCCGTTGCGGACGTCATCGGCCACCCGTTCGGGATCCCGCTCGCGCGGATCGCCCCAGCCGCCCCCGGTCGCCGTGACGAGGCGCACGAGGTCGCCCTCGCGCAACGGGTAGTTTGCGACCGTCCCGGTGAGAAGCCGCCGGCCGTCGGCGTGCTCGACCTCGATCCGGTTCGGGGAGCCGTCCCGGCCGCCGGCGACGCCCCAGGGCGGGCGCGCGTGCCGCCCGAAGGCGGCCGTGAGCCATGCGCCGCCTTCGTTCAGGACGCGGTACTCGCGGATGACGCCGCGCCCGCCCCGGAAGCGGCCGGCGCCCGCCGCGTCGCCCGTGTCGAAGGCGTAGCGCTCGATGCGCACCGGGTACCGGGTCTCGAGCACCTCGACCGGCATGTTGTACGTCTCGCCGTTGCCGATCGGGTGCAACCCCGACGGACCGTCGTGCTCGTACGTCGCGCCCCACCCCCCGAGCTGGGGCTCGACGAGGAGCCAGTACGACCCGTTCGGGCGGCGACCCGAGATGATCGAGGCGCAGACGCTCAGCTGGTGGCCGGCCATGATGCGCTCGGGCAGAAAGGGCGCCAGCGCTCGCAACACCATGTCCGTGACGATGCTCTTGTATTCCCAGTGGACCGACACGGGGGCCGGCTTGGGCGCCGTGAACACCGTCCCCTCCGGCGCGAGGACGCGGACGGGCGCGAAGTTCCCTTCGCTGGGCGGCCCTTCGGGGTCGGTGAGCATCTTGAAGACCGTCCGCGCCTGGCTTCGGAGGCCCACGGCCGTCCCGTTGACGGCGGCCGCCACGGGCGGCGGGTTGCCGCTCACGTCGAGCTCGAACGTGTCCTCGTCGATGCGCACCGTCACGTGCACAGAGATGGGATCGCCGCCCACGTTGTTCTCGAGCAGGTCCTCCACCCGGTAGGTCCCGCGCGGAAGCCGCGCAAGCGCCTCCATCGCCGCGCGGCGACCCCTTTCGATCCGCGTCGCCATCGCCGCCCGGAGGGCGGCCTCGCCGTAGCGCCGGCAGAGCTCCACCACCCGCCGGGCGCCGATGCGGAGGGCGGCCGCCTGCGCCATCATGTCGCCCAACGTGTCCTCGGGCGTCCGCACGTTCGCCCGGATCAGGTCGACGAGCGTCGGGTCGGGCCGGCCCTGCCGGAAGAGGCGCACACACGGGAAGAGGAGGCCTTCCTGGAAGATCTCCCTCGCCGCCGGGTTCCAGGACCCCGGGTAGGCGCCGCCGAGCTCCGTCCAGTGCGCCTTGTTCACCGTGAACGCCACAAGCCGCCCGCCGGCGAAGACGGGCATGACGAGGCTCACGTCGGAGAGGTGCGAGCCGTTCCCGCGCCAGGGGTCGTTCGTGATGAAGACGTCTCCCTCGCGCAGGTCGTCGCCGAACTTGGCGCGCACCTCGTCGACGGCGAAGTAGAGCGTCCCGAGGAAGCCGGTCACTCCGTTGTCCTGGGCCACGAGCTCCCCGGCGGGCGAGTAGATGCCGCAGGCGTAGTCGAGGACCTCGTAGATGATCGGCGACTTGGCCGTGCGGCCCAAGGTGACGAACATCTCGCGCGCCGCGGCGTCGAGCGCGCTCTGGACGATCTCGATCGTGAAGGGGTCGACCCGGTCCGTCACACGGCCTCTTCCCCGCTCGTCGCGTACTCCTCGGAGCAGAGCACGGTGAAGTCCTTGAGCCCGTACTCGGCGATCCAGCGGCGGATGCGCGTCTGCATCTCGGGGTTCAGGAAATGGCGCTCCATGTCCCGCCGATCGCGGTAGTAGACCTCGGTGATGTAGCGGAAACGGGGCGTCTCGCCGCCGACCGCCTGCGCCACGTAGAAGTCGGTGCGCACGACCCCCTCCCCCGCCGCGTTCTCGGCCTGGTGTTCGCCGACGCGCCAGGCCAAGAAGCGGTCGTGGTCCGCCTCGTCCGAGAGGTTGTAGAGGATCGTGACCTTGACCACGCGCGACGCCTCCTTACTCGCCGGACTCGCCGGCCGCCTCGCCGGCGGCCGTCCCGCCGGGCGGGTAGAGATGACAGGCGGCCCGGTGTCGGTCGCCGAGCTCGACCATCCGGGGCTCGACCCGTGTGCAGACCTCCATGCGGCGCGGGCACCGCGTATGGAAGCGGCAGCCCGAAGGCGGGTGCACCGGGCTCGGGATCTCGCCCTGGGAGCGGACCTGCGTCGGCTTCATCGCCTCTTCGTCCTCGGTGAGCACCGGCACGGACGAGATGAGCATCTGCGTGTAGGGGTGGCGCGGCGTCGTGAAGAAGGCGTCGACCGGCGCCGTCTCGACGATCTGCCCGAGGTACATGATCGCGACCCGCGTGGCGAAGTTCCGCATGATGCTCATGTCGTGGGTGATGAGGAGGTACGAGAAGCCGAACTCCCTCTGCAGGTCGAGCAGGAGGTGCAGGACGCGCGCCTGCATGGAGACGTCGAGGGCCGACGTCGGCTCGTCCAGCACGATGAGCTTCGGCTCGGCCGCCATCGCCCGCGCGATCGCGACGCACTGCTTCTCGCCCTCGCTGAGCTCCCGCGGGAACTTGTACATGTACGAGGCGGGGAGCTGGACGCGCTCCATCATCCGGCGCACGGCCGTCTGGAACTCCGAGCGCGGGACGAGCCGGTGCACGCGCAGCGGCAGGGTGAGGATCTCGTAGATCGTGTGCGCCGGGTTGAGCGAGGTGCCCGGGTCCTGGAACACGATCTGGATCTCGCGCCGGAGGGCGCGCGTCCGTTCGGCGCCGGCGATGTCCCGGCCTAGGTAGCGGATCGTGCCGCCCGTCGGGCGGAGAAGGCCTGCGATCATGTACGCGGTCGTCGTCTTCCCCGAGCCCGACTCGCCGACCAGCCCCAGCGTCTCGCCCGGATACACGTCCAGGCTCACGTCGTCCACCGCGTGGACGACGCCCGCGGGCGTCGCGAAGTGCTTCGTCAGATGGCGCACCTCGAGGATCGGCGGCACGGGCTGCCCCCCTTCGCGGACGCGGCCGTCGCTCATCGGTAGAGCCAACAGGCGACGAGGTGGCCGCCGCCCTGGTCGACGAGCGCCGGCTTCGACCGGCAGACCTCCATGCGCGCGGGGCACCGGTCGCGGAAGCGGCAGCCTTCGGGCGGCGACACGTACTCCGGCACGCGCCCCGGGATGCCCTCCGGGATGCCGCCGCCCGTAAGGCGGGGCACGGCGCGGAAGAGCGCCTGCGTGTACGGGTGCAGCGGCCGGGCGAAGAGCTCTTCTGTCGGCGCCGCCTCCACGATGGTGCCCGCGTACATCACGTACACGCGGTCCATCCACTTGCGCACGACGCCGAGGCTGTGCGTGATGAACACGGTCGCCAGGTTGCGCTCCTCGACGAGCCGCATGAACTCGCGCATCACCTGGTCCTCGATCGTGACGTCGAGGGCCGTCCCCGGCTCGTCGGCGATGACGAGCTCGGGCTCGGAGGCGAGGGCGAGCGCGATGCAGACGCGCTGCTTCATGCCGCCCGAGAGCTGGACGGGGTAGTTGTCAAGGAGCCGCGCCGCGTCCGGCAGGCGCGCCGCCTCGAGGGCGGCCACGGCCCGCC
>JADGHG010000080.1 GCA_019689585.1 Clostridia bacterium
TACTACCAGTTCGCGGCCGAGGAGCCGGGCCGCTTCACGTGGGAGTACGTGGAGTCGGGGCCCGAGGTCTGGCGCGTCCGCATCGGGCGGGTGTGACGGCCTGGCCGGTGGCGGCCCGGGCCGCCGCTCGCCGGCTCACGGAGGGCGACGCTCGGGCATCGCGGGCTGTGGGGGCAACGGACACCGGCGACGGGGCGAGAGCCCTCTGAGCGCTGGTCCCGATTGCGATGCCGTTCGACCTTAAGCCGGCTCGACGGCACGCGGTCGGCGGACATACCGAGGTCAGACTTCACTATGCAGCCCCGACCGGGGTTGGCCGGCCCGGGAGGCGCCGATTTAGTGCAGATCCACTTCGCTACGGGAGCCCCGCCGGACCCAGCGGGCCCCGGTAAGGATGTGGCGCATCGCTAACGGGAGCGGGACTCCAGGCGAGCCCAGGGGCCGGAGATCGACCCCGCGGGCGGCTCGTCGCCACGCCGGGACGAAGGCGGCCGGCTCACGGCACGACCGTCACGGTCCCGACCATCCCCGCCTGGGCGTGCCCCGGCACGGTGCAGAGGTACGGGTAGGTGCCTGCCTCGTCGAACGTGTACGACCACGACTGGCCCTGGCCGAGCATCGGCGAGTGGAAGCGCCCGTCGAGCTTCAGGTCGGAGCCGGAGAGGACGCCGCTTGCGACGTCGTGGACCATGCCGCTCGTGTCCCGGTTCACCCAGGTGACCTTCGTGCCGACCTTCACCGTGATGTCGGCCGGGGAATAGCGGAGCCCCGAGACGATGTCGACCGTCGCCTCGCCGGAGAGGACGCCGCCCTCCGAGACGGCTTCGGAGCCGCCCCCGGAGCCACCCGCCGCCGCCTGGCCGCCGGGCGCGCCGCCGCAGGCGGCGAACGCGAGAAGGCCGGCGAGGAGAAGGGGGGGCCAGAGCCAGCGCAGAGCCGAGCGCGGGTGCCGCCGGATCATCGTCGTTCTCGTCCCCTTCCGAGCGCGTCGGCGCTCGACTCGACGGTAAGGGCGGCCGGCTCGGTCCATCAGCGTGCGAGCGATCCGCGACGCGACCGGCCGAAGGGCCGTCCGTTCGCCCGGCCGTTCGGGGCCGTTGAAAACCGCCGGTCGGCCGGTCGGCGCCGCCGGCCCGGGCCCTGCCCGTGCTCGCGCGTGCGGCCCGGGTCTCCTGCGCGCCCTCTGGCGGCCGGGGTACTCTCGAGGGGACGACGGGAGGGGACGGCAAGTGCAGCTCCGTCAGCTGAAGGTCCTGGCCGTCGTGGCGCCGATTCTCTTCCTCGTCACGCTCGAGGGCCTGCGCTTCCACCTCCTTGCGCCGTACGGGCCGCGCATGCAGGTGCTCGTGACGATGATCGCGCTCGAGATGTTCGGGATCGTCGTCTTCTGGTGGATCGTCTGGCGTGCGATCGAGGCCATCGAGCGCGAGCTGAGGCGCCTCTCGGTCCTCGAGGAGCGCGAGCGCATCGCCATGGACCTCCACGACGGCATCGTCCAGAAGCTGTACGCGCTCGGCCTCTCGCTTGAAGGGGCGGCCGAGCTCGTCGAGGCCGAGCCGGGCCGCGTCCGGTCGGAGCTCGACCGGGCCGTCGACCGGCTCGGCGGCATCATCGGCGACATCCGCCACTACATCCTCGACCTCCGCTCGGGCCCCCCGGCCGGCGAGGCCTTCGCGACCGTCCTGCGGCGGCTCGCCGACACGATCCTCGGCGAGGGGCAGATCGAGAAGGAATTCCGGTTCGTCGGCGACACGGACGACCTTCCCCGCCAGCTCCAGTGGGAGGTCTGGCACATCGCCCAGGAGGCGTTGGCCAACGCGGCCCGCCACGGCAAGCCCCGGCGCGTGACGCTTTCGCTCGTCCGCGAGGGCGGCCGGCTGACGCTCACCGTAGCCGACGACGGGGCCGGCTTCGAGGCGGCGGCCTGGCTCGGCGGCGAACCGGCCGGCGGGTCGCCGCCCGACGGCCGCGCGCATGACGGGATCCGCAACATGCTGCGCCGGGCCCGCGCGGTGGGGGGCGAGCTCCGCATCGCCTCGCGGCCCGGGGAGGGCACGCGCGTCGAGCTGCGCGTGCCGCTCGAGCGGGGCCGCGAGGCGGAACCCGAAGAGGCCGCCGACCCGGCCGGGGGGTTGTAAGCCGGGGGCCGGCGTCGTATCATCACGGTCATCCAGCCTCGGGAGGTGAGGGGCGGTGCCGGACGTCGCACTCGCGTTGCGCTCCGTCTGCCGACGACGACGACCCGCCCCCAGGCGGCCGGGTCGCCGGCTCCGCCTGTCGGTCCCGAGGGACGGATCGCCTTCGTAGCCTTCCCTTCCTTCGCCTGTCGCGCCTAGCGCACGGCGACACGGACCGCTCGGAACCGCCCCGCGACCCCGGGTGACGGGCGCATGGCGCCCGGATTCCCGACTGGCCGCCCGGATGACGCGGCGACGGGGACGATGCGTCGTCGGGACGACGACGCGCCGGGAACGGAGCGTGCGCGAGGTGCGTGTGAGCGTGATCGGGGCCGGCGGCTACGCCGGTCGGGAGCTGTTGAAGTACCTGTTCGCCCATCCGCGGGTCGAGGTCGCCTCGGTCGTCCTGCGAGACGAGGCCGAGTGGCCTCCGCACGGCGCTCCGCCGAGCATCTCGGCGCGCCTTGCGGAACTCACGGTGGTGCGCGGCTTCGCGCCGGAGGCGGTGGCCGAGACGGCCGAGGCGGCCTTCCTCTGCCTGCCCGGCGGACAGAGCGGGCCGTGGGCCCTGGCGCTCCGGCGCCTCGGGCTCGCCGTCTTCGACCTGGGCGGCGACCTGCGCCTACCCGACTACGCCTCCTATCGCACTTGGTACGGCGGCGCACACCCCCTCTCCGCGGACGAGTACGCCGAGCTCCGGGCCGAGGCGGTGTACGGCCTTCCGGAGTGGTCGGCCGAGGCGCTCCGGGGGGCGTCGCTCGTGACGCTGCCGGGCTGCTACCCGACGGCCGCCCTCCTCCTCCTCATCCCGCTCCTGCGAGGAGGCTTCGCCTCTCCCGACGACGTCGCCATCTCGGCGATCTCGGGCATCACCGGCGCCGGCAACCGGCCGGGGCCGGCCGGACTCTTCGCGGAGCTCGCCGAGAACGCGCACCCGTACAAGACCGGCCGCCACCAGCACCGGCCGGAGATCGAGTGGGCCCTTGCCGAGAAGGCCGGCGCGCGGACGAAGGTGGCCTTCTCGACGCAGCTCGCGCCGCTTCGGCGCGGTATCCTCCTCACCGCCTTCCTCCGCCCCGGCGCGCGACGGCCGCAGGAGGCGGCGAAGGCCCTGGCCGAGGCGTACCGCGACGCCGCCTTCGTCGACGTCGTGGCCGCCGAGCCCGAGCTGCGCTGGGTCGAGGGCACGCCGCGCGCGGTGCTCTCGCTCTTCTGGGACGGCGAGGCCGGAAGGCTCATCGGCTTCTCGGCCCTCGACAACCTCGGCAAGGGGGCGGCCGCGCAGGCTGTGCAAGCCTTCAACCTCGCCATGGGCTGGCCCGAGACGGCCGGGCTGGGGGCGGAGGTGGCGCTGCGGTGACCGTCCTCCCGCCTTTCGGCTTCCGATTCGTCGGGCTCCACGCCGGGGTGAAGCGGAGCCGGCCCGACCTCGGCCTCGTGCTCTGCGAACGGCCGGCGACCGTGGCCGGCGTCTTCACGACGAACGTCGTCCAGGCGCCGCCCGTCGTCTTGACGCGCGAGGTGGCCGGGCGCGGCCGGGCGCAGGCGCTCGCCGTCGTGAGCGGCAACGCCAACGCCGCCACCGGCCCTTCCGGCTGGGAGGACACGCGCGCCATCCAGGAGGTCGTGGGAGAGGCGGCCGGGGTGCGGCCCGAGGAGGTGGCCGTCGCCTGCACGGGCGTCATCGGCGTGCCGCTCCCCATGGAGCGGGTACGGAACGGGCTCCGGCGGGGCGTGGCCGCGCTCGTACAGGGCGACGGCTCGGGCCAGGGAGCCGCGCTCGGCCCCGCGGCCTTCGCCGAGGCGATCCGGACGACCGACACCTTCGCGAAGATCGCCAGCCGGGAGGTCGCGCTCTCGACAGGCAAAGCGCGCATCCTCGGCGTCGCGAAGGGCTCGGGCATGATCCACCCCCAGATGGCGACGATGCTCGCCTTCGCCTTCACCGACGCGGCCGTCGCGGCGCCGGCCCTGCGGGCCGCCTGGCGGCCGATCTGCGAGCGCACGTTCAACCAGGTGACGGTCGACGGCGACACCTCGACGAACGACATGGCGCTCGTCTTCGCGAGCGGCGCAGCCGGCGGGCCGACGCTCGGCGAGGACGCCCCCGAGGTGGACCTCGCGACGTTCTCCGACGCGCTCTCCGCGCTCGCCGCCGAGCTCGCCGCCATGATCGCGCGGGACGGCGAAGGAGCGACGCGGCTTCTGCGCGTCGTCGTCACCGGCGCCGAGAGCGACGAGAAGGCGCGCGCCGTCGCGCGGGTGGTCGCGGGCTCGGCGCTCGTCAAGGCGGCCGTGCACGGGGCCGACCCGAACTGGGGCCGGGTGCTGGCCGCTGCCGGCCGCGCCGGAGTGCCCTTCGACCCGGCTTCCGTCTCGCTCTGGCTCGGGCCGCACCGGGTGCTCGCGGCCGGGTGCCCCGTCGCCTTCGACGAGGGCGCGGCGAAGGAGGCGCTCGCCCAGGACGAGGTCGACATCCGGCTTTCGCTCGGCTCGGGGCCGGGCGAGGGGGTCGCCTGGGGCTGCGACCTCTCGGCCGAGTACGTCCGCATCAACGCCGACTACCGATCGTAGCCGGCCGCCCGGCCGGGCGGCCGGCAGGTTGGCGGCCGAGGCCACTCCGATCGACGGGGAGAGACACGCGATGGCGACGAGGACGGTCGTGGTCAAGGTGGGCGGACGGGCCGGCGAGGAGATCCCGGCGGCGACCCTCGCGCGCGCCCTCGGGCGCCTTCTGGCCGAAGGGGCCCGGGTGGCGCTCGTCCACGGGGGCGGCCCGGCGATCGAACGCGAGTGCCGGGCGCGCGGCATCCCCGTGCGCACCGTCGGCGGCCTCCGGGTGACGGACGAGGCGACCCTCGAGGTCGTGCGCGAGGTGCTGTGGGGGCGGATCGGGCCCGAGTGGGTGGCCGCCCTGGGCGCGGAGGGGATCGCCTCTACCGGTGTCGACGGCGCGCTCGTCTTCCGCGTCCGCCCGGCCCAGGAGGGGCGTCTCGGGCGGGTGGGCGAGGTCGTGTCGGTCGAGCTCGGGCCGCTCGCGGAGGCCTGGGCCCTCGGGCGGCTGCCCGTCGTCACGCCCTTCGGCTCCGGACCCGGGCCCGAGCCGCAGCTCTTCAACGTGAACGCCGACGAGGCGGCCGGGGCCCTGGCCGCGAGGCTCGCGGCCTCCGAGCTCGTGTTCGTGACGGATGTGCCGGGTGTGTTCGCGGACGACGGCGCAGAGCCGGCGAAGCGGCTCGTGCTCGCCGACGTCCGGCGCCTCTTGCGCAGCGGAGCGGCGCGGGACGGCATGGTGCCGAAGCTCCGGGCCGCCCTCGCCGCCCTCTCGGCCGGCGTGGGCGAGGTGCGGGTCGGCGGCTGGGAGGTGCTCGATCCGGGAGAGGGACAGGGGGAGATGGGAGAGATGGGACACGGAGAGACGGCCCCCGGCGCGGCCGGGACGACGATCGAGGTCGGCGACCCCTTCATGCCGCTCTTCCGCCGCTCGCTCACCCTCACGCAGGGCGTGGGCTCGCGCGTGTGGGACGCGGAAGGGCGGCGCTACCTCGACTTCGTGGGCGGCATCGCGGTCATGGCGCTCGGCTACGGCCACCCGGAGGTGGTGCGGGCGGTGCGTCGCCAGGCCGTCCGACTGCTGCACGCCTCGAACCTCTACCACACGGAGCCGCAGGCGGCGCTCGCGCGCTGGCTCGTCGGCCACTCCTTCGCCGACCGCGTCTTCTTCTGCAACTCGGGCGCCGAGGCGGTCGAGGCCGCGATCAAGCTCGTGCGGCGCTACCACGCGCAGGCCGGCCACCCCGAGCGGGTCGAGATCGTCGCCTTCACCGACGGCTTCCACGGTCGCACGCTGGGCGCGCTCGCCGCGACCGGCGAGCCGCACCTGAAGGAAGGCTTCGGGCCCATGCCGGAGGGCTTCCGCCATCTGCCCTTCAACGACGTCGGGGCCCTTAGGGGGGCGATCGGGCCGCGGACGGCGGCCGTCCTCGTCGAGCCGGTCCAGGGCGAGGCCGGGGTGGTGCCGGCCGAGCCGGCCTTCCTCCGCGCCCTCCGCGAGGCCTGCGACGAGGCCGGGGCGCTCCTCGTCCTCGACGAGGTGCAGACGGGCGTCGGGCGGACGGGCTGGCTCTGGGCCCACGAGGGCTACGGCGTCACGCCCGACGTGATGACGCTCGCCAAGGCTCTCGGGGGAGGGCTGCCGCTCGGCGCCGTCCTCGCGCGCGAGGAGGTCGGGCTCGCCTTCCGGCCGGGGGCGCACGGGTCGACCTTCGGCGGCAACCCGGTCGCGTGCGCCGCGGCGCTCGCGACGCTCCGGGTCGTCTCGGAGCCGGACTTCCTCGCTGAAGTGCGGGAGAAGGGCGAACGGTTCGCGGCCGGCCTCGGGGCGCTGGCCGAGCGCCATCCCGGCCTCGTCTCGGGCCAGCGCGGCCTCGGGCTCATGCGCGCCCTCGTGCTCGCCCCCGGGGGGCCGGCCGCGGCGGACGTCGCCCAGGCGGCCGCGGAGCGCGGCCTCCTCGTGAACCCGGCGCGGCCCGACGTCCTCCGCTTCCTCCCGCCCCTCACCGTCCGCGAGGCCGAGATCGACGAGGCGCTCGCCATCCTCGACGCCTCGCTCTCGGCCGTCGCGAGCCGGGAGGCGATGGTCTCGTGATGGCGCGCGCGGACACCCGCCCGAACGTCGCCGGGTCGCTTCTCGGCCGCGACGTCCTCACGCTCGCCGACTTCACGCCCGAGGAGTTCACGCATCTCGTGGCGGAGTCTTTGCGCTGGAAGCTCGGGTTGCGCACCGGGCTCCCGCTCCACGGCAAGACGCTCGCGATGGTCTTCCGCAAGCATTCGACCCGCACGCGCGTCTCGGCCGAGGTGGCGATGGCCCAGCTCGGCGGGCGGGCCATCTTCCTCCACGAGTCGGACACGCAGCTTGCGCGGGGCGAACCCCTGCGCGACACGGCGCGCGTCCTCGCGCGGTACGTCGACGGCATCCTCGTCCGTACGCACGCCCACGCCGAGGTCTGCGAGTGGGCCGCCTGGTCCGACAAACCGGTCTTCAACGCGCTCACCGACCGCGACCATCCGCTGCAGGCCCTCGCCGACGTCCTCACGCTCGCCGAACGCCTCGGGCGGACCGAGCGCCTCCTGCGCGAGGAGCCCGGCTTCCTCTCGGACCTGCGCCTCGCGTACGTGGGGGATGCGAACAACGTGGCGGAGGCGCTCATGTACGGGGCGGCGCTCTCCGGGATGGAGCTCTGGCTGGCGGCGCCCGAGGGGTACGGGCCGCGCCCCGAGGCGCTCGCGCGGGCGCGGGCCATCGGGGAGGCGACGGGCGCGCGCCTGGTCCTCGCGTCGGCGCCCGAGGAGGCGGTCGCCGGCGCGCACGCGGTGTACACGGACGTCTGGGTCAGCATGGGCGACGAGGCCGAGGCCGAGGCGCGCCGGGCCGCCTTCCGAGGCTTCGGCGTCGACCGGGCGCTCTTCTCGCTCGCCGACCCCGAGGCCGTCTTCCTCCACTGCCTTCCGGCCCACCGCGGCGAGGAGGTGGAGGACGAGGTGCTCGAAGGCGCGCAGAGCGCCGTCTTCGACCAGGCGGAGAACCGGCTTCACACGAAGAAGGCTGTCTTCGCCGAGACGATGTAGCCCTCCGGGGGCGCAAGAGGGGGAGTCGGGTGAGCGGGAAGATCGTCCTCGCCTATTCGGGCGGGCTCGACACGTCGGTTGCGATCCGGTGGCTTTCCGAGCGGTACGGCTACGAGGTCGTGGCGCTCCTTCTCGACCTGGGCGAGGGGAAGGACTTGGCCGGCCTGCGCGAGAAGGCGCTTCGTATCGGCGCCATAGAGGCGCGCGTCGTCGACGCCCGCGACGAGTTCGCGCGCGACTTCTGCTTTCCCGCGCTCTGCGCGAACGCGCTCTACGAGGGCGTCTACCCGCTGTCGGCGGCGCTCTCGCGGCCGCTCATCGCGCGCCACCTCGTGGAGGTCGCGCACGAGGTGGGGG
>JADGHG010000081.1 GCA_019689585.1 Clostridia bacterium
GCAGATGTGAAAACGCCCCCGCCGCCCCCCGCCGGCCGCGCCCCCCGCGGCCCCGGGGGGGGGGGGCCCCCCCCCGACGAGGTGAACCGCGTCCTCGCGGAGGTGCTCGCGGGGCTCCCGCTCGGCGCCGACGCGCAGTCGGCCCTGAGCGCCGCCTCGGGCTGGCTCCGCTCGTACCGCGAGCTGGTCGAGACGGCGCTCGACCTCCTCGACGCGCGCAAGTCCGGCGAGGAAGGGTTCGTCGTGGGCGGCACGACGAACATCCTGCGCCAGCCCGAGTTCCGCGACGTCGAGAAGGCCGAGGCGCTCTTCTCGGCGATCGAGGAGGAGGCGAAGCTGCGGCGCGTGCTGGGCGAGCCGCCCGACGAAGGCCGGGTGCGGGTCGCGATCGGGCGGGAGATCGCGGTGCGCGAGATGCAGGACTGCAGCATCGTCACGGCCGCGTACCGCCGCCGCGGCACCTGGGGCCAGGTGGCCGTCGTGGGACCGAAGCGGATGGATTACGCGGAGGTCGTCGGGCTCGTCCAGGCCGTCGCCCTGGCCTTGAGCGCCGCGTTCGACGGCGTGGGGGACGCCTTCCCCCGGCGCTGACGGCCTTCGCAAGCTCCTGGCCCCGCTCGGCGGGCGGCCGGCGGGCGACGAGGGGGAACGCACGTGAACGGACCCGAGACGGAGGAGCGCGAGCTCGGGGAGTCGGAAGCGGAGGAGGGCGCGGCCGGGCCGGCCGGAGGGGCCGAGGGCGGGGAGTCGTCGGCCGAGGACGAGGCGGCCGGGCTGAGGGCGGCGCTCGCGGCCAAGGAGAGCGAGGCGGCCGAGTACCTCGACCTCCTTCGACGCGTGAAGGCCGACTTCGACAACTTCCGGCGGCGGAGCGAGAAGGAGCTCGAGAGGGCGCGGGAGGCCGGCGCGGCGGAGCTCGCGCGAAGCCTCCTCTCCGTCGTCGACAACCTCGAGCGGGCGGCCGAGGTCGAGGGCGGCGAGGAGGCCCTGCGCGAGGGCGTGCGGATGACGCTCCGGCAGCTGAAGGACGCCCTCGCGCGGGCCGGCGTCGAGCGCATCGAGGCCCTCGGACGGCCGTTCGACCCGGCCTGGCACGAGGCGCTCCAGTCGGTCCCGGCCGGCGAGCTCGCGCCCGGGACGGTCGCCCGCGTCTTCGAAGAGGGGTATAAGATGGGAGATCGGCTCCTACGCCCGGCGCGGGTCGCCGTCGCCGTCGAGGGCGGCCCGCCCGGCCCGGAACCGGAGCCCGGACCGCTCGGAAAGGGAGACGACGATGGCTAAGGGCAGGGTGATCGGCATCGACCTCGGCACCACGAACTCCGTGGTGGCCGTCATGGAGGGCGGCGAGCCGACCGTCATCGCGAACGCCGAAGGCAGCCGCCTCACGCCGTCCGTCGTCGCGTTCACGAAGGACGGCGAGCGGCTCGTCGGCCAGGTGGCGAAGCGGCAGGCCGTCACGAATCCGCACAACACCGTCTTCTCGATCAAGCGCTTCATGGGGCGGCGCTATGCCGAGGTCGGCGAGGAGATCGCGCGCGTCCCCTACAAAGTCGAGGAGGACCCGGCGGGCGGCGTGCGGGTCCGCATCGGCGAGCGCACCTTCACGCCGCAGGAGATCTCGGCCATGATCCTGCAGAAGCTGAAGGCGGACGCCGAGGCCTACCTCGGCGGCCCCGTCAGCCAGGCCGTCATCACGGTGCCGGCCTACTTCACCGACGCCCAGCGGCAGGCGACGAAGGACGCCGGGCGCATCGCCGGGCTCGAGGTCTTGCGCATCATCAACGAGCCGACGGCCGCGGCCCTCGCCTACGGCCTCGACAAGGGCGAGGAGCAGAAGATCCTCGTCTTCGACCTCGGGGGAGGCACCTTCGACGTCTCGATCCTCGAGCTCGGCGAGGGCGTCTTCGAGGTCAAGGCGACGAGCGGCAACAACCACCTGGGCGGCGACGACTTCGACCAGCGCATCGTCGACTGGGTGGCGGAAGGCTTCCGCGCCGAGCACGGGATCGACCTGCGCAAGGACCGGATGGCCCTGCAGCGGCTCAAGGAGGCGGCCGAGAAGGCGAAGATCGAGCTCTCGAGCGTGCCTTCGACCGACATCAACCTGCCGTTCATCACGGCCGACCAGAGCGGCCCGAAGCACCTCGACGTGACGCTCACGCGCGCGAAGTTCGAGGAGCTGACGGCCGACCTCGTCGAGGCCACGATGGGGCCGACGCGGCAGGCGCTCGCCGACGCCGGGCTCAAGCCGGAGGACATCGACCGGGTGCTCCTCGTCGGCGGCTCGACGCGCATCCCGGCCGTGCAGGAAGCCGTGCGCCGCATGTTCGGCAAGGAGCCCTTCAAGGGCATCAACCCGGACGAGGTCGTGGCGCTCGGGGCCGCGATCCAGGCGGGGGTCCTGGCGGGCGAGGTCAAGGACGTGCTGCTCCTCGACGTGACGCCGCTCTCGCTCGGGATCGAGACCGAGGGCGGCATCTTCACGAGGATGATCGAGCGCAACACGACCATCCCCACGAAGAAGACGCAGGTCTTCTCGACGGCGGCCGACGGCCAGACGCAGGTCGAGATCCACGTGCTGCAGGGCGAGCGGCCGCTTGCGCGCGACAACAAGACGCTCGGCCGCTTCATCCTCGACGGGATCCCGCCGGCCCCGCGCGGGGTGCCGCAGATCGAGGTCACCTTCGACATCGACGTGAACGGCATCGTGCACGTCTCGGCCAAGGACCGCGGCACCGGCCGCGAGCAGAAGGTGACGATCCGGAGCCAGACCGGCTTGAGCGAAGAGGAGATCCAGCGCATGATCCGCGAGGCCGAGGAGCACGCGGCCGAGGACAGGCGGCGCAAGGAGGCCGTCGAGGCGAAGAACGCCCTCGACGCGGGCATCTACGCGGCGGAGCGGACCTTGCGCGAGCTCGGGGACAAGGCGCCCGCCGACCGCAAGGCCGAGGTCGAGAAGGCGCTCGCCGAGGCCCGGCGCGTCCGCGACGAGGCCGGCGAGGAGGCGGCCCGGCTGCGCCAGGCGCAGGAGAAGCTGAGCGAGGCCGTCTTCGCGCTCTCGAGCGCCGTCTACCAGCAGTCGGCCCAGGCGGCCGCGGCCGGCGGCGACGGCGCGGCGGCCGGGGAGCGCGGGAGCGTCGACGCCGACTTCGACGTGAAGGACAAGGCGGGCGGCGCGTAGCGAGGGGGAGGCCGGCATGGCGGCCGACTACTACGAGGTCCTCGGCGTCCCGCGCGACGCGGACGCGGAGACGATCAAGAAGGCCTACCGCCGGCTGGCGCGCCGCTACCACCCCGACGCCAACCCGGGCGACCCGACGGCCGAGGCTCGCTTCAAGGAGATCAACGAAGCCTACGAGGTCCTGAGCGACCCGGAGAAACGGGCGCGCTACGACCGCTTCGGGCACGCGGCCGAGGCGGCCGGCTTCGGCGGCCAGGCGGCCGAGGACGCCTTCGGCTTCGCGGGGCGCGACCCGTTCGGGTTCGCCGACATCTTCGACGCCTTCTTCGGCGGCGCCGAGGCGCACGCGCCGCGGCGCGCACGCGGCCGCGACCTGACCTTCGAAGTCGAGGTCGAGCTGGAGGAGGTGCTGCGCGGGACGCGCCGCACGATCCGGGTTGAGCGGCGCGAGCCGTGCGAGACCTGCGGGGGCAGCGGGGCCGAGCCTGGGCGTCCGCCGGTCGCCTGCCCCACCTGCGGCGGCCGCGGCCGCGTGCGCATGACGCGCCAGGTCGGCTTCGGCACGTTCACGACCGTGCAGCCCTGCCCGCGCTGCCGCGGATCGGGCCGCATCGTCGAGGAGCCGTGCCGGGCCTGCCAGGGCCGGGGCGACGTGCGGCGGACGCGCGAGATCGAAGTGCGCGTGCCGGCCGGCGTCGAGGACGGGGTGCGGCTCCGGCTCGCCGGCCAGGGCGAGTCCGGCGGCCCGGGCGGCCAGCCGGGCGACCTCTTCGTCGTCGTGCGCGTCCGTCCGCACCGGATCTTCCGCCGCGAGGGGCGGGACCTCGTGCTCGAGCTCGCGCTCGGCTACCCGCAGCTCGTCCTCGGCGCCGAGCTCGGCGTGCCGACCCTCGAGGGCGGCGAGGAGCGCGTGCGGGTCGCGGCGGGCACGCCGGTCGGCCACGAGATCCGGCTGCGCGGCCGGGGGCTTCCCGACCTGCGGGGCCGCGGGCGCGGGGACCTCGTCGTGCGCCTCGGCCTCGAGGTGCCGCGCGACCCCTCCTCCGAAGAGGTCCGGCTCCTCCGGGAGCTGGCCGAGCTGCGGGGCCAGCCCGTCCTGGCGCCGGCCCGCCGCTTCTTCGACCGCATGCGCGACGCCCTCGGCTCGTGACCGTCGCGGGCGGCACGGCCATATGCTGATAGCCTAGGGCTCGCCGCGAGGCGGGCCGGGGGCGGAGAGGGTCGCGATGGGGCAGAGGCTTCGGGTCGGCATCCTCTTCGGCGGTCGCTCGTTCGAGCACGAGGTGAGCCTCATGTCGGCCGCCTCGATCCTCGCCGCCCTCGACCGCGAGCGCTTCGAACCGGTCCCGATCGGCATCGCCAAAGACGGCCGCTGGCTGGTCCTCGAGGACGCCGAGCGGGCGCTCCAGGCGGGCCTCGAGGCGAGCCGGGGCACGCTTCTCGCCGTCCGGCCCGACCCCGCCGCCGGCCGCCCCTTCCTTCCGACGCCCGCGCGCCCGGAGCCCGCGCCGTCCCGCGAGAGCCGGGGGGCGCTCGCGGAGGCGCTCGCGGTCGACGTCGTCTTCCCGGTCCTGCACGGCCCCTACGGGGAGGACGGCACGGTTCAGGGGCTTCTCGAGCTCGCGGGCGTGGCGTACGTCGGCTCGGGCGTCCTCGGCAGCGCCGTCGGCATGGACAAGGCGCTCCAGAAGGACGTCCTCCGCCGCCACGGCATCCCGACGGTCGACTACCAGCTCGTGCGCGCGGCCGAGCTCGAGCGCGACCCCGAGGCCGTGCTCGACGCGCTCGAAGGGCGCTTCCGCTTCCCCGTCTTCGTGAAGCCGGCCAACTCCGGCTCGAGCGTCGGCGTCGCCAAGGCGGCGGGCCGCGCGGAGCTGCGGGAGGCGCTCGCCCGGGCGGCCGCCTTCGACCGGCGGCTCCTCGTCGAGGAGGCGGTCGCGGCGCGCGAGATCGAGTGCGGCGTGCTCGGGAACGAGGAGCCGGTCGCGTCGCTCCCGGGCGAGGTCGTGACGGCCCGGGACTTCTACGACTACGAGGCGAAGTACCGCGACGAGGCGACGCGCCTCATCGTCCCGGCCGAGCTCGCGCCCGAGGTGGTCGCGGCCGTGCAGGACCTCGCCGTGCGGTCGTTCCTCGCGCTCGACGCGGCGGGGCTTGCGCGCGTCGACTTCTTCCTCCTGCCCGACGGCCGCCTCTTGGTGAACGAGCTCAACACGATGCCCGGGTTCACGCGGATGAGCATGTACCCGCGCCTTTGGGAGGCGAGCGGGCTCCGCTACCCGGAGCTCGTCTCCCGGCTCGTCGAGCTCGCGCTCGAGCGCCGGGCCCGGCGAGACCGGCTGCGGACGGAGCCCTGACGCGCGGGACGGCGCCGGGACAGCTGCGCCGAGCGGCCGGGCCCAATGGAAGGATTTCGGCCGCTCCGCCCGAAGTGGATGGGCGGGGCGAGCCAGGGTGGCCGACTGCGTCTTCTGCCGCATCGTCGCTGGTGAGCTTCCGGCGCGGGTCGTCTACTCGGACGACGAGTTCCTCGCGATCCGCGACATCAACCCGGTCGCGCCCACCCACGTGCTCGTGATCCCGCGCGCGCACGTGGCGCGCGTCTCGGAGCTCGCCCCGGGGGACGCCCCCATGCTGGGACGCCTCCTCGAGGTGGCTCGCCGCGTGGCCGAAAGCGAAGGGCTCGCCCGCGGGTACCGGCTCGTCATCAACGACGGGCCCATGGGCGGGCAGACGGTCGACCACCTGCACCTGCACGTCCTGGGCGGCCGCCAGATGACCTGGCCGCCCGGCTAGGCGAAAGGAGGGATCCTGTGCCCGAAGTCCGCGTCGGCGAGGACGAGACGCTGGACAACGCCCTCCGACGGTTCAAGCGCCAGCTGCAGAAGAGCGGCACGCTGCGCGAGGCGCGCCGCCACGAGTACTACGACAAGCCCAGCGTCCGCCGCAAGAAGAAGTCGCAGGCCGCCGCCCGCAAGCGGCGCGGCCGTCCCTAGCCTCCCGGACTCCTTGCCCGCATAGGATCGGAGCGACCGACGCGGCGAGGGAGGGGCGCGCGTGGCTTCAGGGCGCGGCGCGACCCGGGTCCGCGGCCGCCTGGCGCGCCTCTACGCCGCGCTCGAGATCCCCGGCGACCTCGTCCTCGACCTCGCGCGCGTGAGCGTGCTGGGCGCGGCGCAAGCCCTCGTCGAGAACCACCGCGGCCTCCTCGAGTACCGGCCGGAGGCGGTCGCGATCGCCGTCTCGGGCGGGACGGTCCGCATCGAGGGGGAGGAGCTCGAGATCGGGGTCGTCACGCCCGAGGAGGTCACGGTCGTGGGCCGGCTCCGGCGGATCGAGTTCGAGCGGGGCTGACGTGGCGGAGAAGGTCGGACGCTGGCTCTCCGGCTGGGTGCGCGTCGAGGCTCGCGGCGCGCGCCTCGCGGAGCTCGTGAGCGCCGTGGCCCGGGCCGGCCACCCCGTCTTCGCGGCGCGGGCCGCCCCCGACGCCTGGACGTTCTCGGCGCCGAGGGGGGCGCTTCCCGCGATCGAGGCCGAAGCCCTAAGGCTCGGCCTCTCCGTCCGGGTCGTCGGCCGGGGGGGCCTCCCCGAACTCGCCCGCCGGCTCGCCCGTCACCCTTCGCTCCTCGCCTTCGGCCTCGGCCTCGCGCTCCTCCTCTGGCTCGCGAGCTCGTTCGTTTGGATCGTCGCGGTCGAGGGGGCGAGCGAGGTGCCGGCCCCGGCGATCCTCGCGGCCGCCCGCGACCTGGGCCTCGCGCCCGGCGCCTTCCGCCCCTCCCTCGACCGCGACCGCGTGGCCCGGCTCCTCCCCGTCCTCATCCCCCGCCTCAGCTGGGCGACGGTGAGCCTGCGCGGCACGCGCGCCGTGATCCGGGTGGCCGAGGAGGCGGAGCCGCCGCCCGAGCTCTTACCCGCCTCCCGGCCCGCCGACCTCGTCGCCCGGCGCGACGGCCTCGTCACCGACGTCCTCGCGCTCGCGGGGCAGCCGGCCGTACGCCCGGGCGACATCGTCGCGAAGGGGCAGGTCCTCGTCCGCGGCCGCGTGGAGGCGGTGCCGAGAGGGTACGACCCGGCCGACCCGAGGGCGCCGCGCATGACGATGGACGTGCGCGCGCGCGGCGAGGTGCGGGCGCGCGTGTGGTATCATCGCTACGTGGAAGTGCCCGCGCGGGCGCGCGCGGCGACACCGGCGCAAGGACGCGGATTCACGAGATACCGGCTCGACGTCTTCGGCCGTTCCCTCATCCTCTGGGGGCGCCGGGAACCCCCCTTCCCTTTCGTCGTGAGCGAACGCGCGTGGCCGTCCCCCACGTCGCCCGTGGCGCTCGTGCGGGAGGACGTTCGCGCGGAGGCGCCGCCTGCGCGAGAGGTGTCGCCCGACGAGGCCTTGGCCGCCGCCCGGCGCACCGCCGTCGCCGAGGTGGCGGGCGGGCTCGGCCGGGGGGCGCGGGTCGTGCGGGCGACGGCCGAGCTCGTCGTCCGCACGGCCGACGTGTACGGTGTGGCCGTGCTCGTCGAGACGGAGGAGGATATCGCCGAGACGCGCGAGTTCGCGCCGTCCGCCTCGCGCTAGGCGGGCGGCCGGCCGGGAGGTGGGGAGTTGGCCGAGGCGGCGGTGGACAAGCGACGGATCACGATCCCGGACAACTACCAGGCGCTCATCGTCTTCGGCCACGGCGAGGCCAACCTGCGGGCGATCGAGGAAGGCCTCGGCGTGCGCGTCCACTCGCGGGGGAACGAGATCGCCCTCGACGGGCCGGAGGACCGCGTGGCGCAGGCGGCCGAGGTCCTGGCCCGGCTGCGCGAGCTGGCCGAGAGGGGCGAGGCCGTGTCGGAGCAGGACGTGGCCTACGCCGTGCGGCTGGCGCGGGACGGGCGGGCG
>JADGHG010000082.1 GCA_019689585.1 Clostridia bacterium
CTCCTCCTCTGTCTCGTCCTCGCCCTCGTGCGCGGCTCCGTCCACCTCACGGTAGCGCGGCTCTGGGAGGCGCGCGCCCTGGGGCCGGCCGGCCCCGGGGCGCAGGGCGCGGCGGGCCCCGGGGCCGGACCCGGCGCGATTCGCGCCGACTGGGCGATCGTCTGGCAGCTCCGGCTTCCGCGAGCGCTCCTTGCAGCGCTCGTCGGGCTCGCGCTCGGGGCTTCGGGGGCGCTCCTTCAGGGCCTCTTCCGCAACCCGATGGCGGATCCGTACGTGACGGGCGTCTCGAGCGGCGGCGCGCTCGGCGCCACGCTCGTCATCGCCCTCGGCTGGTTCGGCCGCGCGGGCGGCGCCGAGGCGGCGGCGGCGGGCGGGGGCGGCGCAGGCGCCTTCGCGTCGGTCGGCCTGGGCCTGCCGCTCGCCGCCTTCCTCGGGGGGCTGGTCGCGCTCCTCGTCGTCTACCTCCTCGCGCGCGTCGACGGCGAGGTGCCGGTGACGTACCTCCTTCTGGCCGGCGTCGTCGTGAGCGCGTTCGTGGCCAGCCTCGTGGCGCTCGTGATCTACTTCCACCCGGATCGGCTCCAGCCCGTCTACTTCTGGCTCCTCGGCGACTTCGCGGGCGCCACCTGGGCCCAGCTCCTCGCGCTCGCCCCCTATGTGGCGGTCGGGCTCGGACTCGCGCTCGTGCTCGTGCGGCCGCTCAACCTCTTCCTCTCGGGCGAGGAGGTGGCGGCCGAACTGGGGCTCGAGGTCGAGCGCGAGAAGCTCAGGGTGCTCGCCGTGGCGGCGCTCCTCTCGGCGGCCGCCGTCGCCGTGAGCGGCATCATCGGCTTCGTGGGGCTTGTGGCGCCGCACGTCGTCCGCATCCTGGCCGGCCCCGACCACCGCGTCGTCGTGCCCGGCGCGGCCCTTCTGGGCGCGACCTTCCTCGTGGCCGCCGACACGATCGCGCGCACGGTCGTGGCACCGCTCGAGCTGCCGGTCGGGGTCGTGACCTCGCTCGTCGGCGGGCCCTTCTTCCTCTACCTCCTCCGTTCGCACAAGGCGACGGGCTACCGGGGGGAGGCGGCGTGACGCGGCCGGGAGCGCCCGGGGCCATCGGCGCGTCCCAGCCGGAGCCGGTTCTCGTGGCCGACGGCCTCTCCGTGCGCGCCGGCCGCTCCGGCCCGCTCCTCCTCTGCGGGGTCGACTGCCGCCTCCTGGCCGGGGAAGTGCTCTCCGTCGTGGGGCCGAACGGCTCGGGCAAGACGACGCTCGTCCGCGCGCTCTCTGGGCGCCTGCGGCCCCACGCGGGCGAGGTCCGGCTCCTCGGGCGGCCGCTTTTCGCCCTCTCGCCCCTCGAGCGCGCGCGCACGCTCGCCGTCCTGCCGCAGGAGAACGCGCTCCCCTTCGCGCTCACGGTCGAGGAGGTCGTCGAGATGGGCCGCTACCCACACCTCGGCCGCTTCGGGCGCCCCGGCCCGCGCGACCGGAGGGCCGTGGCCCTCGCCATGGAGCGCATGGGGGTCGACCGCCTCGCGCGCCGGCTCTTCCCCACGCTCTCAGGCGGCGAGAAGCAGCGCGTCCTCGTCGCCCGCGCGCTCGCCCAGGAGCCGGAGGTCCTCCTCCTCGACGAGCCGACGGCGAACCTCGACGTCAACCACGCGCTCGAGCTCCTTCGCCTCGTCCGCTCGCTCGCCGCCGACCCGGGGCTCGCGGTGCTCGTCGTCGAGCACGTCCTCGCGTTCGCGCGCCGCTTCGCCGACCGCGTCCTGGCGCTCAAGGCGGGCCGCCGCTACGCCGAGGGCCCGCCCGAGGAGGTGCTCGCGCCCGAGGTGGTGGCCGACCTCTTCGACGTGACGGACGAGGCCGGGCGACGCGCTCTGCCCTCGCTCCTCTGACGCCGTCGGCGGCCGGCGGGGAAGCGCGCCCGAGAGCGCGAATCCTTCGCCGGAAGGGGATGGGCGACGTGATCGACCTCCAGGGACGGGTGGCCGTCGTGACCGGGGCCGGGCAGGGGATCGGCCGCGCGATCGCGCTCGAGCTCGCCCGGCACGGGGCGGACGTCGTCATCGCCGAGAAGAACGGCGACACGGCGGAGGAGGCGGCCCAGGCCGTGCGCGCCCTCGGCCGGCGGGCCGAGGTGGCCGTCACGGACGTGACGCGCGCAGACGACGTCGAGGCGGCGGCGGAGCTCGCCGTCGCGCGGCTCGGCGGGCTGGCCGTCTGGGTCAACAACGCCGGCATCACCCGCGACGCGACGATCCTCAAGATGTCGGAGGCCGACTTCGACCTGGTCCTGGCCGTCCACATGCGCGGGACCTTCCTCGGCATGCGCGCCGCCGCCCGGCGCATGCGCGAGCGCGGCGGGGGCGCGATCGTCAACCTCTCTTCCATCAGCGGCAAGGTCGGCAACTTCGGCCAGGTGAACTACGCGGGCGCCAAGGCCGGCATCGTCGGCATGACGAAGACGGCCGCCCGCGAGTTCGCCCGCTACGGCATCCGCGTGAACGCGGTCCAGCCCGGCTGGATCGACACGGCCATGACGGCCCAGGTGCCCGAGGAGGTGCGGCGCGAGGCCCTGGCCGCCATCCCGCTCGGCCGCGCCGGGCAGCCCGAGGAGGTGGCGCGGGCCGTCGTCTTCCTCGCCTCCGACTACGCGAGCTACATCACCGGCGCCGTGCTCGAGGTGACCGGCGGCCGCAACATGTGAGGCGGGAGGTGGCGACCGTGGCGCGCTACTTCGAGGACTTCGCGGTCGGCGAGCGCTTCGCGAGCCCGGCCCGCACCGTGACCGAAGCCGACATCGCCCTCTTCGCCGGGATCTCGGGGGACTTCAACCCGCTCCACACCGACGAGGAGTTCGCCAAGGAGACCCCCTACGGGCGCCGCATCGCGCACGGCCTCCTCGTCCTCGCCATGGTCTCGGGCTTGAACCAGAGGCTCGGCCTCTTCGACGGGACGACGATCGCCTTCCTCGGGCTCACCTGGAACTTCCGCCGCCCCGTCTTCCCCGGCGACACGATCCGCTTCGAGATGGAGATCGCGGAAAAGCGCGAGACGAGCCACCCCGACCGCGGCATCCTCGTGCGCGCCTACCGGGTCTTGAACCAGCGCGGCGAGCTCTGCCAGGAGGGCACGATGACGGTGATGATAAGGCGCCGGCCGGAGAAGGGCGCATGAGCCCGGCCCGACCGCGGCCCAGGGACCCGGACGACCCCTTCGCCATGACGGCCCGCGAGCTCCAGGCCGCCTACCTTGCCGGTCGCCTCACCCCGTCCTCGTTCGTCGCCGACCTCCTCGACCGCGTCGACGCGCTCGAGCCGACGATGAACGCGTTCATCCGCGTGACGGCCGAGCTCGCGCTCGCGGGCGCGCGGGAGGCCGAGGCGGCCCTCGCGGCCGAGGGGGAGCGAGCTCTCTCGCGCCAGCCGCTCCTCGGTGTGCCCGTGACCGTCAAGGACAACTTCGACCTGGCCGGCTTCCCGACGACGGCCGGCACGACCCTCGCCTGGCGCGCCGGGGCGAAGGGTGCCCGGCCCGGGGAGGCGGCCCCGCCCGCCGATCGCGATGCCGCGCTCGTCGCCCGCCTGAAGGAGGCGGGCGCGCTCGTCCTCGGGAAGACGAACCTCCACGAGCTCGCCTTCGGCGCCACGACCGAGAACCCGCACTTCGGCCCGGCGAGGAACCCCTGGGACACCGGGCGCACCCCCGGCGGGAGCAGCGGCGGCGCCGCGGCCGCCTTGGGCGCGGGCTTCGGCGTCCTCGCGCTCGCGAGCGACACGGGCGGTTCCGTACGCGCGCCGGCCGCGCTCTCGGGCCTTTTCGGGCTCAAGCCGCCGGGGGGCCTTCTCCCGACGGACGGGATGGCGCCGCTCGCCCCGAGCCTCGACTGCCCGGGCCTCCTCGCGCGGACGGCGGACGACCTCGTGCTCGGCCTCGCCGTCCTCCTCGGCGAGTCGCCGCGCGAGGCGGAGCTGCGCGGACGGCGCATCGCGCTCGTGCGGGGCCGGCCCTTCTGGGACGGCCAAGGGGCCGACGTCGAGCGGGCGCTCGCCCGGGTCGCCGAGGCGCTCGCTTCCGCCGGGGTCGAGGTCGAGGAGACGGAGGCGCCCGACCTCGCGCGGGCGGGGGCGGCGCAGGCCGTGATCGTCGCCTGGGAGGCGGCCCGCCTCTACGGGCGGCTCGCGCGCGAGTCGCCGCCGTTTCTCGCCGGACGCGGGCTCGGCCCCGACGTGCGCCACCGGCTTCTCGAAGGGCTCGCCCTCCGGCCCGAGGAGGTCGAGGACGCGCGCCGTTCGCTCGCCGAGGCGCGCCGGGGCGTCGACCGCCTCCTTGCGGGGCGGGCGGCGCTCCTCCTCCCGACGACGCGCGGCACGGCCGACCCGATCGGCTACGCCTTCCCGGACGGCACCTTCGACAGCCGCCGGGCCCTGGCCCAAAGGATGCGCTACCTCGGAAACACAGGCCCGGCGAACGCCCTCGGCCTCGCCGGCCTCAGCCTGCCGGCGGGCCTCTCGGACGAGGGCCTGCCCATCGGGGCGCAGCTTCTCGCGATGGGGGAGGAGCTCCCCTTCCTCCTCGCCGCCGCCCGCTGGTGGCAGGAGGCGGCCCGACCGCCTCTCCCCGAGGTCTAGGGCTCGCCGGCACGCGGCCCCGGACGGCGGAGGCCGCCCGGATGCGAGGAGGTGGGACGACGAGCGAGCCCCTCTGGCTGAGACGGGTCGTGGGACGGGCGGGCTACCGGGCGGCCGGGCGCCGCTTCCTCGCCGGGCCCGCGATCGAGGACGCGGTCGCGACCGCCTCGGCCCTGCGCGAGGCGGGGGTCGCCTCGGCCTTCCTCCCCCTCTTCCCGGCTCCCCGGTGCGAAGTCGACCTCTGGAACCTGGAGGCGGCCCTCGCGGAGCTCGTGCGCCAAGCCGCCTGGAGGGGCGTCGAGCCGCATCTCGTCCTCGAGGACGCGCATCTCGGGGGCGGGCCGGAGGACGCGTCCCCGGGGCTTCCTCCGGAGAGCGGCACCGCGAGCCTCGAGAGGGTCGTGGAGGTCGTGAAGGCGCGCGGGGGCTTCGTCTACGTCGGCTTGTCGGAGGAAGGCGCGCTCGACCGCCTTCTGCCCCGAAGCCGGGCATCGTCCGAGGAAGGCGGCGCCGCCCTCGGCTTCGCCTTGCCCGTCCGGCTTCGGCGCGAGAGCCGGCGCGTCGTCCGCGCGGCCGAGGCGGGGATGGGCCTTCTCCTCCACGACTCCGACCGCACGCTCGCCGAGCGGCCGCTTCCCGGCCTCACGGTGCGGGAGGGCGCCCGCGCCGTGCGCGAGTTCTTCCTCTCGCTCGCGCGCGAGGCCTGGGCGAGGGCGATGTCCGTGGCGGCCCTCTCGCGCGACACGGCGACGCTCTCGGCCCTCGGGGAGGCGGCCGACGAGGCCGGGGCGGCGCGCCGGTACGAGATCGTCTACCGCCTCGGCGACCGCGTCGCCCACCTCCTGCGGGTGCGCGAGGCCGGGCGCGCCGTCCGCGTCCTCGTCCCCTTCGGGCCGGACTGGGTTCCCTATCTGACGGCGAGATTGGCAGAATGGCCGTGGGATGCGGGGGCCCGGCCCACGCGGGCGTGAGCCTCCCCGCGGGCGATCGGAGAAGGTGGCGGGATTGGACGACGACGCGGCCGGAGCGTCACCGGGGCGGGAGATCCCCGCCCTCCTCCGGGCCCCGTCCCTTTCGCCCTGGCAGCAGAACCTCTACGTCCTCTGGTTCGGCTCGCTCGTCGTCTCCGGTTGCTTCTCGCTCGTCATGCCGTTCCTGCCCCTCTACCTCGTCGAGCTCGGCCTCGAAGGCGACCCGAGCCTCTGGAGCGGGGTGGTCCTCTCGGGCGCCTTCCTCGGCACGGCCCTCATGTCGCCCGTCTGGGGCGCCCTCGCCGACCGCTACGGCCAGCGGGCGATGCTCCTGCGCTCGGGCTTCAGCCTGGCCGTCGTGTACGCGCTCATGGGCCTCGTGGCCGCGCCCTGGCAGCTCGCCCTGTTGCGCATCGCCTTCGGCATGATGTCGGGGTTCATCCCGGCGGCGACGGCGCTCGTCGCCTCGAACACGCCCCCGGCCCAGACCGGCGGCGCGCTCGGTGCGCTCCAGACCGGCGGCGCCGTCGGAGGGGTCCTGGGGCCGCTCCTCGGCGGCGCCGTCGCCCAGGTGGCCGGCTACCGGGGCGCCTTCTTCATCGCGGCTTCGGGCCTCGCGCTCTCGGCGCTCCTCGCCTTCGCCTTCGTCGGCGAGCGCGTCCCGGTCGGCGAGGCGGGCGCCTCCCTGCGCCGGTTCCTCTGGGGCCTGGGCGAGCTCGTCCGCCGACCGAGCCTCGGCGCGGCCTTCCTCGTGCTCTTCCTCATGCAGATGGGCCTCATGCTGGCGGCGCCCGTCCTGCCGCTTGTCATCGACGCGCGGGCGAAGGGGGCCTCGGCGCTCGCCGTGGGCTTCGTCTACGCGCTGGCGGGCCTCTCGCAGGTCGTGGCCGCGCCGTTCACAGCGGGGCTCGCCGGTCGCAGCTCGTACACGGCCGTCCTCTCCCTCTCGCTCGTCCTGGGCGGCGTCCTGATGCTGCCGCAGGCCTGGGGCTCGCTCGCCTGGCTCAGCCTCTCCCGCCTCGCCTTCGGGGTGGCCGTGGCCTGGGCGACCGTCTCGCTCAACGTGCTCGTGGCGCGCGCCGCGCCGCCCGAAAGCCGCGGGCGGGCCTTCGGCCTCCTCAACTCCGTCAACTCGCTCGGCAGCATGGCGGCCACGCTCCTCGGCGGGGTGATGGGCGACGCGTTCGGCTGGGCCTGGCCGATCGCGGCAAGCGGCGTGGTCCTCGCGGCCGCGGGCGCCCTCACGGCCGCCTTCGCCAGGCGGGGCCGGTTCGCCGTGTGAGGCCGGGGCCCCGCGGGAGGCGCCGCCCAGGCCCGGCCCGCAAGCGGCGCGTCGGCCGAGCGAGGAGAGGAAGGGCGCCCGGCGGGCCGAACTCGTCCCCATGGCGTTCCGCTTCCTGCACATCGCCGACGTGCACCTCGGCTTCGGCTTCGCGGCCGCGGACCCCGACCTGCGGCGCGAGCTCCGCGAGGCCTCGCGCTCCGCCTTCCGCGCGGCCGTCGACCTCTGCCTGCGGGAGCGGCTTCACGCGCTCCTCGTCGCGGGCGACCTCTTCGACCGCGAGAGCGTCCCGCTCGGCCTCGAGCGCTTTTTCGCGGGCGAGCTCGCAAGGCTCAGGGCCGCCGGGGTGGCGTGCGTCTACGTGACGGGCAACCACGACCCGGGCGGGCCCGGCTCGCGCATCCTCGCCGTCGCCTGGCCGGAGTCGCTCGTCGTCGTCGGGGGCCACCGGCCGGTCACGGTCGACGTGACGGACAGGGACGGCCGGCTCGTCGGCCGCGTCACCGGCGTGGGCCACGAGGGGCCGCGCGACGGGACGAACCTCGTCGCCTCGCTCCCGCCCGCCCCCGGCGACGGCGTGCCGCACGCGGCGCTCGTCCACGCGTACGTGAGCGGCGTGGCCGGCGCGGCGCGCGGGCAGGACCGCTACGCGCCCGCGTCGCTCGCCGACTTCCGCGGTCTCGGCTACGGCTACTTCGCGCTCGGCCACATCCACCGCCGCCAGCCCGTCTCCACCGACCCACCGGTCTGGTACGCCGGGAGCCTCCTCGGCCTCGACCCCACGGAGACAGGGCCGAAGGGCGGGCTCGTCGTCGAGCTCGACCCCGGCGGGGCCCGCGTGGAGGAGGTGACGCTCGCGCCTATCCGGCGCGAGACGGTCGAGGTCGCCACGCTCGGCGAGGCCGGCGACTGGCCCTCGCTTCAGGCCGAGGTCGTCCGCCGGGCGGAAGAGGCGCTCGCCGAGCGCGGCGCGCTGGGGTCGGAGCTCCTTGTGCGCGTCGTGCTCGAGGGGCCCTCTCCCCTGGCCCACGAGGTGCTGCGGGAGCTCGCGGGCGAGGAGGGCGC
>JADGHG010000083.1 GCA_019689585.1 Clostridia bacterium
CCTTGGGACTATCTGAAGATCGACCGCCGCCTGGTCGTCGAGGCGACGCGGAGTCGGTCGCACCGCCACCTCCTCGAAGCCCTGCAGTCGTTCGCCGTGCGGTCCGGGAGCCGGCTCGTGGCCGAGGGCATCGAGTCGTCCGAGGAACTGCGGCTCTGCACCGAGCTTCGCGTCGCGCTGGGACAGGGCTACCTCTTGGCGCGTCCCCGCCTGTGGGACCAGGCCTCGGGAGGGTCGGGCGATGCCGGATCGACGCCGCGGGAGTGACGCTCGGGTACAGGGGGCCCCGGCCACCCCCGCGGCCCGTGGCATGGCCCTCGGCGAGCTCGTCCGCCGGGCCTTCCGGGCCTTCCGGCGCGCCCCGGGTGCGCCCGCGCGGGAGTCCGTCGAGGGAGACGTCGAGACGCGAGACGGTCAGGTCGGTGTGCGGGAGGGCCGGGCCTTCGTCACGGATCCGGCGGGCGACGGCGACTTGGCGGCCCTTGTGGCCGGGCCTGGGGTCGTGTTGGAGGTGAACGGCCAGCGCGTGTCGGCGAGCGCCCTCCGGTCGACCGACGACGTGCGCATCCGACCTGAGGTCCCGGAGGAGTACGAGCCGCCGCGCTACGAGGTGTCCGTCGCCCAGGACGGGCTCGCCGCCATGCTCACGGTGACCCCCGGGCTCCGGGTGACGCGTGCCATCCGCGACCATCCACCGGCTCCGCGCGTCGTCCTCGACCTCGAGGAACGCCGGGAGGTCCTTCCGCCGGACCCGGGCGAGGCCCTCCAGGTCCTCTCGGCCGCAGGCGTCACCCGTGGCATCGACCGCGACGCCCTCGAGGGCATCGCCGCAGTCGAGGCCATGTCGACCTTGGTCGTGGCCCGCGGAAGCGCTCCCCGGCCTGGCGCCGACTTCGCGTTCGAACCGGCGAGCGAAGAGATCGCGCGAGGCGCGAAGGACCGCCGCGGCGTCCCGGTCCCTGCCGGTCGCTTCCTCGGCCTCCTCTCGCCGGCCCGCCCGAGCGAACCGGGGTACACCGTCACCGGGGCGGAGCTGGCGCCCGTACAGCCTGCCGCGACCCCGTACCGGATCGGGCCGGGGATCCGCGCGGAAGGCGGCCGGTTGTACGCGGGGGTCGACGGGCGGTTCGTGATCCGCGAGGAGGGCGGTGCGCGGGTCTTCGCCGTCCAGCCCCTCTCGATGTTCACGGGCGATCTCGAGGGGCGGACGATCGAGGTGGACGGCGACCTCCTGGTCCGGGGCACCTGTGTGGAGGTGCGCGCCGTCGCGCGCGGCTCCCTGATCCTCGAGGGCGCGGCGGCGAACTGCCATCTCGCCGCCCATGGGGATCTCTTGCTCCAAGGAAGCGCGACGCGGTCCCTCTTGGCGGCGGGGCCTTCGGCCGACGCGCTGCGAGCGCAGCGCGAGCTCGAGGCGCTCAAGCGGGCCGTCGACTACGTCCTCCGATCCTACGCGGAGATCCGGATGAGCGGCGTCGTCGAGGAAGCCGACTGGGCCGTCCGCGGCCCGCGGGCGATCGTGCGCACGGCGCTCAAGACTCGCCTTCGCGAGGTCCCGGACGAGCTCGAGCGGCTCTCCCTCGTCGCACGGAACGTCGGCGGCGCCGTCGCAGACATCCTCGTCGAGCTGGACCGGCTCTTCCGGGGAGAGGAACCGGTGCACGTGGAAGAGCTCCAGCGCCTGGCGCGCCGGCTCGAGGACCGACAGGCCGAGGCCCGCCGGGCCGAGCCCGGACCGGCCCACCTCTCGGTCTATGCCGCTGCCCACTCCGAGATCTTCTGCGACGGCGACGTCGTTCTCGCGAAGGGCTGCGAGAGCACCCGCGTCGTCGCCTCGGGGACGGTGGCGTGCGGCGCCTCCGTCCGCGGCGGAGCCGTGTGGGCCCTCGGGGACGTGTTCGCCCGGACGATCGGCTCCCCCTACGAGACGGAGACCCGGGTCACGTCCGTCCGAGGCCGCGTGTGGGCCGAATACATCCACCCCGGGGTGACGTTGGAGGTCGGCGACGCCGTCGTCGTGAACGACGCGCCCCGCCGCGAGTGCTGTGCAGTGGAAGAGGACGGGCGCGTCCGCTTCGTCCCCGCGCGGGCGACCGCCGCCATCGAAGACCGGCTGCACCCGCTGGCGGCGAGGTGAGGCGTCCCAGGGCCTCAGTCCGCGGCGTCCCAGCGCCTCAGTCCGCGAGGAACGGGTCGAGGGCGTCGCGGAGGCCGTCGCCCACGAGGTTGAAGGCGAGGACGGCGAGGAAGATCGCAAGCCCGGGGAACGTCATCGTGTAGGGCGCGCTGAAGACGTACGTCCGGCTCTCCCCGAGCATCGAGCCCCATTCGGGCGTCGGCGGCTGGACGCCGAGGCCGAGGAAGCCGAGCCCCGCCGCCGCAAGGATCGTGAAGCCGATGCTGAGCGTGGCCTGGACGACGATCGGCGCGAGCACGTTCGGAAGGACGTGGCGGCCGAGGATGCGGAGGCTCGTCGCGCCGGCCGCGCGGGCCGCCTGGACGTACGTGAGCTCGCGCACGGTGAGGACCGAGCCGCGCGAGACGCGGATGAAGACGGGGATCGTGCTCACCCCGACCGAGAAGATGACGTTCTGAAGCCCCACGCCGAGGATCGCGACGAGCGCGAGCGCGAGGAGGATGTTGGGGAAGGAGAGGAGCACGTCCGTCACCCGCTGGAGCACCAGGTCGACCCAGCCGCCGAAGTACCCGGAGACGAGCCCGAGCGGCACCCCGACGACGGCGCCGAACAACACGGCGAGGAGCCCGATGACGAGCGAGTATCGGGCGCCGTATACGATGCGCGTCAGGATGTCGCGGCCCAGGAAGTCCGTGCCGAACGGATGCGCCGCGTTCGGCCGGATGAAGGCCGAGGAGAGGTCCTGGGCCGTCGGGTCGTAGTGGGAGAGAAGGGGCGCCGACGCGCCCATGAGCGCGAGGGCCGCGAGGATCACGAGCCCGACGACGGCCGGGCCGCTCTGCCGGAACCGCTTCCACACGTCCCGCACGGCGCCGCCCTCCCGTCGCCCGCGCCGCCCTAGGTGTAGCGGACGCGGGGGTCGATGTACGCGTAGAGCATGTCGACGGCGAAGTTCACGACGATAACCATCGTGGCGTAGACGAGGATGATGCCCTGGACCATCGGGTAGTCGCGCGCCTCGATCGACTGGACGAGGAGCTGGCCGAGCCCCGGCCAGGCGAACACCGTCTCGGTGAGGACGGCCCCCCCGAGCAGGTTGCCGAACTGAAGGCCGATGACCGTGACGATCGGGATGAACGCGTTCTGCAGAGCGTGGCGGAAGACGACCCGCCGGCCGTCGAGCCCCTTGGCGTACGCGGTGCGCACGAAGTCCTGGCGCAGCACGTCGAGCATGCTGGCGCGCGTCATGCGCGTCACGAAGGCCATGGAGAAGAAGGCGAGCGTCACGCCGGGTAGCACGATGCTCGTCGGCTGGCTCGCGCCGGCGGCCGGGAACCAGCGCAGGTCGACGGCGAAGACGATCATGAGGAGCACGCCCGACCAGTAGACCGGCATCGAGATGCCGCCGAGGGAGCCGAGCGAGAGGACATAGTCCCAGAACGTGCGCCGGCGCGTGGCCGAGGCGACGCCGGCCAGGATGCCGGCGAGGGAGCCGACGACGGTCGCCGCGAGGGCGAGCTCGATCGTGTAGGGCAGGCGGGAGGCGAGCTCGCGGGCGACGGGCTCGGAGGTGCGCGCCGAGACGCCGAGGTCGCCGACGGCCAGGTGGCCGAGGAAGATGGCGAACTGCACCGTCTCGGGCCGGTCGAACCCGAGCTGGTGGCGGATGCGCTCGACCTCGTCCGGCGTGGCGAGAAGGCCTGCGATCACGCGCGCCGGGTCCCCCGGCAGGAGCCGGACCAAGAGGAACACGGCCACCGCGACCCCGAAGAGCGTGACGAGCGAGGTCCCGAGCCGCGCGACGAGATACGACGTGAAGCCTTTCATCGCGCCTCCCGCGCGCCCCGCGCGCGAGGCCGGAGGGGCTCGCCCCCGGCCTCGCGCAAGGCGTCCCGGGCGGGCCCGGCCGGATCGCTCACTTGGCCGGCCGGGCGTGCAGCACCACGAACTTCTCGATCGGCAGGTAGCCGACGTTCGTCACGGACGCCGAGTAGACGATCGGGAAGTTCTGCGTCCAGAGGAAGATCCACGGCGCGTCGTCCCAGATCTTCTGCATCGCCTGGCAGTAGAGGTCGGCGCGCTTTTGCTGGTCGACCTCCTGGTCGGCCTGGGCGACGAGGGCCTCGACGTCCGGGTTCGTGTAGAACGAGGTGGCGAGCCCGTTCGGCGGCCACTGGCTCTTCTCGAACTGGACCATCTGCTGGCTCGCGTCGAGGTAGCTCGGCGCCCAGCCGAGGAAGTGCATGTCGAGGTCGTTCTGCGCAAGCGGCCGCGTGATGGTCGCGATGTAGGTCGGCCAGTCCATCGTCTCCGGGTTCGCGTCGACGCCGATCGCGGCGAGGTTTCCGGCGATCGCCTGCGCCGCCTGGAAGTCCTGCACGTAGCGACCGGTCGGCGCGATGAACTTCAGGCTCAGGTTCGAGACGCCGGCCTCCGAGAGCAGCTCTTTCGCCTTGGCCGGGTCGTAGTCGTAGGGGTCGGAGACGGGGCAGTAGCCGAAGAGGCTCGGCGCCGAAGGCGCGTCGAGCTTCGTCGCGGCGCCGAAGAGGACGTTCTTGATGATCGAGTCCTTGTCGACGGCGTAGTTGAGCGCCTGGCGCACGCGCGGATCCTTCAGCTTCGGGCTCTGGGTGTTGAGGGCGATGAAGATCGTGCGGTCGCTCGGCGCGACGAGCACCTTCACCTGCGGGTTCTGCTCGAGCGCCGCGAGGTCGGAGATGGGCGGCAGGATGATCACGTCCGCCTGGCCGGCGAGGAGCATCGTCTCCCGCGTCGCCGCCTCCGGCACGATCTTGAACGTCAGGTGGGCGTAGTAGGGCTTCTCGCCCCAGTAGCCGTCGTAGCGGTCGAACGAGACGTGGTCGCCCTTCACGTACTCCTTGAAGGCGAAGGGCCCCGTGCCGACGGGGAAGACGATGTTCTCATAGGAGTTCCCGTGCTGCGTCCAGGAGTCGGGCGCGAGGATCCCGGCCGTCGTCGCCGTGAGCGCCGAGACGAGCGCGGGCGAGGTGTGGCTCAAGTGCAGCACGACCGTCGAGTCGTCCGGCGCCTCGACGCTCTGGATCACGGTGAAGGGCGCCCGCTGCGGCACCTTCACGTTCGGGTCGAGGAGCCGCTCGAAGTTCTTCTTCACGGCCTGGGCGTCGAAGGGCTCCCCGTCCTGGAACGAGACGCCGCTCCGCAGGTGGAAGGTGACGGTGAGGCCGTCGGGCGAGACATCCCAGGATTCCGCGAGGAGCGGCGTAAGCTTCCCGTCCTGGTCGACCGTCACGAGCGTCTCGACGGCGCTGTCGACGATGTTCGACACGGTGGTCGTCGTCTGCTGCACCGGGTCGAGCGAGTCGGGGTCGACGCCGACGGCGACCGTCAAGGTCGCGTCGGGCGAGATCTGGCCCGCCGCCCCGCCCTCGGACGCCTCGCTCGTCGCCTCGCTCGCGGGCGCCGTGCCCGTCGTCGCCCCTCCCCCGCAGGCCGCCGCTAGCAGAAGGAGCGCGGCCAACGAGGCGGCGGTCGACACGAGGGCTCTCGTCCTACCTCGCCAGAAGCGCACCGGGGATCCGCCTCCTTGTCGATGGGTAATGCACCCGTCATTCGCTCCGTCCCGGGTGATTCCTCCGCAGAGGTACGATCCGCGGGGGAGGACGGCGCGTGGAGCTCGTCGAGCGGGCCAGGTCGTGGGGGGAGCGGACGGCGCTTCGGACCGGGGAGGGCGCGTTCAGCTACGCGGACCTCCTGCGGGCGTCGCAGGCCGCGGCCGAGGCGCTCTTGCAGGCGGCCGGGGGCGGCGCGGGCGGCGCGCGCGATCTCGAGGAGGCGCGCGTCGTCTACCTCGTCCCGCCCGGCTTCACCTACGTCGCGATCCAGTGGGGCATCTGGCGCGCCGGCGGGGTGGCCGTGCCGCTCGCCCTCTCCCACCCGCCGGCGGAGCTCGCGTACGTCCTCGACGACGCCCAGCCGGCCCTCGCCCTCGTCCACCCGGACCTCGCGGCCAGGCTTCGCCCGCTCTGCGAGGCCCGCGGCATCCCGCTCCTCGCCCTCGCGCGCCCGGCGAGGGCCGTGGGTTCGCCCGAGCTCCCCGCGATCGGCCCGGGACGGCGCGCCCTGATGATCTACACGAGCGGCACCACCTCGCGCCCGAAGGGCGCCGTCCTCACGCACGGGAACATCGAAGCCCAGGTGCGCTCGCTCGTCCTCGCCTGGGAGTGGACGACGGACGACCGCATCCTCTCCGTCCTGCCGCTCCACCACATCCACGGCGTCGTGAACGTCCTCGCCTCGGCGCTCTTCTCGGGCGCGCAGGTCACGGTGCACGAGCGCTTCGACCCCCAGGACGCCTGGCGGGCGATCGCCTCGGGCGAGCTCACGCTCTTCATGGCCGTGCCGACGATCTACGCCCGCCTCCTCTCCGCCTGGGAGGAGGCGGCGCCCGAGGTGCGCGCGCGGATGACCGCGGGAGCGCGTCGCATGCGCCTCATGGTGAGCGGGTCGGCCGCCCTCCCCGTCACCTTGTTCGGGAGGTGGCGCGAGGCGACGGGCCACGAGCTCCTCGAGCGCTACGGCATGACCGAGGTCGGCATGGCCCTCTCGAACCCGCTTCGCGGCGAGCGCCGTCCCGGCACGGTGGGCCGGCCGCTCCCCGGGGTCGGGGTGAGGCTCGTCGACGAGGCCGGCCGGAGCGTGGCCGAGGGCCAGCCGGGCGAGATCGAGGTGCGCGGCCCGAACGTGTTCCTCGAGTACTGGCGGCGGCCCGAGGCGACGCGCGCCGCCTTCCGGGACGGCTGGTTCCGCACGGGCGACCTCGCGGTCGTCGAGGGCGGCTACTACCGGATCCTCGGCCGCCAGAGCGTCGACATCATCAAGACGGGCGGATTCAAGGTCTCGGCGCTCGAGGTGGAGGAGGTCCTTAGCGAGCATCCGCTCGTTGCCGAGTGCGCCGTGGTGGGCGTGCCCGACCCCGAGTGGGGCGAGCGGGTGGCGGCCGCGATCGTGCCCCGGCCCGAGGCCGGGCCGGACGCGCCCCTGGCCCTCTCCCTCGAGGCGCTTCGCGCCTTCGCGCGCGAACGGCTCGCCCCCTACAAGATCCCCACGGTCGTGCGACTTCTGCCGGAGCTGCCGCGAAACGCGATGGGCAAGGTCGTGAAGCCGGACGTCCGCGCGGCCCTCGCCGGCGCCGAGGGCGACCCTCGGCCCGTCCGCTAGGCGCGGGAGGACTTCGCCCGCCGCCGCCGAACCTGTCGTTCGCAATACGAACATGATGTCCGCGATGCGGACAGCGCGCGGCGCGCCGCCGCTTCGTTGGACGGCGCCGCGCGCGGCCGCGGGGGGCGGGGACGATGCCGGCGGCCGGACAGGACGGGCCTCCGGGCGGCGAGAGGGCGGCCAAGCGGGCCAAGAGGCGGGCGAGCGGAGCGGCGCCCGGGGAGGCCCGCCGCGGGTCGGTGCAGGCCGTCGTCCGGGCCGTCGCGCTCCTCGACCGGCTCGCCGACGCCCCGACTCCGCCGTCGGTGGGGGAGCTCTCCGAGATCGTCGGCCTCGCGCGGCCCACCGTCCATCGCCTC
>JADGHG010000084.1 GCA_019689585.1 Clostridia bacterium
AGGGGGCGCGTCCCCGCCCTCGCCGACGCCTTCCAGGAGGCCGTCCGAGAGGTGGCGTCCCGCCTGCGAGCGGCGGGAGCCCTCCTCGCGCGGCCGCTTGAGGCCGAGGAGGACGGGGTCCGGGTCCAGCTCGGGAGCGAGGCCGAGCGCGAGATCCTCGAGCGCCACGGCATCCCGGCCGAAGTGGAGCGGGAGCTCGCGCGGCGCGGCCTCCCGTACTCCGTGCGGCTCGAGGTCGCACCCGGGGGGCGGTCCGGGTCGCCTGCGCTCGACGAGGCGGAGCTCGTCCGCCGGGCCGAGGCGCGGCTCCGCCGCACTCGGGCGCCCGCCGGGCCGAAGCCCCTCTGGAGCTGGGGCGGAGAGGCGGCGGGCGACGTCGTGCCGATCTCTGACTGCCGCGAACCGGGGCCGCGCGTCGTGGTCGAGGGGCGGGTGTTCGAGACGGAGGTGCGCGAGCTCCGGGGCGGCCGGGCCGTGGCCTTGGCCTTCCTCACCGACGGCGCCGACTCGATCGCCGTCCGCGTCTTCGGCGAGGCCGCCGACGTGAAGGAGCTCGCCGCCCGGCTCGAGGCGGGTCCCCGGCTGCGCGCGCGGGGGACGTTGGAGCTCGAGCCGCGCTCGTCCCAGCTCGTCCTCCGCGCCGAGGGCCTTTCCGCCTTCCCCGCCCCGCGCCGCGAGGACGCGGCCGTCGCCAAGCGGGTCGAGCTCCACGCCCACACGCGCATGAGCGCCATGGACGGGACGGCCGACGTCGCTCGGCTCGTCGCCCGCGCGGCCGCCTGGGGCCACGAGGCCGTCGGCGTCGTCGACCACGGCGTCGTGCAGGCCTTCCCCGAGGCCGCCCTGGCCGCCCGGCGGCACGGGATCAAGGTCCTCTACGGCATGGAGGCCTACCTCGTCGACGACCGGCCCCCCGTCGTCCTGCGGCCCGACGGCCGCCCGGCGGCCGGCGAGTTCGTCGCCCTCGACCTCGAGACGACGGGGCTTTCGCCGAGGAGTCACGCGATCGTCGAGATCGGCGCGGTGCGCTTCCGGGGAGGCGAGCCGGCCGAGCGCTTCCACACGTTCGTCGATCCGGGCCGCGACCTCAGCGAGAAGGCGCGGGAGCTCACCGGCATCACCGAGGACATGCTGCGGGGCGCGCCGCGACCGGGGCCGGCCGTCGAGCGCCTCCTGGCCTTCGTCGGGGACCTTCCCGTCGTGGCCCACAACGCCGCCTTCGACCTCGGCTTCGTCCACGCGGCCGCCCAGGCCGCCCTCGGCCGGCCGTTCCGGCCTCCGGCCGTCGACACGATGTGGCTGGCGCGCGCCCTCCTCCCGGAGCTTTCGAGCCACGGCCTCGCGCAGGTGACAGAGGCGCTCGGGGTGTCGCTCCCGCGCCACCACCGGGCCGAAGGCGATGCCCTCGCGACCGGCCTCGCCTTCCTGCGCCTTGTCGCCCGCGCCGGCGAGTCCTGCGGCCTCTCCGCCGCGCCCACGCTCGAGGAGCTCGCCGGCCTCTCCCGGCTAGTCCCCGCGAGGCTCGTCCGACCGGTCCAGGCGACCGTCTTCGCGAAAAGCCCGGAGGGGCTCGGGAACCTCTACCGGCTCGTCACGGAGAGCCACTTGGAACACTTCCACCGCGTGCCGCGCATCCCGAGGTCGGTCCTCTCGGCGCGCCGCGCGGGGCTCGTCGTCGGGTCGGGCGGGCCGGCCAGCGAGGCCCTCGAGGCCTGGCTCGCGGGCGAGCCCGAGGAGGAGTGGACGGCGCGGCTCCGCTTCTACGACTTCCTCGAGCTCGTGCCCCAGGAGGCGCTCGAGAGCGCCCTCGCCGGGCAGGTGGACGACGAGGCGGTGAAGGCGTACCACCGCGCCCTCCTCGCCGCCGGCGACCGGCTCGGGCTCCCCGTCCTCGCCGTCGGCGACGTCCATCACCTCGACCCCGAGGACGCCGCCTGCCGGGAGGTGCTCCTCGTCTCCCAGCGCGCCGAGGACGAGCCCCGCCGGGGCGTGCACCTGCGGACGACCGAGGAGATGCTGGCCGCCTTCCGGCACCTCGGCGAGCCGGAGGCCGAGCGGGTCGTCGTGCGCGAGCCGGTCGCCTTCGCCCGGAGCTTCCCGGAGCTCTCGCCGCTCCCCGAGGGGCTCTCGGCGCCGGAGCTCGAGGGCGCGGCCGAGCGCGTGACGGACGAGGCCTACGCGCGCGCGCGGGAACTGTACGGCGACCCGCTGCCGCGACCGGTGGCGGAAAGGCTCGAGGAGGAGCTCGCGATGATCGTCGGCCACGGGTACGCGGCGCTCTACGCGATCGCGGCCCGGCTCGTCGCCCGCTCCCTCGCCGACGGCTACCTCGTGGGCTCGCGCGGCTCGGTCGGCTCGAGCCTCGTCGCCACGCTCCTCGGCATCACGGAGGTGAACCCGCTTCCGCCCCATTACGTCTGCCCCGCCTGCCGATGGGCCGAGTTCGCCGGGCTGCCCGAGGGCGTGCGCTCGGGCTTCGACCTGCCGCCGCGGCCCTGCCCGAAGTGCGGCCGGCCCATGCGCGGGGACGGGCACGACATCCCGTTCGCCTCCTTCCTCGGTTTCGAAGGCGACAAGGTGCCCGACATCGACCTGAACTTCTCGGGCGAGTACCAGGCCCGCGCCCACCAGGCGGCCGAGGAGCTCCTCGGCCCGGGCTCCGTCTACCGCGCCGGCACGATCGCGACCGTCGCCGAGCGGACGGCCTACGGGCTCGTGCGCGCCTACGCGGAGTCGTCGGGCCGGGAGCTCTCTGAGGCCGAGGTGCGCCGGCTGGTGCGCGGCCTCACGGGCGTGAAGCGCACGACCGGCCAGCACCCCGGCGGGCTCATGGTCGTGCCCCGCGGACGCGACCCTCACGAGTTCACCCCCTTGCAGCGGCCGGCGAACGACCCGGGGGCGAACGTGACGACGCATTTCGACTACCACGCGATCGAAGGCCGGCTCGTCAAGCTCGACCTCCTCGGCCACGACGACCCGACGGCGCTCAAGCTCCTCCACGAGATGACCGGCGTCGACCCGCGCGAGGTGCCGTTCTCGGACGAGGCGACCCGCGCCATCTTCCGCGGCCGGGGCGCCCTCGGCCTCCCCGAGCGCGAGGGGGAGGTCGGGACGCTCGGGATCCCCGAGTTCGGGACGCGCTTCGTGCGCGGCATGCTGCTCGACACGCGCCCCGCGACCTTCGCGGAGCTCGTGCGCATCTCGGGGCTCTCCCACGGCACCGACGTCTGGGCCAACAACGCCCGCGAGCTCACCCGCGAGGGCACGGCGACGCTCTCCGAGGTCATCGCCACGCGCGACGACCTCTACCTCTATCTGATCGAGCGGGGCATGGAGCCCAAGCGCGCCTTCGACATCGGCGAGCGGGTCCGCAAGGGGCGCGGCCTGGGGCCGGAGGACGAGGAGGCGATGCGCGCCCTCGGCATCCCCGGCTGGTACGTCGAGTCCTGCCGGAAGATCACGTACCTCTTCCCGAAGGCGCACGCCGTAGCCTACGTGATGATGGCCTTCCGCATCGCCTGGTACAAGGTCCACCGGCCGGCGGCCTTCTACGCCGCCCACTTCACGATCCACGCGGGCGACTTCGATCCGGCCTGGGCTTCGCTCGACGCCGAGGCCTGCCGGCGCCTTGCGGCCGATCTCGACCGCGTGGGCGCGCCCCCCAAGGAGCGCCAGCAGGCGACGCTCCTCGAGCTGATCGCCGAGATGCGCGAGCGGGGCCTCGGGCTTCTGCCGATCGACCTCACGCGGAGCGAGGCGACCCGTTTTCGCGTCGAGCCCGAAGGGGCCGAGCGGGCGGAACGGCCCGAGGGCGCAGGCGTCCGCATCCCGTTCGTCGCCGCCCCGGGGCTCGGCGAGAAGGCGGCGCGGCAGCTCTGCGAGGAGCGGGCGCGCGGCGCCTTCCGCTCTCGGGCGGAGCTCAGGGAGCGGGCGGGGCTCGGCCGCGCCGTGCTCGACGTCCTCGAGCGCGTGGGCGCCCTCGCGGGGCTCCCCGAAGACGATCAGATTGCGCTCTTCTGAAGCGCCTTGGTATACTTCACGATGTTCGACGCCCGAGGGGCGTGGCGCGCGAAGTGGGTTCAAGCCCACTTTTTTTCTCGCCTCCGCGGGACGTCGGGCGCTTCGGGGAGTGGAAGGCCACGGGCCCGCGGGAGATCGAGACGCTGTCCTTCCGGCTGGCTGAGGAGGCCGCGCGGCCGCTCGGCCTCGTCGTGGTCGAGGTCGCGTACGTCCGGGAGGCCGGGCGCACGACGTTGCGCGCCGTCGTCGACCGGCCCGGGGGCGGCGTGACCCTCGCCGAGATCGAACGGTTCTCGCGCGCCTTCGAGGCGCTCCTCGACCGGCGCGACCCGATTCCGGGCCCGTATCGGCTCGAGGCCTCGTCGCCGGGCCTCGGGCGTGCGCTCCGGCGCGACCGCGACTTCGAGGTCTTCCGCGGCCGGCGCGTCGAGCTCGTCACCTCCCCGCCCGAAGGGCGCCGGGTGACGGGCGTGCTCCTCGGCCTCGAGGACGGCCTCGTGCGGGTGCGGACGGACGGCGGCGGGGAGCTCGCGCTCGCGCGGGAGCGCCTTGCCCGGGCGAGACTGGCGGAAGACGGATGAGACCAAGGTGAGGAGGCGCGGCGGTGGCGGGTAGCGAGAGCGACCTTCTTGCGGCGATCGGCGACCTCGAGCGGGAACGCGGCATCGACAAGGAGACGCTGCTTCTCGCCGTCGAGCAGGCGCTCGTCTCGGCCTACCGGCGCAACCTCCAGACGGTGCAGCAGGGCGCGGGCGCCGAGGCGAACATCCAGGCCCGCATCGACCGCGAGACGGGCGTGCCGCGCCTCTTCCTCCTGAAGACGGTCGTCGAGGCCGTCGAGAACCCGGACCTGGAGATCTCGGTCGAGGAGGCGCGCCGGCTGCGGCCGAGCGCCGTGCCGGGCGACGTCGTCGAGATCCCGATCCAGGTGGCGAACCTCGGCCGCATCGCGGCCCAGACGGCGAAGCAGGTCGTCGTCCAGCGCATCCGCGAGGCGGAGCGGGGCATGGTCTACGAGGAGTTCGCAAGCCGCGAGGGCGACCTCATCACGGGGACGGTCGCGCGCGTCCAGGGGCGGAACGTCTACGTCGACCTCGGCAAGACCGAGGCCGTGATGCCGCCTGCCGAGCAGATCCCGGGCGAGCAGCTGCGCCAGGGCCAGCGCGTGAAGGTGTACATCGAGGAAGTCCGGCTCACGACCAAGGGCCCGCAGGTCGTCGTCTCGCGCGCGCACCCGGGGCTCCTGCGCCGGCTCTTCGAGCTCGAGATCCCGGAGGTGCACGACGGCGTCGTCGAGATCCGCGGCATCGCGCGCGAGGCGGGCGCCCGCTCGAAGGTGGCCGTCGCCGCCCGCGACCCGAACATCGACCCGGTGGGGGCCTGCGTGGGGCCCAAGCACATGCGCATCAGCAACATCGTGGCCGAGCTCGAGGGCGAGAAGGTCGACGTCATCGCCTGGGCGGCCGACCCGGCGACGTACGTGGCGAACGCGCTCCGGCCGGCGAAGGCCACCTCGGTCCAGATCCTCGAGGGTACGCGCACGGCGCGCGTCATCGTGCCCGACTACCAGCTGAGCCTCGCGATCGGCAAGGCCGGTCAGAACGCCCGGCTCGCCGCCAAGCTCACCGGCTGGCGCATCGACATCCGCAGCGAGACGCAGGTGGCGGAGGAGGAGGCGCGGCTTGCAGGGGGCGGCGAGCCGCCGGCCCCGCCGCCGAGTTTCGCGCCCGAGCCGGAGCCGGCCGAGGTGGCCGAGGAGGCGCGGCCGGGCGCCTGAGGCGCGAGGCGAGGAGGCGAGCCGATGAAGGTCCGGCGGGTTCCCCAGCGCACCTGCGTGGGATGCGGCAAACAGGCGGCCAAGCGGAGCCTCGTCCGCATCGTGCGGACGCCGGCGGGCGAGGTGCTCGTCGACGCGACCGGCAGGCGGAACGGCCGCGGCGCGTACGTCTGCGGGCCGGCCTGTCTCGAGAAGGCCTTGTCCGGCCGCCTCGCCCACGCGCTCGAGCGCGAGCTCGGGCCCGACGAGGCCGAACGCCTCCGCCGGGACGTCGCGGCCCTGGCCGCGGGCGCGCCCCGGGAGGCCGGCGGCCACGGCTGACCGGCGCGCCCTCGCCGCCCTGGGGCTCGCGCTTCGGGCGGGGAGGCTCGTCCGGGGCCGCGCCGAGGCGATGCGGGCTCTGAAAGCGGGACAAGCCGCGCTCCTCGTCGTGGCCGAGGACGCCTCGGCGGGGCTCTTGCGGGAGCTGGAGAGAAGGGTGGCGGCCCGGACGGCCGAGGGCGCGGCCCCGCCGCCCGTCGTGCGGCCGGGCACGGCGGCCGAGATCGGACGGGCCTTGGGCGGCCGACCGGTCGGCGTGGCGGTCGTGACCGACCCGGGTTTGGCCCGGGGTATCGTGCGAGCCGAGGAGGGACGAACCGGTGCCGAAGGGGATCCGCGTGTACGAGCTGGCGCGGGAGCTCGACGTGAAGAGCCAGGACCTTTTGGAGCTTTTGAAGTCCGAGATGAACATCGAGCTCAACAATCACATGGCGAGCATCAACGACACGGTCGCCGCCAAGCTGCGCCGCCTCGTCGAGAGGCGGCGCCAGCCGAAGGAGCCGGCCGAGGAGCCCGGCCGACCCGGCCGGGCGGCGGGGAAGGCGTCGGGGGCGCCGGCTCAGGCCGAGTCGGCCGTCGGCACCGTCACGGCCGAGGATGACGACGAGCTCGCACTCGTCGAGCCCGACATCCTGCCGGACGAGTCGCTCGAGGACCTGCCGGTCGCCGAGCGGATCCGGCGGCAGCGCCAGGCCGTCGAGGAGGCCAGGCGGCGGCGCGAGCGCGAGCGGCTTTTGCGCGCAGGGCGCGCCGGCGAGGCGGAGGTGCGGCCGCGCGCGCGCGAGATCGAGCTCGAGGGCTCGGTCGTAGTCGGGGAGCTGGCGGAGAAGCTCGGCGTGCCCGCGACGGACGTCATCCGCCACCTCGTCCGCATGGGCGTGATGGCCGCGATCAACCAGAACGTCGATCGCGACACGGCGGCGCGCGTCGCGGCCGAGTTCGGGGTGACGGTGAAAGGCGGCGAGCGCGAGGCGAAGCGGGTGGCGCTCGCCGAGGGGGCGAGGCGGCGGCGGATCGCGGGCGACGACCCGGCGCGGGCCGTGCCCCGCGCACCCGTCGTCACGGTCCTGGGTCACGTCGACCACGGCAAGACCACGCTGCTTGACGCCATCCGCTCGACGCGCGTGGCCGAGGGCGAAGCGGGCGGCATCACGCAGCACATCGGCGCCTCGACCGTCGAGTGGCAGGGGCGGCGCATCGTCTTCCTCGACACGCCCGGCCACGAGGCCTTCACGGCCATGCGGGCGCGCGGAGCTCAGGTGACGGACGTGGCCGTGCTCGTCGTGGCGGCCGACGACGGCGTCATGCCTCAGACGGTCGAGGCGATCAGCCACGCCAAGAACGCCGAGGTCCCGATCGTCGTCGCGCTCAACAAGATCGACCGCGAGGGCGCCAACCCCGACCGCGTGAAGCAGCAGCTCGCCGAGCAGGGCCTCGTCCCCGAGGAGTGGGGCGGCGACACGATCGTCGTGCCCGTCTCGGCCGTCCGGCGGCAAGGGATCGGCGACCTGCTCGAGATGATCCTCCTCGTCGCCGAC
>JADGHG010000085.1 GCA_019689585.1 Clostridia bacterium
CGCGGCGATGGGCTTGGGGGGGGGCGCGCGCCCCCGGCGCGCGCGGGGGCGCGGCCGGCGCGGCCGGCGGCGGCGGCGTCGCCGGCGCCCGCCGTCGCCCGCCGGCTGGGCGGTGGCCGGCTTCTCGCCGGCCGGCTCCGCGGCCCCCGGCGATCGGGCCGCCCCCGCCCCGGCCCGGGCGGATCGCTTCGCGCGGGCGGATCCGGTCTCGGCGAGCGCCCGCGCGGCCGGGTCCTCTGCCCTCTCGGCCGCCCCGCCCGAGGCGCGCGCCAGTTCCCGCACCCGCGTCTCGACCGTCGCCGGCGGCGCCTCGCCGGCCGCGATCGCGACGAGCTTCTCGAGGAAGGCTTCGCAGGAGTCGTAGGTGGCGAAGATGCCGCGCGCCGAGAGCGCCGCCTGCAGCGCCCAGGCGTCGAGCTCGGGCACGCCGTCGCCCAGGGTGAGGGCCGTCTCGAACAGCAGCCCGGCCTTGCGGTCGGCCGCCAGGACGAGCGAGGCGCCCCGGTGCACGGCTTCGGTCGGAAACGTCTTCGGCCGCGGCCTCTCCAGATCGGACGGCCACCTGGGCCGACGTCTCATGCCTCGTCCCCCTGGTCGGGGCGGACCCGTCGCGTCAACGGGCGTGCGCGGGGAGCGGCTTGCGGCCGGCCGCGCCTTCGCCCGGTTCATGGTAATACATCACCCAGGGCTCGTCGTGCCGCCAGCACAGCACGATGGGCCGGCCGTCGAGCTCCGACGGGAAGTCGACCATGCCCTCCTCGATGTCCTTCAGCTCGCAGCCCATGCGCCGGATCTCGAGGATGATGCGGTTGCCCTCCGCGATGACGCGCTCGAGCCGCTGTCGTTCGGCGCGCTCGTCGTAGAGCCGGATGACGTTCCCCTCCCTGGTGTAGCCGCGCGCGCGCGAGCGCTCCATGCGGATGAACTCCGTCTGCACCCGGTCGTGGATCTCCCGGAGCCGCGCGAGCATGTGCCGCAGCTCCGGGAGGAGGGCGTTGGCCTCGGCCACCGTGAAGATGCGCGTCTTCGCGATCGCACCGCCCATGTCGTCCAGCCTCAGGACCTCCCGTCCGCCGTCGGGCCTTTCCTTCGACACGCCTCGCGCCGACCCTCTGTGACGGTTCGGTGACCGTGTATGCTCGACGCGAGGGGGCTCCGCCATGCGCGACGCGGACGACCTGGCGGCCGTCGCCGCGCGGCTTCTCGAGCTCGACGGGCCCCGCGCGCGGCCGTCGCCCGACGCCCGCGACGTCGAGCGCTGGGCGCTCGCCCTGCGGCGCGTCCTCTTCCCCCGCCACTTCGGCCGCGACCGCGAGGGGGGGCGCGGCTCGCTCGTCGAGGACCTGGCCGAGCTACGGCTCGGGCTCGAGCGGCTCGTCCACGACTGCCTCTGCTCCGCCTGCCCCGAGGGCGCGCCGCCCTGCCCCGAGGTCGAGAAGGCGGCCGAGGTGGCGCGCGAGTTCGTCGCCTGGCTCCCGTCCCTGCGCGAGGCGCTCGCCGAGGACGCCCTCGCGGCCTACACGGGCGACCCGGCCGCGCGCGGCGTCGACGAGGTCATCCTCGCCTACCCCGGCTTCTACGCCGTGATGATCTACCGCGCCGCCCACCGCCTCCACGAGCGGGGCGTGCCGCTTCTGCCGCGCATGCTCACCGAACACGCCCACAGCCGGACCGGCATCGACATCCACCCGGGGGCGCGCATCGGGCGCCATTTCTTCATCGACCACGGCACGGGGGTCGTGATCGGCGAGACGACCGAGATCGGCGACCGGGTGAAGGTGTACCAGGGGGTGACGCTCGGCGCGCTCAGCTTCTCGCGCGATGAAGAGGGGAACCTGATGCGGGGCGTGAAGCGTCACCCGACGATCGAGGACGACGTGACGATCTACGCGGGCGCCACCATCCTGGGCGGCGACACCGTGATCGGCCGCGGCTCGGTGATCGGCGGGAACGTGTGGCTCATCGAGTCGGTGCCGCCGGGCAGCAAGGTCCTCAACCGGCCCCAGATCGACGTGCGCCTCTAGCCGGCGCCAGGCGGCGCGCCGCCCGTCATCCGGGCGCGCCCCGGGGCGTAGCCTCCCCGTAAGCCCCGATCGCGGAGGGGACGGCCCCGTTGGCCCGCATCCGCCGCGGCGCGCCCTACGCCGCCCTCCTCGCGTCCGTCGCCCTCTTTCTCGCCTTCGCGTGGCTCAGCCGGCTCGCCGGGCCGACCGGCCCTCCCGCCGGCGCGTCCGGGCCGTGGCTGCTCGTGCCTACGCCCGGCGGCGCCTTCGCCTTCGGCCCGGGGCGCGCAGCCCTCGCCGTCGGCGCCTGCCCGCCCCTCTGCCTTCAGGGCGGGCGGCCCGACTGGGCCTACGCCCCGAGCGGAAGGCGGCTCGCCTGGTTCGACCGGCAGGGCGAGGGGGCGGAGCTCCGCGTGGTGGACCTCGCCGGTTCGGAGCCGAGCTGGGACGTCCCCCTCCCGCGGCCCGCGGGCGCGGCTGCCGTGGAGGCGGGGCCGCCCCGGCTCGCCTGGAGCCCGGACGGGCGCTTCCTCTTCGCGACGAGGGGCGGAGCCACCCCGGCCGTCGCCGACCTGGCCCGTCGCTCCCTCGCCCCTCTCCCCGGCCTCTCGGCGAACCTCCTCCGAAGCCTGGCCTGGGACCCCGGCGGCCTTCGCCTGGCCGTCCTCGTCGACGGCGAACCGCGCCGCCCGGCGGCCGCCCTTCTCGTCCTCGACGCGTCCGACGGCCGCACGCTCGCCGCCGCCTTGGCCCTGGAACCGGCGCCGGGCCTGGGTTGGCTGGGCGGCATGGCCGCGTTCTGCGCCGACACGCGCCTTGTCTGGCAGGGCGGCCGCCCGCGGGGGACGGAGCCGCGCCTCTGGCGGCTCGACCCCGCGACCGGGCGGCTCCGCGCCGGGCCGCCCTTGCCCGAGGGCGCCAAGCCCGTCCTCTGCGCGCCGTCCGATCGCGCCACGTACGCCTTCCTCCGCCGGACGCCCTCGGGCCCGGCCGACCTCTTCCGGCTCGACGGGACGAGGTGGACGCGCCTCACCCACTTCGGTCCGGACACCGAGGTGGTCGCGTGGGCGGCCGGCCCCGAAGGCGCGCTCGCTTGGGTCCTCGAGACGGGGGGCCGCGCGGACCGGCGCACCGTCTGGCGCGTCTTCCCGGGCGGGCCGCCCCGACGGGTCGGGCCGCCCGGCCGCTACGGCGAGCCTTCCTGGATCGCCGGCCGACCGCACCCGCTCGCCGCCCCCGAGCCGGCCTGGCGAGCTGCTAGCATGGGGCCATGGCCACGAGACGGCAGCGCGAGGTCCTGAGGCGCCTCGCCCTCCTCTATCCCGACGCGAAGACGGCGCTTCGCTGGTCGAACCCCTTCGAGCTCCTCGTCGCCACGGTGCTCTCCGCCCAGTCGACCGACCGGCGCGTGAACGAGGTGACAGCGCGCCTCTTCCCCAAGTACCCGGACGCCGCCGCCTTCGCCGCCCTCGACCCGGCCAAGCTCGCCGAGGAGATCCGCGACGTCGGCCTCTTCCGCACGAAGGCGCGCCACCTCGTCGAGCTCGCGCGCCGCCTCGTCGACGAGCACGGAGGATCCGTGCCGGCCGACCGCGCCGCGCTCGAGTCGCTCCCGGGCGTCGGCCGCAAGACGGCGAACGTCGTGCTCGCAAACGCCTTCGGGGAGCCCGCGATCGCCGTCGACACGCACGTCTTCCGGGTCGCCCAGAGGCTCGGCCTCGCGCGCGGCCGCACCCCCGAGGCGGTCGAGCGTGGGCTCATGCGCGTCGTCCCGCGGCGCGACTGGGCGGCGGCGCATCACTGGCTCATCCACCACGGACGGCGCGTCTGCCACGCGCGCCGACCGGAGTGCGCCACCTGCCCCCTCCTCGACTGCTGCCCGACGGGGCCTCGGCTCCTCGCGGCCGGGACGGCCGCCCGGCGCGATGCGTGACGGGCGCCCGGCGAGGAGCAGGCGGCCGCGGCCCGCGCGCGTCGCCGCCCGCATGGCCGCCTTCGCTGCAGCTGCCTTCGCCGTCCTCGCCTCGGTGTCGCCGGCGGGCGCCCAAGCGTCGCCCCAGCGCTCGCCCGGCCGGCTCGTCGTCGTCCTCGTCCCGGACCTCGGCTGGGGCGATGTGGCCGCGCCCGAGCTCGCGGCCTTCGCGCGCGGGGCGGCCTGGGCGGACTTGAACGTCCGGGGCGCCGAGAACACGCGCGCGTCGTCCTACGCCACCCTGGGGGCCGGGGCGGCGGCCTCGGCAGAAAGGCTCGACGCCGGCTACGGGGACCTCGAGGCCTCGCCTGAAGGGCTCGCCCGCGACGTGTTCCGGCGGCGGACGGGCGAGGAGGCGCCCAAGCGGTCCGTCCTCGAGCTCGACATGCCCTCCGTCGCGCGCGCGAACGCGGGCGGCCGAGCGGAGCCGGGCGCGCTCGGCGCGGCCCTCCACGCGGCCGGGCTCGCCACGGCCGTGTGGGGCAACGCCGACGTCCCCGGCGAGCCCGAGAGGGGCGCCGTCCTCTTCCTCGCCGACCGACTGGGCGTCGTCGACGTCGGCCTCGTCGGGCCCGCCACCCTTGCCGTCGACCCGGACGCGCCCTTCGGCCGCGCGGCCGACCTCGACGGCTTCTACGCCTTCTGGCGCGGGCTCCGCCCGCCTGCAGACGGCGGCCCCTCGGTCGTCGCCGTCGAGTTCGGCGACCTCTGGCGGCAGACGCGCTACGCGCCCCTCGCCGAGCCCGGCGTCGCCGAGTCGCAGCGGGAGGCGGCCCGCCGGGCGCTGGCGGCCCTTCTCGACCGCCTCATGCGAAGCCTCGACCCGGCGCGCGACGGCCTCCTCCTCGTCTCGCCCGTCGCGAGGGAGGACCCGCGCGCGCCCGACTACCTCACGCCGCTCGCCCTCTGGGGGAGAGGCGCGGAGCCGGGCCTCCTCCGCTCGCCCGGGACCCGCCGGCCCGGCCTCGTCACGGCCCTCGACCTGGCACCCACGGTCCTCGCCTGGTTCGGGCTCGTCCCGCCCGCGACGATGGAAGGCCGTCCCATCTCCGTCGTGCCGATGGCGGACGAGGAGGCGCTCGCCGGACAGGCGACGCCCACCCCGAGCGAGTCGGAGGCGCCGGTCGGCACCTCCGAGCCTCTGCCCGGCCAGGCCGTGCCGGGCCTGGGGGCGCCGCCCGCCGTGCTCACGGCCGTGCACATCCACGAGCGGACGCTCAACATCGACCGGCTGCGGCCCGATCTGATCCGCGGCTGGATCGCGGCCTACCTCGTCGCCGTCGCCTTCGCCTCGGCCCGGCTCGTCTCGGCCCGGCGGCGGCTCGGCTCCCTCGCCCACGTGCTCGCCTACCTGGCCGCCCTCGGCCCCGGCTTCCTCCTCGCCACGGCCTCGCCCTGGCCGCCGTGGTCGGGCCTTCTCGCCGGCGTCGTCGATGTGGCCCTCGCCGCGCTCCTCATCGCCGCCCTCTCGGCCTGGGTCGGCCGGCGGCTCTGGGGCCGGCCCGAGGGGACGCTCTACGCGCTCGCCGCGCTCACGGCGCTCCTCATCACGGTCGACGCCGCGCGCGGGGGCTTCTGGACGCGCTGGTCCTACCTCGGCTACTCGGCCCTCTCGGGCGCGCGCTACTACGGGATCGGGAACGAGCTCATGGGCGTCTGGGTCGGGGCGGTGCTCGTCCTCATGGTCGGCATCCTCGAGCTCGCGCCGCGGCGGGGCCTGCCGCTCGTGGCGCTCGCGATGGCCTCGTGCGTCGGGCTTCTGGCCTGGCCCCAGGGCGGCGCCAACTTCGGCGGGGCGACGGCGGCCGTCCTGGCCATGGTCCCGGCCTTCCTCGCCGCCTGGCGCGGCCGCATCCGCGTCACGGACTTCGCCTGGGCCGCGCTCGGCTTCCTCGCCGTCGCCCTCGGGATGACGGCCGCCGACCTGGCCCTCGGCGGATCGGTCTCGCACGTCGGCCGGCTGGCGGAGGAGGTGCGCGCCGCCGGCCCCGGGCCGCTCGTCCGCATCGCGCTCGAGAAGCTGGCCCTCGAGTGGCGGCTCGTCGCGCTCACGATCTGGACGCGGCTCCTCGCGGTCACACTCGCGAGCGCGGCCGTGCTGCTCCTCTGGGCGCCCGAGCCGATGGGCCGGCTCTGGCGCGGCCGCCCGTTCCTGCGCGCGGCGGGGCTGGGTTTCGGGATCGCGGTGCCGGCCCTCATCCTCCTGAACGACTCGGGGGTCGTGGCCGCCGCGACGATGCTGACGGTCGTGGCGCCGGCCTTCTTCGCCGGCGTGGGCGAGGAGCTCGAGCGCGGCTAGCCGCTAGCCGCCTCCGGGCGGGTCGCGATCGGGCGGACGGCCGAGCCGGTCGAGCCAGTCGAGGACGGGCCGCCCCCGGAGCCAGACGGTGAGCGAGTGGGCTTCCATCCAGAGGTGGAAGCCGCAGAGCGCGAGTAGGACCGCCACGTGGACAAGCGGCGCGGGCGACGCCACGAGCGCCAGCCCCGCCACCGCCCCGAAGGCGTTCGAGCCGGCGTCGCCCTGCATGACGCGCCCGCGCAGGTCCCAGGCGGCGTGGGCGACGAGGGCGGCCGCGTACGGCGCGAGGGCGGCCGGGCGCGCGCCGAGGACGAGGGCGAGGCCGGCGGCCACGACCCACCCCTTCGCGGCCCGCCCCGGCCGGAGGTCGAGGGCGTTCAGCCCGTTCATGGCGAGGGCCACGACGCCGGCCGAGACGAGCCAGCCGGCGAGCCGGCCCGCGGGCGAGGGGGGCCAGCCGGGCGGCGTCCAGCCGGCGAAGGGGCTCGTCGCCCAGAGCGCGACAAGGCCGCCGCCCACGAGCTTCACGCCCCCCGTCGTCGGCCGGCCGCGGAGGAGCGCGCGGAGGTGGGCCGAGAAGCCGCGGACCTCGTGGGAGCCGAGCCGGTCGTCGATCCAGCCGAGGAGAGCGGCGGCCAACGGCGCGACGATCCACGGGAGCGGGTCCGCCTCCACCCCCCAGGCGAGGGCGACCCCGGCCGCGCCGGCGGCCGCGGGCGCCCATCCGGTGCCGAGCGGAAGGCGCGCCCCCCGGTAGTTCGAAGCCGTCCAGCCCAGGCGCGGGAAGGCGAGAAGGGACGCCGCCGTCCAGGCCGCGGAGAGCGCGAAGGCCAAGAGGGCCGCCCAGGCGACGGCCGCGTCGGCTGTCACCGGCGCCTCCGGCGCCAGAGCGCGCGCGCCACGGCGAGGAACTGGCGGCCGCGGTGCAGGAAGCCGCCCAGCGTGCGGCCGGTGACGGCGTGGGCCGCGTCCACCGCGATCGGCACCTCGAGGATGCGCGCGCCGAGGCGCGCGAGGTCGATATCGAGGCCGACCTCGAGCCCGAAGCCGCCTTCCAGGTCGACCTGGGCGAGGACCTCGCGGCGGATCGCCCGCTGGCCGGAGAGCGGCGCCTCCATGGCGACGCCGCCCAGGTGGCGGACGCCCCAGCGGGCGAGCCCGAGGGCGAGCCCGAAGCCGCCCCGGCCGCGCCCGCCCCGGCCCTCCGGAGGTCGAAGGCGGGCGACGGCCATGTCGGCCCGGCCCTCCCGGCCGGCCGTAAGGAGCGGCCCGAAGGCGCCGACGGCCGGGCCCAGGTCGCCGTCGACGAGGAGGACGATCTCTCCGCGTACCTCCCGG